>NZ_JALVUC010000019.1:46485-317702 GCF_027023865.1 Thermococcus sp. | reverse complement strand
AACCTCTCTGCTGGAATTGATTTAGGAGTGAACAATTTAATGGCCGTCTATGTCGAGAATGGAGAAAGTTTTCTCGTGAACGGAAGACCACTCAAGAGCATTGCCTTCTACTGGCGGAAGAAGATTGTTGACTATCAGTCAAAACTCAACAAGAGCGGGACTAAAAAGAGCAGAAAACTCAAAGCTCTTCATCAGAAGGCCAAACTCCAAGCCAAGCACTACATTAACACTGCCGTGAGGCAGACCGTCGAGAGGCTTTATCACCTCGGAGTTTCAAGGATCGTGGTCGGTTATCCTAAAGGCATCAGTAGAAACTCTGATAAGGGGACGAGGCAAAACTTCCTTCTTTCTCACGTCTGGCGGTTTAACACGGTGATTCAACGCCTCAGGGAGGTTGCCGAGGAGTATGGTATTAGCGTTGATGTCGTTGATGAGGCTTTCACTTCTAAGACCTGCCCTGTCTGCGGGAAGCCTCACTATGGGGCTCGCTTTGTTCGAGGATTGTTTAAGTGTCCCGTAACGGGGCTTGTGTTTAACGCGGATTTAGTTGGTGCTTTTAACATTTTGAGAAAAGCGGTAAAAACCATAACCCCGAACTTGGGCGGTTTGTTCGCTCAAGGGAGGGGTAACTGGCCGAAGACCCGGCCAGAGGGGCTGAAAGCCCGTTTTGGTTTGGGTTTTAATGAAGCCCCTCAAACCTCTCCACCCTTAGCGAGGGGTTAGCTCGTTGGAACCCTCGCCCTTCACGGCGGGGAGAAGGTCAGTTTATGCTTTCCAGCGATCGTTTCTCTGATGGTTTCATCTACCACAACCCTAAATTGGGTCGTAGATAATAGCAGGTTATCGTATCCCTCATAGAACGCAAAGACTTCCTACCGAACTTCCCGGGCCTTTGATGAGCCTCCAGCAGAAGCAGGTTACTCCTTTCAATCTCGTAGTATGGAACTTTTTGTAATATTTTGATTTACACTCCTGATAGGGGCAAGCCTTATAAGGTTTTGAATCGTACCGCCCCCGGTTGTTTCAAGTCATACACCGGAGGGGTTGGATTGCGGTTCTTAATAAGACTCCTGCCCGAGAACGAGCCCTTTAGGATCCCCTTCAGCCACCAGCACCACCTCCAGGGGCTCATATACCGCAGTATCGGCCGGATTAACCCTGACCTTAGTTTAAGTCTCCATTCCCCAAAGGTCCCAAAGCTCTTCACGTACTCGCTCTTCATGGCGGAGAGGAGGGAGCTTGCCGAGGACAGGAGCGGACTGCTCAGCCACGGACACGGCTTCTTCTACTTCTCGACCGCCGTCCCTGAGATAGCGGAGGCCTTCATAGGAGGGCTACTTCAGCGGCCTGAAGTGGAGCTCTGGGATGAGCGCTTCACAGCGGAGACGGTTAAAGCCCTGTACGAGCCGGAGAAGCTGAGCGGTAGGAAGTTCGTGACGCTCTCGCCGGTGGCGGTAACTACCAGGAGGGTCCAGTTCGGAAGGCCGAAGAGCTACGACCTCTCCCCCGCGGAGCCGGAGTTCTACGAGCTGATGAGGGAGAACCTCAGGGAGAAGTACATGCACCTCCACGGGGCCAGGCCGCCGGAGGAGTTCGAGATGAAGGTGTTAAGTGCAAAGCCCAAGCGCTTCGAGGTCAAGCCGGGCATCTTCCAGACCGCCTGGCATTTGGTCTTCCGCGCGAAGGGCGACGAAGGTTTGCTCAGGGCCGGTTATCTAGCCGGCTTCGGGGAGAAGAACTCGATAGGCTTCGGGATGGTGAAGGTTGATGGGAGAAGGCAGAGGGTGAAGAAGAGCTGGAGGGGAGGTGGAAAAGATCGGAAGGGAAAAGAGGCTTGATGAGTTCCTGACAATAAAACGCAACTCTCGTAAATCAAAAGACAAGTCTGTCATGTCTTCCCGTACCCAACAGGCAGAAACGTTAAACCAAGAATCAAGTTTCGCTTTAATCAAGGGCACAATAGCTAGAACAGATCGGGTAAGTGGGTTGCCCCACTTAGACGAGTTGACTCACCACCTGATATCAGTTGCCACAGCATCTTTGAAGTTCAATTCGCCAGAGACAACACTAGCGGCTTTAATTCATGACTATTACAAGCCGGTATTCGACTTTAGGTGGAACACAAGAAAAAACCGGTGGGGCTGGTATCACTATATAACAAACCAGAAGACATACGTTCAACTGTTGTCTGAGTTTAAGGACTCGATTAATGTTTTTAACGTTGCTAGGATATCTCAATGGCACCATCCGAACTATAAAACGAGAGGGTGCAATGAAATATGTCAAATCGAAAATAGCAAGCTTATTTCTGCATTAGAAACTAGCTTACCCTTCGCTTTGCCACAGAGAGATGATTATGTAATTATCCAGCACTTACGAGTTCCTGGAAAGTATAGGATGTTCCTACTAGCTTTGCTGAAAGAGATGCTTTCTAAGGAGTTAAGCCGTAGGTACGCGGAAAGATTTCAAAAGATACTGGGTGTTTCAAGAATTCGGTATGAGTATAGACCTATCCCATATCTTAAAAGAATAGAAGACGTGGGGAAGCTAATACAGGAAAACGACTGGAAAATTGAAATTAAAGAAAACACGATGATTATACCCCTACCTTCCAAGTTCCATAAGGAAGCTTTCTACTTCGAATACTACGAGGGATCGGAGATAGTGCTCGATATAGACACAAAAGCAAAGATGATCCGGGGCGTTAAAGTGCCATTCGGAATGGCTTTATCTACTATATATTTTGCTGGGACCCAAGACGCCTATTTGGTCTATGTTGATGCTGGAAATGGTTTACTACCCTTAGATACTCTTCTTGGTACGTTAATTGAAGACCTCAAGCGCTCTCTCTCAAAGAACAAACAGGAAACTGCATTTAATAGCATTGATATATCAAAAATTGCAAGATCTTTAACTGGCGAATTTGAGAGCGACACCATGTGTATTTTCTGTGGCGAACCTGGAGAATCTATCAGTAACAATGAAAAAGTGAAAAGCATTATGGCAAATAAGTTCACAGATACATGGCTTCTTTTAACGCATGGAGCGAGCGTATGTCCTGCATGTAAGCTTGGGTTTGAAATCGAAGAACTATTTAGAGCCCAAGGGGTGAACAAGTATCTCGCTGAGGAAGCGGTATTAGAAATGCGTCTCATATCTACTGAGGTTCCGATCTTCAGAAGTGAGAACCTCCTGCGGAGCATATCCTCAAAAATATGGCTTGAGTTACTGAGTGAGGTGTATTACTCCCTCCATAGATCCAAAGAGTTGCAAAAAATAACTAAGAAAAACGAATGGGCAACAGCATTTTACTTAAATCCCAAAGTGGTCATTTATCCATACATCGCAGATATGACTCCCCAAGTTCTAAGTGTTGCCTTACGCTATTCAAAGAAGAAGTTTGTTCTTCAAAGCGGCATTCACTCCAGAGTTGTGTTCCCAGGGAATGAAAAGGACATGACCTCTGAAGAGTTCGCAATAGCAAGGAAGTTTTACAGTTCTCATCCAAATACCGGTCCGAATCTTGTTCAGAGGATCAGGAGTGTTTATAATCCGATTTTTGGGGTTCCCAAAGTTGCTATACAAAAAGGAGGTGGCTCCCGTGCAAGAAAAAATTGAGGATTTAGTTGTTTCCTTGTTGGGTGCTATAGATGGCCTCGTAGACTGGGGGTCTATGGGGGACAAAGTTCGCAGAAAAAAGTATTCGATCCTTGCAAAGAGGATAGCAGTAGTCGCCAAGAGCTCCAATGACCTCAACGAATTTGTTGAGAAACTACTCAACCAGGTAGCTGGTGATTCCCTCTTTGTTTCACGAGAAAAAGGAGAAAACTTCAAAGAAGTATACAGGAAAGCAAAAGAGCACGAGGGGGAAGTTCTCAAGTTTCTAAAGGCCTACCCTTACCTGAGCACGGTTCTTTATGCAGCGTATGTTGAAAGCATATCTGGAGGTGGCAAAAATGAGAGTAGTACTGAAGATGAAGGCTCTTGAGCCTATAAGTGTTGGGTATGAGTCCATAGGAATAGAGACTCTACTCTATTCCCTACCAATAGTTAAGGAAGATGGCACTGCACTCGAGGTTCCAGTGATTCCAGGCAACAGCCTTAGGGGAGTTTTGAGAGATCAGATGGCGCTCCAGTTCCTAGAGGATGTGAAAAGTGCCCTAACGGAATCGAAGAAGGAAACTGGAGCTCCAGAAAAACAGGAGTCTTTAAATGCACACATTGGAACACTCATGTCTCTATTTAGTGGAGGGATACTTAGCGGTGAAGAGAAATCCCAAGGCATGCCCAACATCAAAGAGATAATGGAGAATTACATCTACCCTCTCCTGCCACTCTCCATAATGGGGGTTGCCCTAAAGAAAATAATCATCCCGGGGAGGATTAAGGTTGGAATTGGATATCCAGTTACTAAAGAAACAAAGTCTTTGCTAACTGATCTCGGGGTTTCCCTCAACGAGAGTACCCCTGCTCTTTCAGAGATTACCTCTTCGGTTTTAATAACCCGCAAAGACGATACGAACAAAGTAATGCAGCTAAAGGAACTGCTAAACGTTCAGGGCAAAATTGAAGAGGCCAAAGCTGGGGACAGCGCAGTACAACAGAGGTTATACAGGCAGGTGGTTGTTCCGGGAACAGTATTCTACAGCTATGTTGAAGATATAATTCCGATGACAGACGCAGAATGGGGGCTCGTTCTAAAGACCCTCGAACGTCTGGACAAAATTGGTGGTCGTGTTGCAGGGGGTCTTGGGAAAGTAAAAATCGAGCTATCTGGGATTGACGACAAAAAACGGGAGGACTTTATTAAGGCTTATACTAACAACATCCAGGACAACCTAAACACGATACTAAATGCATTAGAGACAAATCCCAACAGCTTCTTCAAGAGTTCCTCCAATTCTAGTGGAACTGCAGGAACCGACGGAAAAGGTTCAGGGGCATGAGGAACTTAAAAGACTCGCCGGAGGTGCAGTGATGTATCTGGTAACTCTAAGGTTCAGAGCTTATCCTCTGTCCTTCTCTCTTTCTAACCCAAATGAGCTTTCTCAGGAATTGATACCATTAGACGGTCCTTTAGCATTCACAGAGTACTATAAAACAAAGCTCTCAAACGACCCAGATTGGAGAGCTAAATACTTAGAAGACGTCTTAACGGCAAAAGAATTGGAATGGGTATCCGATATCAGAAGTTCGTATTTGTTGCCCTGCACTGTAAACAAGGAGACTCTCACAATAACAACGCCTATGGGATTCAAGGCAGTATTTAATGTTGATGACGAAGCTCGTTATGAGTTCTCAGAGGGGCAACGCCCTAAAAAGTGGGAGTCGTCTCAAATATTCCTACGACTTGGACGGAGAGATGATACAATCAAAGTCGAAATCTTGCGTAACTCCATGGGGGTTAGCTTAACAAAGAAAACCAAGGGACTCCCAAGTTCCCAGAGCGGCCCCTATAAGGCCGTGGATTATTCACTAAGGTTATATACTCCAAACTTAATGTGGGCCTCAATTGTTAACGGTATTTCTCAAAGAAAGCTTGATGAACTCCTACGCATCTTGGGGAAATTTGGGATAGGCAAGAAACGCAATATGGGGTGGGGTGACCTTCTGGAGTACCAGAGCTATAAGTTAGAGAACAAGAATATAACATCTGATTATATCCTTCACACACAAGGAGAGTCAAGATTCTTGGAAACATGGAGGCCAATTTCACCAGAAAAAATTGCTAAGATTATGACAAAACCGCCAAAAGATATAGGGTATAATAAGCTCTCTCTTTTAGACTCCAAAATTGGATACGGTGCGGAGAGGCCACCGTACTGGAGAAGGAACTTGGTAGTCAAGTTAGCATTATTCCTTGCAGAATAACAAATGGCTACATAAAAAACTACTGGTGGTATGGTTCTGAGGTGATGTAAATGGAAAATCCCGACAGGCTCGAAACGTTCAACCGGGAGATAAGGAACAAGATAGCAGGAAAGAGATCGCCGAGGAGGATATGGGTGACCTCTTTGAGCTTCTGCCTCAGGAGGGCGGCGCTCTCGACCTACCTTGGGACATTCAAGTACGAGCGCACCGGGGAGATGCTCCTCGGGACGCTGCTCCACAGATGGGTGCAGGAGAACGTTGACCTGGAGGAGATAGAGTTTGAGGTGCCGCTGGAGTACGGAATCACCGACGGCTGGATTCTCGTGGGGAGGGCGGACGCAATACTTGGGGACAGGGTGCTGGAGTTCAAGCTCAAGGGCTTCAACCAGGAGAACGGGCTCGGAAGCCTCGACGAGATGGAGGAGCCCTCGAAGATATGGGTGGAGCAGCTCAACGCCTACCTTAACATGGCCGGCTTGGATGAGGGCTACATCTACGTCTTCGACAGGGACGGCCTCGACTTCAGGCACTTCAAAGTGGAGAGGGACGAAGAGGCATTCAGCAAGATGCTGGGGCGCGCGAGGGTCGTGATAAATGGCGTGGAGGCCCTTGAGCAGGGAAAGTTCCCGGCGTGGATAATCCCACGTTATCATACTGAATGCGAGTCATGCCTATTCAAACCCATATGCAGCGCGGTAGACAGACCATGGGAGAAGTCTAGATGATGTCCTCCAGCGGGTTCTTCTCCACCCCCATTACATCTCGCTGGGGCATCGAGCGGAGTCTGTAGATCACGACGGAGTCCTCATCCTCCTCAATGAGGTCTTTCAGGCCGGCCTTTATACGCTCGAACTCGGCCCTGGTTACTTCTCCCTCGAAGACGCTGTTCTGAACCCAGTGAAGATGCTGGCGGAGGAACTTCTTCACCTTGTTAACCCGCTCGACCGAGACGTCGTAGACGATGACAATGTACACACTACCACCACCAGAATTATGACTCCTAGCTTTTAGGCCTTTTCCGTATCAACCTTAGACGGTCTTAATCACAAAGCTAGTATTTATGAGGACTACTTTTTGGGAAACCTCCTCAGTGGAGGTTTTGGAAGTCTTTAGTAACTTTTAGTTATTGTCTAACAATAAGTTACATAATTTAACGTAACTTGTAACGAAATTTTTTCAAAGTTTTGAACGGAGGGTTGTGAGGAGTGGAAATCTCTGGTACCCCAGTAGAAATCAACATGTTTTTGAATTAAGGGTTTTAAAGAGTGTTTTAGTCGGTTTAAGAGCATTTTCCCCTCTGGAGGTTTCGTGTACATAAAAGTTCACCCCAGAAACGCCCTTATGGCATGAAGTTATCTGCTGAACCCAACCATCCAATGGGCGGAAATCCATCTATCTCAGGGCTTTCCCAAGACCCCTCTGGGAAAAAGTTTATAAGATTTGAGAGTTCTTATCGTCCCATAGAGCAAATGGAAGAAAAAGTCGACCTGTTGCAATAAGACTCTAGGAGAATTGAAACTTCTTCAAAGCGATACCTCCGGGTTCGTATTCGTGGCGTTGCAATAAGACTCTAGGAGAATTGAAACGTGACGTCGGATGCTGGCGTTGGGCGGGCTAAGGTTGTTGCAATAAGACTCTAGGAGAATTGAAACCTGGAAGCTCCAACGACCAGCTGATGGCCACACTCATGTTGCAATAAGACTCTAGGAGAATTGAAACGAAGCGGTGGCAGGAAGACTTTGAGGCGAAAAAGCTGTTGCAATAAGACTCTAGGAGAATTGAAACTATGTTTCCATGACAACCCTTTTTATTTTTTGTTTATGTTGCAATAAGACTCTAGGAGAATTGAAACTATGTTTCCATGACAACCCTTTTTATTTTTTGTTTATGTTGCAATAAGACTCTAGGAGAATTGAAACATGATGATTAAATTATCCGTGCTTTGTATCCACACACGGTTGCAATAAGACTCTAGGAGAATTGAAACCCCATATGAATTTTGGAGTTTTTTCTTTTAGCCACGTTGTTGCAATAAGACTCTAGGAGAATTGAAACCTTTAAGCCCCTTGAGCCTGAACTCGGCCTCGTATGCGTTGCAATAAGACTCTAGGAGAATTGAAACGTCGAGGACTTTCTCGATCAACTACTTGGGACGCACGTTGCAATAAGACTCTAGGAGAATTGAAACTTAGGGCACGGTAAAGCTCCTTTGCCCTGCTGACAAGGTTGCAATAAGACTCTAGGAGAATTGAAACCTGGAATCAGTTTGTTCATTATTATGTAGTTCAGCCCAGTTGCAATAAGACTCTAGGAGAATTGAAACTCGGTGTTGGTGGGCTGGGTGAAGTTGTAATAAGGGTGTTGCAATAAGACTCTAGGAGAATTGAAACTGTAGTAAGCACTAATACCCGTCAGGGGCAGGTTCGAGTTGCAATAAGACTCTAGGAGAATTGAAAGTCATACCCTGAAGGGCGAGGCTTGTGAAAAGGAGGAGGTCAGTGTTCTCTTGAGAGGGCGGTAGCGGAGGTTGCAATAAGACTCTTCTACAATTTTCACAATTATATACGGAAAAAGCGTTCAAAAAACTACGGTAGAAGCGTAGGTAATAGTGAAAGTGGAAGTGGACGAAAAAACAATTTCTACAAATAACTATCGAAAAAGGTGGTTTTTTTGTAAAAGTGTGGGGTGTGGTGGGCACATGTCATTATTGTGATGTGGCGCACGGGCGCTGTGACGTTTACACCATTTTCACTATTTTCACTTCGAAATACACTTTTACTCTATACATATGAATAATATGCGTGAGTTTCTCACGCGTTGTCGAGGTGTAAAAGTGTAGAAAGAGTGAAAGTGCAGAAGTGAAAAAGGAGTTAGAGTGTAAACGTGAAGAGAGTAAAAGTGTAAGTGAGTAGAAAAAGTGAAAATGTAGAAACATGGTATCAAGGTATCAGGGTATCAAGGAGGTGGGGGAGTGGAGTTGGCTGAGAGGATAATGGGGGTTACCGGAGGAGCCTCTCAACGAGGGAGCTCGCTAAAAAGTACAGGATGAGCCTAAGAGACATTGGAAAGATCCTGAAGGACGAGGGTTGTTGAAAACCAGAGAAAAATCTTTTGTTAAAGAGGTGTATAAGAGTGTAAATTGCCAGTGACCTCCAAACTTAGAATCTCCCGAATGTTTCACTGTTTTCTATCTACAGAGTGTAGATTTTTCTCCCGTTAAAGCAAAGATAACTGTGTAAGAGTACGTACCAAATCCATCGGCATTCCAGCTTAGCCTCAACGTTAAGCGTTGCCTCACATTTTCCTTGTCTCAAGGTACTAACTAGTTCTGAAACTTTATAGGATTACAGCTTATGACCTCCCCCCCACCCTGAAGGGCGAGGCTTGCAAAAAGAAAAAGTCAGAGTACAAGAAAACGGAGATTTTCTTTTCAAGCCCACCTTAAAAGCAGGGAAGAGATCAGCTCGAGTGCAATATTTCACAAAGAGAAATGTAATAACTTGCTTTAATGTAGCATTCAGCACTTCGATGAACATTTTTTCGTTGAGGTAACGTTATAAGCATTGGTTCCAATGGTTGTCGGTGATCCTCATGGCGCTGAGCGACAGGCTGAAACTCGTCAATCCTTCTGAGATAAGGAAGCTCTTTGATCTCGCCCAGGATATTGAGGGCCTTATCTCCCTGGGAATAGGTGAACCGGACTTTGTAACACCCAAGCATATTATGGAGTATGCCAAGGAGGCCCTTGATAAGGGAATGACCCACTATGGCCCCAACGCGGGACTTCCGATGCTCCGTGAGGTCCTCGCAAAGAAGTTCAAGGAGCAGAATGGCATTGAAGCAAATCCAAAGACGGAAATAATGGTTCTTGCGGGAGCAAACCAGGCGTTTCTGATGGGATTTGCGGCCTTCCTTAAGGATGGTGAGGAAGTTCTCATCCCAAGTCCCGCCTTTGTAACCTATGCTCCTGCAGTTATCCTCGCCGGAGGGAAGCCCGTGGAGGTGCCAACCTACGAGGAGAACGAGTTCCGCCTTTCGGTTGACGACTTGGAGAAGCACGTTACTGAAAAAACCCGCGCGCTTATCCTAAACACACCAAACAATCCGACAGGTGCGGTTCTGATGAGGAAAGACATTAAAGAAGTAGCGGACTTCGCGGTGGAGCACGACCTCATGATCTTTAGCGATGAGGTTTACGAACACTTCGTCTACGACGGCGTTAAGAATCACAGCATCGCTTCCCTTGACGGCATGTTCGAAAGGACCATAACGGTTAACGGGTTCTCGAAGACTTTCGCAATGACCGGATGGAGGCTCGGCTTCGTTGCGGCCCCTGCCTGGATAATCGAGAGGATGACCCGCTTCCAGATGTACAACGCAACCTGCCCTGTTACCTTCACCCAGTACGCGGCAGCTAAAGCTCTTGACGACGAGAGGAGCTGGAAGGCAGTCGAGGGGATGAGAAGGGAGTACGACAGGAGGAGGAACCTCGTCTGGAGGAGGCTCAACGAGATGGGACTCCCGACGGTCAAGCCTAGGGGGGCCTTCTACATCCTCCCGCGTATCAGGGATACGGGTCTAACCGATCATCAATTCAGCGAGCTGATGCTCAAGGATGCGAGGGTTGCGGTGGTTCCGGGAAGCGCTTTTGGGAAGGCCGGCGAGGGCTATATCCGGATAAGCTATGCTACAGCGTATGAGAAGCTCGAGGAAGCGATGGACAGGATGGAGAGAGTCCTAAAGGAAAAGAAGCTGGTTTGAACTAGAGCCTTGTCAGCTCCACATTCCTCACCTTTTTCTCCCTTTCATCAAACTCTATTACCGAGTAGTAACCCTTAAAGAGTGGGCCGGGGTTTACAATGACCGTTTCACTGATCTTGTCAGTGCTTCTCGCCTCGTGGATGTGGCCGCAGACGACGAGCGGGGGCTGTCTCTCTTCAATGAACTCCCTGAGCGATAGGCTACCGACGTGGAGTCCCGAGTGAACTCTATCAGCCCTTGTATCCTTCGGCGGAGTGTGGGAAAGGACTACATCTCCATCGTGGTAGTTTTTCTCAAGTATCGCTCTCATCTCGTCCTCCGTTAGCTCCCAGACGGTGTTGAAGGGGGTGATATTGGAACCGCCGATTCCCACTATCCCAGTACCTTTAAACTTGACCCTCCTGTTATGGAGGCCGATTCCAAGTTCCTCAAGGAGAACCGGAACGTCCCGTCCGTCGCAGTTGCCGTGAACTGCGAGAATGGGTACGTTAAGGGTGAGCAACGGTTTGAGAACCTTTCTGGCCGAGTCCCTTCCTGAGAAGTGGGTTATGTCCCCGGCAAGTAGAATCAGGCCTGGCTCTATCTCCAGAACCTTCTCGGTGAGCTTCTCAACCTCTGAAACCCGTCCGTGGACGTCGGTGATGGCCAGGATTCTCATTCAATCACCTCCAAGGTCCAGGTAGGGAATCACCTCATCGTATGCATCGCTCCAGTCTACTACTCCGACGCGTTTTTGGGTTCCCCTCGCTAGGAGGCCAATTATCTCCTCAACGATCTCCCCCGGGGTTTTTCCAGTCGCATCAACCTCAATAACGCGTTCGTTCTCCTCGAGGGCCTCGACGAGGATGACATCTATGAATTCGGCCTCAACGTTCTCTGACAGCTTTTTCCTTGAGTAACCTCTCTTTTTCAGCCTATCAGCGACGAGTTTTGGATGAGCACGGAGGACTATAACGAGGTCTGCAGGGACGAAGTGGCTCAAATGGCCATCGATAACGACGTTTTTTCCGCTAAACGCCTTCTCCATCTTCCCCGCAAGTTCATCAACATCTATTTCCAGTTCTTCTCCTATCGGTCTGCCTATACCGTTCTCAACAGCGAACTCCTTAACTCCGACGTACCCGTAGCCCAGCCTCCTGCTCAGGAGCTTTGAAACGGTCGTTTTTCCCACACCAGGGGTCCCTGTCACGGCGATTATCATCTTTCCACCGGTGTATCCCTTCGTTCTCCTAGTTTATAGGCGTGTTCCTCGGCGATTGACGAAGGTATTCATAGCATTTGGCGAAAAGCTTATAAGGTTTGGATACCCTTAATAGAGCAGGTGATACATATGGAGAGGTTGAAATCCACACTTCTCGAGAGGAGGCTTGAGGTCGTTAAGAAGAGGAAGGAGTCACTCCTCAAGGAGGAGGCCAGGCTCGTGAGGCTCGCCCGCCAGAAGCAGGTCAAGGCGGTCCAGCTCGCTAAGGTTAAGAAGGAGAAAGTTGCCCTCGCATTTGAGGAGGCAAAGCTCCTCCGCGCCCTAAAGCAGGGGACGCCCTCCCTGTGAGGCCCTTACCTTCTTCTAGAATTTACTGCTTTCTTCGATTCGGTTCTGAACGTTGGATAACGAAGGAGAAAAGGGAAGGAATCAGAAAACGTTGAGCTTGTCCTCGAGTATCATCTTCTGGATCTTGGTTATGTCCGAGAGCCAGGCGTCCGCTATCTCATAGGCCGGCTTCTGGATGGTCTCGAGGTGGTAGCCTTTCTTTGGGATAACTTGGATGCTGGCAACGAGAGGTTCGTCGATGGGCTTGCCTATCTGGCTCAGAATCCTGACGTAGACCTCTTCCACACCCTCTATCTGTTCAGCAATGTCATTAGCAATGAGCATTGAGAGGAGATTGTAAATCTTTCCGACGTGGCTGACCGGGTTCTTACCCGCGGCGGCCTCCATACTCATGTGCCGGTTGGGTGGTATCAGGCCGTTTACGCGGTTGCCCCTTCCAACGCTTCCGTCATCTCCAGCTTCAGCGCTCGTTCCGGTGACGGTGATGTAGTAGATGTCTTTCTTCGGGTCGTCCGCGGTGTTGACGTAGATCTTGGTCGGTCTCTCGGTGTGGGACTCAACTATCCCTCTCGCGGCCTCGTAGATGGCCTCCTTAACGGCCATGTAGTCGTCAGGGTTGTCAACCTCGCTGTCAACTATCGCTGCCGCTATCGTGAGGTCAATCTCGTCGCCCTTTCTAAGCCCCATTACCTTAATGTCCTCACCGATGGCAGGCCACTTCTTCTTGAACTCGTCGCCGTTGAGGAGCTTCTCCGTCTCGTAGACTATCCTTTCAGTCTCACTAAGCGGGGCGTAGCCGACGCCGAAGCTGGTGTCGTTCGCCAGAGGAATTGGGTTTTCTCTGGCTTTGTTGAAAACCCCAACGAGATCGACGCTTCCCTGACCGATGCGGGAGTCAATGACGACATGGTGCTCGAGGTCGAGGTGACGAACGGCCTTCTTTAGGTAGTCGCGGGCGGCCTTTATGGCAACCTCATGGACCGGGAAGATTTCCTTATCAACAAGTTCGACTGCCCTCCCAGAGAGGAGGATGTAGATCGGCTTTATGACCTCGCCGCCGCCGAACTGGGGGTAGGCCTTACCCCCGACAACTTCAACTTGGTCAGTGTTGTGGTGGAGGATTATACCGTACCTTTTTATGTACTCCCTGCTTAGTGACCTGCTGACCGCCTCGGCTATGCCGTCGGCAATGCTGTCCGGGTGGCCGATGCCCTTCCTCTCAACGAGTTCCACTTTCTGCATCTCAACGGGAGTCCTTACCATTTCCTCAACAACTATGTTCCTCACCTTTTCGTTCATGAGCGTCACCACCTTCCGGTTGAGCAGAGACCCTTCGGCGGCACCCTTATATAATTTTCGGCATGAAAAAAACTGTTATATATTCCTACTGGTTATTAATCTCAAAAGTCTTAGAATCTTCCCCGAAAATCCTTCGTATGCATCTGACTGCGCCCGATGGCCCGGACAGGGAGTGGTTTAAGCATGCTGAAAATTATATAAGCCGGCCATGAGCGGGTGCGACGATTCCGGGCGGCACAGGACCCCCTTTTAACTGCCTGAGAGTGTTCGGCCTTCAATGAAGAAGGGGATAAGAGGCCCACATTTTTAAGCTTCCCCTCTAAACTCCTCCGGTGAGAGCATGAAACTGAGGGAGATAATAGCTGAGATTAGAGAAGTCCTTGATGAGAAGGATTCCCTTCGCGAGGAGGCCCTTAAGCTGACACGCGAGATTGTGAGGCTCAGCGGGGACACGATAAAAGCCCTCCACAGAGGGGAGACCGAAAAGGCCCGTGAGAGGTTGGAGATCACCCATCTAAAGATAAAGGAGCTGAAAGAGAAGCTCAGGGGGCACCCTGACCTTTATCACACCGGCTATGTCCAGAGCGCCCACCAGGAGTTCGTGGAGGCAAGCCTGTTCTTCGCGTACATGACCGGGGGGGAGTTTCCAGCACCGGAGGAGCTTGGCGTTCCACACGCCGATTATTCCCTTGGGATAGGTGACCTCATTGGGGAACTCAGGAGACACTTTCTTCTGCTTTTGCTCAATGGAAAGCTGGACGAAGCCGAGGAGACCTACCGTTTCATGGAGAGCGTTTATGAGGAGCTTATGACGCTGGAGTACCCGAAGGGCCTCGTTAACGTGAGGGGGAAGCAGGACCAGGCTAGGGGGATCCTTGAGAGAACCCTGGAGGATTTGACGAGGGCCAAGCTCAACGCCCGGCTTGAGTCCCGGCTGAGGAGTGCGGTTGAGGTACTGGAGGGTCAAGTGGAGGATTAATTACATAATTAGGTGATCAAATGATTAATGAATTAAGTGGTTCAGAAAACGTTGAGGTTCTCCCCGAAAGGCTAATCGCGCTGGCCCGGGCGCAGGAAAAACTCTCCATGAGGATATTGGAAAGGCCCCTTGATGTTTCCCAGGTGAAGACTGTCGCTGCGGTTGATGTCTCCTACCGAAACAACAGAGCAAAGGTTGCCTTCGTCCTCTGCTCATTCCTGGAGTGCGAACTTTTGAAGACAAGGACTGTGGAGACGGAGATCAGGGCACCTTACATTCCTACCTACTTTTTTCTCCGTGAGACGAGGCCGGTTCTGCTGGCGGTTAGGGGGGAGAAATTCGACGTTCTCCTTGTTGAAGGGCATGGGAAAGCTCACCCTAGGCGCTACGGTCTGGCATCCCACATAGGTCTTCTCCTCTGGAGGCCAACCATTGGGGTGGCAAAAAGACCGCTGAGGGGCGTTCCTCTCGACCTCCTGGAAAAGGTGGGAAAAACTTATGTAAGCGTGGGAAATCTAATCGACTTGGGGTCGGCCGTTGAAATAGTCAAAAAACTGCTCAAAAGCGGCTATCCCAAACCCCTTAAAATCGCAGACAGACTTTCAAAGGTGAGAACATGAAGAAGATTGAACTGCTCACGCTCCTTGCAGAGAACGGTGCCGTCGGGGAAAAAACAAGGATTACGATGAGGGGTCTCGGGGACGAACTCGGGATTTCTCCTCAGTCAGCTATGAGACTCCTGGACGAAATGGAGAAGGAAGGTCTGGTGGAAAAGACCGTCGAGGGCAAGAAGACCTACGTGGAGATAACTCCAAATGGTTTAGCGTTCCTAGAAGAGCTCTGCGGCAGGGTTTTCTCGGCCATCCACAACGGCACCATGGTCGGAGAGGTCATTTCGGGCATAGGTGAGGGGGCTTACTACGTTAGGAAATACGCGCCAATAATCAGGGGGTATCTGGGCTTTGAACCCTACCCCGGAACCCTCAACGTGAAGGTCCTCTTTCCAAGAACGATATTCGACGCATTCTACAACGTCCAGCCGGTTATCCTGCCGGGCTTTGTAAGGAACGGGCGCACCTTCGGCGATGTTAAGGCTTATCGGGTAAGAATAGACGGGATTGAGGGCGCGGTTGTGATACCTTCAAGGACGATTCATCCCCCGAAGATAGCCGAGGTTGTTGCACCGGTCTACCTCCGCGAGGCGCTCGGGCTGGCGGATGGCTCTAGGATAACACTAAAGGTTGTGAGAGGATGAGGATCGACTGGAAGAGGATTTCGGTGTTCGCCGGCATGGGATCCTTTCTCGGATTCGTGGTCGCAATCCTGCTTTATGAACCCTTGGAGCAGATGAACATGATTTACCTGATATACGTGGGGTTCCTGGGCGGCACCTTCCTCGGCCTGAGAGGGGAGAAACTTGAACGTTTCAACGCCTCTGCATTTTCGTTTCCCCTCGGGGCTCTCTCTTCGCTTCTCCTAATTATATGGTGGGTTCCTGGGAATGCAGGTATGACACCCCTCTACCTCGTCCTAGGCCTGACGCTGGGGGTTATGATGTTCATCCGCCCCCCTTCATTCTCAGATGTGGTGACCGTCCCCATGGCTTACTTAGGAGGCTTTGTCCTCGTGGTGCTGACCCTCAAGGACTACCCGCCACTCGCCGGGAACGAGTTCGTGATACCAATCATATTTCAGGTCTCAGGCAGTGCCACGGCACTGGCGTTCTTCGGTTCGTTGGCAAGATGGGGCTATGGGTTCGCGAGGAGACTGGCCGAGGGAAAGGTTGGTGGAGGTAATGTTTAAATACGTTCGTCAGTAACCTATCCCGGTGATTTAAATGGTAACGCGCCTCTCAAAGCTCTACGGCAAGCAGATTTACAACACAAAGGGCCACTACGTGGGTTACGTTGATGAAATACTCATAGACATTAACCGTGGAGCCGGAAGGGTTCTGGCCCTAGGTCTGCCCGGGGAAAAAGTCGGTGTTCCCTACGAGCGGGTCACCGCCATAGGGGACATAATCCTAGTGAAGGCAAAGGAGGAGTGATCAACCCTCTTTAACTTTTAACGCCTCGAGGAACTTCTCCGTTATTGCCTCCTCTGCAAGCCTCAGAAGCGAGTTCTTGTCCTTTGCAAGCTTGAACAGACCTAGGGGTATCCTCGCTCCGCCGGACTGCGAGTGCCCTCCCCCGCTTCCTATGTCACCAAAGGCCCCCCTAAGTGCCGTGCCTATGTTGACCCTAACGTCGCGTGTCCTGGCCGATATTTCTATCCGGTCATCTACGATTCCAAAGACGAGGACCGTGTTTATACCCTCAAGGCGGAGGAGGAAGTCCGCGGATTCTGCTACCGCGTCGCGGTTGGTTATGAAGCCCACGTTGCTTATGACCACGTTCTTGTAGATGCGCCTGTTCATTATCGCCTTGGCGAGTATCTCCGCGGTTTCAGTGCTGATATCTGGGTGCTCTATCTTGTCAAGGAGTTCGTAGTCGACGCTTCCAGCTAAGAACTCTATCGCCTTGAGGTCAACGTGGCTGAGCTTCGAGAACTTCTTCGTATCCACATAGATGCCGTAGAAGAGCGCCGTGGCGAGGAGCTTAGAAACGGGCATGTTGAGTGTCCGCAGGTACTCGGCCATTATCGCGGCGGCGGAATGAACGTCTGGCCGTATATCTATGAACGCGTCCTCGGGGATAAGCTCCTGTAGGTGCTGGAGACTCTGATGGTGATCAACTATTATCTTTATCCTCTCATAGTCAGGCTGCTCAAGGGTCGTGAGGTTTCCGTTCGGCTGGCAGTCGACCAGCGCTATGAACGGGTAACGCTTAAGCTCGTAGGAACCCGGGGAGACGCGTTTGATGTCCACCCCCAGGAGATTCACAAAAGCCCTGTTCTCGTGATGGGTTACCTCCCCGCCGTAGACTATCTGCGTTTTCAGCCCTATGGTCCCGGCTATAGCGCTCAGTGCTGCGGCGCTAGCTATAGCATCGGGGTCGGGATTGTCATGCATGAGAATTAGAAGGGAGTCCCCCCTGGATTTGAGTTCCTTGAGCTTCCTTACGAGGAGTTTTGCGTTTTTGCTCTCCCCTATTCTCTCAACGCTCTTTATGATTGCATCTCTCAGGGCATTCCTGGGAGAAACCGCATAATCCACCTTAACGTCCGCTTCGTAGGCTTCTCTTATCTCCTCGAGTAGGCTTTCCACACTCACCTCATCTGGGAGAACGATGAGTACTGGTACATCTCGGTTGTTGCTCCTGACCACGTAGACTGTTTTTTTAACCGTTTCAATGTTCGTCGTGGTTATTATGACGAGTTCCGCCCGGTCTATGCCCGCTTTAAGTAGAGTCGCAGTGTACGAGAAATCCCCGTGAACGACGTTGAATCCGCTCTCTTCAAGTGCTTTTGCCCTTACCTCGTCCTTCTCGATTATCGTTACCTCAAACTCGCCCCTAAGTGACTCGGCGACCGAACGCCCGAGGGCGCCTCCTCCCAACACCAGCACCCGCATGATGCTCACCTTTCTGCACAATAATGTTTAAATACAAGCGCCATTATACTAAGACGGTGATATTCCTCTCAGGGTTCT
Source organism: Thermococcus sp. (assembly GCF_027023865.1). Classification (NCBI taxonomy): domain Archaea; kingdom Methanobacteriati; phylum Methanobacteriota; class Thermococci; order Thermococcales; family Thermococcaceae; genus Thermococcus; species Thermococcus sp. Next base: position 299,654 of record NZ_JALVUC010000019.1, on the reverse strand, counting down.
TTGAACGAGGGATATATATAGCTAATGGTGGTGACAATGCAGTTGCCCGACAAAAGCCCCATGGTGGAGAACGCAGTCGTTACGTCAGCTGATGACTTGGTGGGGACAGTCAAAAATGCACTTCAACAGGGAAGCGGGGCTTTTCTCAAGGTATTCGCGAAGGGTAAGGAGGGCAAGTACTACATCACCCTGCTCATTGACAGGACAAAGTTGCTCGCTTCAGAGGGCCTTGTAATCGACACCAAGAGGTCACTCATCGGTGAGGAGGCAATAACGGCTCTAAAGTCAGTCCTCCGAAGCCCCATGGTCGTTGACATTTATCCCCTCGATGAAATAGAACTCAAGCTCTCGATAGCGGAAAACGTTGATGCATACTCTCAAACCCCCAAGATCAAACTGGAGGAGCTTTTTAAAGGCAAGGAACCTCCCGCCGTCCGGGAGACACCTGCCCCTGTTTCAAAGAAGGTGCCACAGGAAAAACTCCCTCCCACCAAGCCCGTGGAGCAGGTCCCCCAGCCCACAAATGTCGTCCCGAAGGGGGAACCCGAAAAGCCAGAGGTCACTGTTAATCTACATGGGGGGCACATTCCTGAGAATGCCTTTCAGACCTATGCCGAGTACGTAATGAGGGATGCAAAGAAGATACGCGGGCTTACAATCAACAGAATTGAGTTCGATGCCAACGTCGGTGAGGGCGTTGTTTACCTCAACGTCCACGTCTACGGTAGCTCATCGGGGAGCTCACGGGAGGTAGAGGTCGCGGAGAAGAGGTTGCTTCATTCCGTCAGCAAATACGCCCCGGTTATACTCCGTGAGGCCGAAATCAAACCCATAATCCGCGATGTCAGCGTTGTGATAGATGGCCGGGAGATCAAGCCTCAGGAGATAGTTGACAGGGACAAGAAAAAAACCGGGAACGTGACCAAGGACGGCAGGATAACCCTCTCCGTCCTCGAGGACGTGTGGCCCTACTTCAGCAACTTCGCAAGAACGGTTGTAGGCGAAATCGAAGGAGCTGGAATAAAGATCACGAAGGCTTACTTTGACATCCGCGGTAGGAGGGAGTTCGAGGTAAATCTCTCGGCGGCAGTCGAGACTAACTTGGTTCCCGATGAAGCAAAAAAGGCGGTTGGAGATATACTCAGCAGGCACGCCAAGGAACTTGGAAGGAGCATTAACCACTATACAAGCGTCCGCAATATCGACCTCGAGTTCATAACGACCCCCAACGTTGCCCAGACAGCTACACCGGCTCAGAAGTCCGTTGTTTCAAGTGGGAAGGCAGCCGAAATACTCGCCAAGAAGGAACAGTTTGAGGAGGAAGTAGAGCAACTCCTCAAGCAGGCTGGCATAGACGAGCTCGCCGTCCTGACAGAGGCCAAGAAGAAGGAGAGCGAGGATACAATACTGAAGAGCCGCATAGAGCCCGCCATTGAAACTCTCAAGAACAGAATACACGCGGAGCTCAAGCTCATTCCCAGGGTTACGTTCAAGTGGCTCAAGCTCAACCACGAGATCATGGGTTCGACGGTCCACGTTGATATAGAGGCGAGCTTCCTACATGAGAACGTCGGTGGACTGTTCGGCTCGTTCTCGGGAGTATCCGAAGAGAGGATAAAACAGGACATAGAGGAGACGATCAAACGCGTCATCCGTGACGTGGCCAGGGAATACAGTATAGGAATAACCCTCAGGAAGCTCAGCATAATCCTCCGCTGATTTCTCTCTTTTATGCCTCTAGCAGGTGTCCCGCTGGAGTTCAGTACTCAAGATCGTCATCATCCTTGCGTCAGCTCTGCCGAGATCATCATCGCCTATTCTTGAGTGAAAGGGTTAATAAGCTACATTTCGTTGTAAATCTTAACGTTAAGTTTTTAAGTTAACTGGTCTCTCCTCCATCATGGACGGATTCACCCTCGGCGTGCTGGCGGCTTTAACCTCGGCCTTCTCATGGGCCGTCTCGACAATACTGGTGAAAGTGGGCATGAGGAACAAAAGTCCCGTCGCCGTCAACATCGTCAGGCTCTACATAGTCTCTGCTATGTTCTTGGTTATATTCACCTTTAGCGGCACCTTCGGTCAAATCCTGAGCCTCAAGCCGGAACTCTTTGGGGTAGCTTTTCTGTCCGGAATCCTAGGCTTCGTTGTCGGAGACTACTTCTACTTCCACGCCCTCAACGACATGGGAGTTTCAAGAACGGTTCCGGTAACATCGACCTATCCCCTCTGGGTTATGCTGTGGGCCTTTCTCTTTTTAGGGAGGCATATTAGCGTTAGGATGCTCCTTGGGGTGGTTCTGGTCGTTGCATCGGTGGTAATCGTAAAAAGGGCTGAGGAAAGCGAGCACTCCAACCCAAGAGGTTTCCTTTTTGCGATTCTAGCGCCGGTATCATGGAGCCTCGCGATACTCTTAATGGACTGGCTCACATCACATGTGCCGGTTCTCCCACTCGCGGGCCTCAGGATGATGTCCGCTGCATTGGGAATATCCCCTATCCTTCCAAAATACGCTGGTGAACTCAGAGAATTAACCCTTAAGGAACTCGCCGTTCTGACCGGCGTCGCACTCAGCGGTCTCCTCGTGGGGCAGTATTTCTTCGTTTACGCCGTTGGAAAGGTTGGTTCCCAGATAGCAGCACCTGTCTCTGCCATAAACCCGATAATATCATCGGCCCTGGCGGTACTCATTCTCGGGGAGCCCCCCAATGGGAGGATACTGATCGGCCTCCTGCTGGCCGTTTCAGGAGTGATCCTTATCTCTGCATGAGCAGGTTTTTAAATCGTGAACCTTACACTAAAACGCCGACAGTGAGGGGACAACAGTCTCCTCATGGGCTCGGTCAATCCGCCTCCGCGAGGTATCGGGTTCAGTGAGCGGAGCGTGCTCACGCCGAGCCCACAGGACCGGGAGCATCCACCCGTGCGAGGGAATGAACGCGGGTCTCTGTACCCGGCCCACACTTCGATGCTCTTCTGAGGAAGGTTTATAATACCCGGAACTGACCAATAACCGGTGGTTATTGTGGTGATAATACCCCGCCCCATAGACCCATCGGAGATACGGAAGGTACGAAAGGAACTGGGAATAACTCAGGAGGAGCTTGCCAGACGGGCGGGGGTAACACAGGCATACATAGCAAAGCTCGAGACGGGGAAGGTTGACCCCAGGCTCTCCACCCTCAACCGGATTCTCCAGGCCCTCCACGAGTACAAACACGCCCAGCTCACAGCAAAGGACGTCATGTCATCACCGGTTCTCTCTGTAAAGCCCTATGAGACGGTTGAGAACGTCATTAAACTAATGAACGAGCACAATATCTCCCAGATACCAGTTATAAGCGGGAGTAAGGTGGTAGGCTCCGTCACGGAGAGAACCCTCGTGAGGCAGAGCCTTGAGTATGAAGACATCTACGGCCGGAAGGTTATGGAGGTAATGGAAGAGCCATTTCCAATAGTAAACGAAGACGAGGATTTAGAGGTCGTTAAATACCTCCTGGAAGACAATCCAGCCGTTCTCGTCCAGAACAAAGAGGGCAGGGTAACCGGAATAATAACCCGTGTGGATATATTCCGTATAACCAAGTCCAAGGACTGACGGAGAAAATATCCAACAACCTTATATACCCCTCTTCTGACCTTAAATGGACAAATAATCCAGGTGAGTGAAATGAAGAAGACGGCGGTTTTGCTTGTCCTCATCTTCCTTGGTGCCGTCGTTGCCTCCGGATGTATCGGGGGAGGAAGCACGACAGCCACAACGCCCACCACAGTGGCATCAAGCGCTGGCCTTCATGCTTCAAGCAGTTCAAGCACCACCGAAACCACGTCATCCATTGCACAGCAGACCGTGGCCCAAAGCCAGAAAGCTTACTATCCGATAACCGTCAAGGACTTTGCCAACAGAACCGTAACTATAAAAGCCGAGCCGAAGAGGGTCGTAACCCTCGCCCCCAGCATAACCGAGGACCTCTACTACCTCGGACTCTTCAACAGGGTCGTGGGAGTTACGAACTACGACGACTTTCCCCCTGCTGTTGCCAACGTCACCAGAATCGGTGGCTACGGTAAGTACGCGAACCTTGAGAAGATTGCGGCACTTAAACCAGACCTCATAATAGCGGACAGTTACTCCCTTCCAATTCTCAACAAGCTCGAAGAGATAGCACCCGTTCTCATCGTTGACCCGCACTCCCTGAAGGGCATTCCCAGGGCACTGACACTCCTTGGAGAGGTTTTTGACGCTCAGGATGCCGCGAAGAAGGCCATTGATGAGTTCAACGCAAAGATAGATGCCATAGCCTCAGCGGTCAAGGACGAACCGAAAGTTAAGGTCTTCTATGTGGTTTGGAACAAACCCCTCATGACGGCAGGGGGGAATACGTTCATCAGCGACGTCATAAACCTCGCTGGGGGGATAAATATATTCAACGATACAAAGGGCTGGCCTAGCGTGAGCATTGAACAGGTTTTAAAGAGAAACCCACAGGTCATAATCCTAACCCCCCATTGCGGGATGACCGTCCAAGACGTTTACAAGGGGCCGCTGGCAGGCACGACCGCCGCTAAGGATGGGCGCGTTTACATGATAGAGAACGAGGGCGACCTCATCCACCCAAGCCCGCGCGTGGTCAATGGTCTTGAGATAGTGGCAAAGCTCCTCCACCCGGACGCGTTCAAGGCCAAGTACCCAATGACCATCGTGGACTTTGAGGGAAGAAAGGTAATTATTGAGAAGGAACCTCAGAGGATAGTCAGTCTCGCACCAAGCATCACCGAGACCCTGTTCTACATAGGGGCAGGTAATAAGGTTGTAGGTGTCACAAACTACGCGGACTTCCCGCCGGCGGTGAAGAACATAACACGCGTTGGTGGCTACGGTAAGTACGCGAACCTTGAGAAGATTGCGGCACTTAAACCAGACCTCATAATAGCGGACAGTTACTCCCTTCCAATTCTCAACAAGCTCGAAGAGATAGCACCCGTGATAATAGTCTCTCCAAATAACCTCAGCGGGGTTTACAGGCAGATTAAGCTTCTCGGGAAGGTCACTAACAGGGAAGAGGCCGCGCTGACGGTGGTTGCCGACATGAAGGCGACGGTAGCCTACGTTGAATCGATGGTGAGGGGGAAGCCCAGGCCGAGGGTATTCTTCCTCCTGAGCTACTACAACGGTTACTGGACGGCAGGAAACGGCACCTTCATCAACGACCTCATAAACCTCGCCGGCGGTGAGAACATCTTCAGCGACATAAAAGGATGGAAGGCGGTGAGCGAGGAGCAGATAATAGCCAGGAACCCCGATGTCATCATAATCTCCCCCAACGCGGGGATAAAACCGAAGAACCTCTGCAATGGGCCGCTTGCGAGTGTTAACGCCGTTAAGAACGGCCGCGTTTACGTGCTGAGTGATGAGGACCTCGTTGTGAGGCCGGGTCCGAGGGTAGTTCTCGGGTTGGAGGAGATAGCAGAACTCCTGCATCCGAGTGTCTTCCACTATCAGGTCCAGCCACTGGCCTGCAATGTGACCTCCCCGACGGGCTGACCCAAAGGTTATAAGCTTCCATTTTCTCTTTTCTTCAGTGGTATAATGGAAAAGAAAAGTCTCTACCGCATCCTGCTCGTTCTGGTCATCTTCCTGGCTGTGATCTACACCCTTGGGGTGATTGGCCTTATACCCTTCAAGTGGAGCTATTACATCACCATCTTTATGATAGTGCTGTTCTTCTACCTCAAGCTCGAAGACCGTTTGGGGCGAACCTAAGGAGGACAAAGTCCCCGTAGCGCTCAACCTCAACAAAGCCCCTGCGGATGTAGTAATGGTAAGCCTCAAGCTCCGGAAAGGTCACAATGTAGGCGTCCCTTCCAAGCTTCCCCAGTCTTCTCACGGCGAAATTCAACAGTTCGGAGCCGTAGCCCCTCCCTTGGTGCTCAGGGTCGACCATGAGGAACTCTATCAGACCGGTTCTCCCGTTTTTTATGTCCTCCGGAACCCACGGAATATCCTTACCCTGGAAGGTGTAGATGAGGGCCACCGTTCCCGTAATCTTTCCGTTTTCCCTCAGGATGTAGAGTTCGTCAAACTCATCTTTGAGGCGGAACTCAAGGAACGGCTCATACACCCGTTTGAATCCTTCAAAATCGTCCGGAGAGGGCTTCTCTTCAACCCATTCGAGAGCTGGATAGGCTCCTCCTGTATCCCTGTAAACGCCGAACGCGAACATTAACAGTTCATCTTTCAGTTCAACGGGCCTCCCAGCCCTCAGGATTTCTCCCTTCATCGCAATCCCCAAAGGTTATAACCTCTGGAGGCATAATAATCCTTCGGTGATAGCATGAACGAGATAGAGGCCATTGCACTGGCCCTTGAGGTTGAAAAGACAGAACTTAAGTTCTACATAAGGTTGGCGCGCAAAGCCCGGGATGAGAGGGCAAGGAAGATGTTCCTGTTTCTAGCCAAGGAAGAAGCAGAGCACTGGGACCTCTTTGAGGGGAAGTTCCTCGAGGAAGTGGCCGAGAAGTGCGAGCTTCCGGCGGTGGATAGGAAGATGCTTGAGAAGCTGGTCGTTGAAGCCGATGAGAAGAACCTCAGCGAGATCGATGCAGTGAGAATCGGCATGGAGCAGGAAAAGCTCACCTGGGAGTTCTATGAAGAGGCCGCGAAGGAGGCGGAGCACGACTCAGTCAGAAGGCTCTTTGAGGAGCTCGCGAGGATAGAGAAGTCCCACTACGAGCTTCTCAAGGCGCAGTACGATTCCATCATGAAGACGGGTATCTGGATGGACTACCAGGACTTCAGCCTTGAGGTTGATTGAAGGACTACAGGGAACCCACGACGAGCACCAGGACACGTGGATTATGAAAGCTGAGATACTGGTACTCGATGTCATCTTCCTATTGAATAGTGGGGGGTTTCACCCACGAGGGAATGGGAGTTCATCTCCTGGAAGGCCCTTCTCCCCGTCACATTTTCTCCTAAAAACACGCCTTTTGGAGTAAGGGAGTATAACTCAAAAACAGCGGATGGCTAGGGCCATCAGCCTTTTATGGTTCAATCTATGCCTCGTAGAACGATCAAGGCTTTTTTTCAGAGTTTTGATTTTCATAAATTTTTCTATGACGTTTCATGGAGAAAAAGATTTAAACAAATTGACACAATATTCATATGACAAGTGTCATATGGAGGTGACAATATGGCCGCGAAGGTTCCAAAGAATGGAAAAGAGGCAGGAATTTTAATGAGGTGTGACCAATGCTCCATGAGCCAGCCAGGGGGATGTACGCTTAGAGGCATCTGCGGTAAGGATCCGGACCTGAACTCCCTTCAGGAGGCCCTTATCTACGGTATTAAGGGAACTGCCGCCTATTACTTCCACGCCTACGAGTTAGGATATAAGGACAGTGAAATCGGCTTCTTCCTAAGCAAGGCCCTGTACTCAACGCTCACCAATGTGAACTTCGATAAAAACCGCTTCCTTGAGCTTATCCTAGAGAACGGAAGGATACACCTCAAAGCAATGGAACTCCTTGATAAAGCCTACACCGAGACCTACGGAAACCCGGAGCCGGTTAAGGTCCCAACCGGAACCGACGAAGGACATGGAATACTCGTAACCGGCCACACTTACCGGGCGCTTTATGAACTACTGAAACAGATCAGGGAGATGGGACTTGAGGATGAAATCAGAGTTTACACCCACTCGGAGATGCTTCCGTCCCACTCTTATCCAGAGTTCAGGAAGTTCAAGTCCCTCTACGGCAACTGGGGCGGTTCCTGGGTCTACCAGAGGAAGGAGTTCACCGCGTTTCCTGGTGCCATACTGGGAACCAGCAACTGTGTGCAACAACCACCGAAGAGCTACGCCGACAGGATGTTCACAACTGACATAGCGGGTCTCGAAGGTGTTCCACACCTTGAAAACGACTACGAGCCCCTAATCAAACGCGCCCTTGAAACCCCAAGGATGGAGAGAAAGGAAGATGGCCACGTAGTTACGGGCTTCCACCACACCAACGTTCTCCCCTTGATGGACAAGCTCATTGAACTCATCAACGAGGGCAAAATAAGGCACGTCTTCGTAATTGGCGGCTGTGACGTCCCCAATCCGAAGATGAGCTACTATGAGAAGCTCACCGCGATGGTCCCCAAGGATGCCATAATCCTCTCGGCCGCGTGCGGTAAGTTCCGTTACAACAGGCGCGACTACGGTGAGATAGAGGGAATACCCCGCTTTATGGACTTCGGCCAATGCAACAACGTCTATTCCATAATCCAGATTGCAGGAGCACTCGCGAGGAAACTTGATGTCGGCCTCAACGACCTCCCGGTGAGCATAGTCCTCAGCTGGATGGAGCAGAAGGCAGTAGGAATCCTTTACAGCCTGTTCTACCTCGGGATTAAGGGCATCTACCTTGGTCCAAAGGCTCCGGAGTTCTTCACACCAAACGTCCTTGAGACCATCAGGAAGAAGTTTGACCTCAGGCCCATAGGTGAGCCGGAGGAGGACCTGAAGAGAATGCTCAACTCAACAACTGCCGTCAGTGAGGATTCTCCCCTTCTCGACTGATTTTTCCTTAATTTTTTCAACTTTTAAGAACAGCCCCCCGGCAGGTTGAACCACCTGACCCCGAAACTCACCCACATTAAGCTATCCTAAACGGTGTTTTCATCCTTCCACGTTTGAGGTACAGTATTACCTGCCCAACGGCTACGCTTAATTCCCTTCCTGCAACCTACTAACAAAATGGATTGAGACAGAAACATAGCTCTACGTCAGGATCAAGTTGTCGCTTACCTCTCTCTGGTCTCGCAGGTGACCCTGGAGTCCCGCGGCGAACACTGTGAGTTTCTCCCCGTACTCCGCGAAGTTTGGAGACTTGACAATAGTCAACTTTATTCTCCCTTCCTCAAGCTCAACATCAAAGACCCTTGAAGCAAGTTCTCTCATCTCACTAAGAGCCTCTTCGGGAGCGATATCCCGGTTCACGGCGAATACTCTTATCCTCCCACTCTCGCCGGAATCTTTTCTTAAGTGCCCCATGAACGCTTCAAGGGAGCCCTCTTTTTCATAATACCTTAAGAGTTTGTCAAGCCCGAGTGTTACCCTGAAAACAAAGTCTTCCGGAACCTTTTTGAAAAGTTCGTGAAGCTTTTTAACTCCAATTGGAAGCTCCTCTGTGGGGGGAATTTCACCCATAACATTCCCAGTTTTTGACAGCCCACCTATCTTTACTACGTAAGCATTCTCGAGGAGTGCTGTATCTATCCCGACTACCCCTAGCTGGGCTTTGAACATGTTAAGGTGATCAAGGACGTCAATGATTATCACCGGGATGTTCTCTCGGTGGAGATACCTAAGGAGTACGTCAAGGAGAAGATGGATCGGTTCGTTGGAAGTGAACTCGACTAGGATGTCTTCCCCCGGTTTAATGCTCTTCAAGTATTCAAAGACGACCTCCTCAAATTGCTGTGCCATGTGTTTTCACCTCCTTCCTCTGGAACGTCTTTATGTTATTCTGGGTTATTAAATTTTGCCTTTCGAACTTTTTTTCAGATTTTAAGGGAATCTTCAAAGTTTTAATTTGATTTTTTCAGATTAACTTCTCCTGCATGAAACCATCAACCACTTTAAACACGGCCAACTACGTCACCAGATTACTCATCCTCCACGAGCACGTTTACAAGCCTCACTCTCTTTCCGGTCTTCCGCACTATGGCCTCGATTATATCGGGGTCGTCGATGTCGATTATCTCTCTACCGGAGATGAGGTTGATATGGGGTTCTGTGTTTATCTCAATCCTCGTCTCACCCCCGAGGGAGAAGAGCTCGACCAGCCCAAGTTCTCTCAAGATGAGGACATTTGAGTAGAGGGTCGAGAAGCTCATCGTCGGGAAAACCTTTCGTATCTCTCCGAGCATTTCCCCGAGGGATGGATGCTCCGCCCCCTTTTCATCGAGCATCTCAACGAGCTTCAACCTCTGGGGCGTGAGTTTGTAGCCGTTTTTCCTGAGCTCCCCCAAGGCTTCTTCCTTCCACATGGTTGAGGTTAGGGCCAAGTCTTTATAAGCCTTACTAAATAGAAATAATTTCTAAATAGAAAAGTTTATTAAATATAAGTAACTACCAAAATTGGTGAAACTTATGTCAGAACACAACAGACGGCTCGTGAAGCGAGCCGGTATAGACGTTGAGAAACTTTTGGATATGCTACTGAAGGCGGCCGCGGCTGAGTTTACAACCTATTACTACTACACGATTCTAAGGAACCACGCAGCGGGTATGGACGGTGAAACAATAAAAGAAATCATTGAAGATGCCCGCCTTGAGGACAGGAATCACTTCGAAGTCCTTGTGCCTAGGATATACGAACTCGGTGGGGAGCTCTCCAGGGACATTGTGGACTTCTCAAAGATGGCCTGGTGCAGCGACGCCTACCTGCCCGAGAACCCGACCGTTGAGGAGATACTGAAGGTTCTCCTCCAGGCGGAGCGCTGTGCCGTCGGTGTCTACACGGAGATATGCAACTACACGATGGGCAAAGACCCAAGGACCTATGACCTTTCTCTGGCCATCCTCCACGAGGAGATAGAACACGAGGCTTGGTTCGAGGAGCTTCTGACCGGAAAGCCGAGCGGCCACTTCCGGAGGAGTAAACCAGGTGAAAGCCCCTGCGTCTCGAAGTTCCTCAGGTGAGGCTTTTCAAAAGAGAAACATTATTAGGGAAGAAGAAAGTGAGTTGATAGTGGTGATACCATGTTGGCCAAATATCCGTTTGAACTCCCCAAGGACAGGCCCCTAACCAAGACCGAGATAGCACAGGCCCTCCGCTGGGCTATCGAAGCTGAGCTTGATGCTATGAGCATCTACGAGCAGTTAGCTACCGGTATTGAAGACGAGAGGATAAAAGGTATCTTCCACGATGTTGCAAACGAGGAGAAGGAGCACTTCGGGGAGTTCCTTGCGGCGCTCTTCGAGGTCGATGAAGAACTCGCAAAGTACATGAAGGAAGGCTTTGGGGAAGTTGAAGAGGAAACCGGGATAAAGGTCAATCTTTGACCCTTTCCTTTGTTCAAGGGAAATCATTATTAGGCTTAATGGCACACATAACTACGGTGATGTCTATGTCTGAACCACTCGTTAAACACGCCTATGAAACCGAAAAGAAGGCTGCCTCCAGCTATACCGACGGTTTAGGACTCATACGGGGGCAGGGATTGAGGTATACAAAGGTTGAGGAGATAGTCGGAAGGATAGCCGTTGACACCGTCATCCACAAGCATCTTATGGAAGCAATCCTCGATGCGCAGAAGGAGCTTGAGAAGCTCGCCGGCGAGGGGCCACTCTCGGAGGTTAGAGACGTTGAGCTTTCCCCCGAGCAGAAGGCCCTGGTGAAGCGCTTCGCAGAGATGCATCTCGATATAGAGAAGGATATGATAGATACCTATCAGAAGATGGCGGAGAAGATGACCCACCCACTCTTTAGAGGATTGGCAGAGGCAATAGTGGAGAACGAGAGGGAACACCACAGGCTCCTAGCGAAACTGATAGCAGAGTACACGGAGTGACCTCTTCTCTCTGCTTTAACTTTTCAAAAACGGAAGAAGATAAGGCCTCACGGCCCGACGTTCATCATCTGGCTGTACATTGCCCAGTCGAGGAGGAGTTCATACTCGGCCTTGAGGTTGTAGTAGTGACCCCACTCCATGTCGCTGAGGTAGCGCATTAGGCGCTTTTTCTCCTCGGTGTCAACCATCTTCTCAAGCTCGGCGTAGAACTTAGCCGCCATCTCCTCGGCCTTCATGGCCCACCTGATCAGCTCTATTATGTCCTCAACACCATGAAGCTGCCTTACTACCGGCTGAAGCTCCGGCCCTATGTGCTCCTTGGGGAAGACGATCTCCTTCCCAGGGAAGGTGTTGGCGTAAATCCTCCTCAGAAGTTCTTCGTGCTTCTTCTCCTCTCCTGCGAGCCACGTTATCTTGTTCTTAAGTTCCTTTATCTCTATCCTCTCAGCAAGGCTTTCATAGAAGTTCCTTGCCCCAATTTCGGCCTTTACAGCCATCCCCAAAAGCTCCTCAAGTGAGAACTCCTTAACCCTCTCGAGGGGGAGTCCCTCCTCAAGCTCCGGTGGAACCATCTTCATCACCCCATTCTTCGAGCAGAAGCCCGATTTCGTTATACGCTTCAATCCTCTTAAACCCTTCCTTCCGCAGAACCTCAACGATATCCCTTAGAATTCCCCTTTGGACGTTTATCGCCAGCATCTGGCAGAAGTGGCATTTGGGTGTTGAGCGGGCGAGAAGGAGGAAGACCTGAGCCTTGCCACCTTCGACGGTGAGCCCATAGAGCAGACCCTCGTCCACTATGTCAAGCCCCGTTTCGGGATCCTTAACGGAGCGGAGAACCTCAACGACCCGCTTTACCTCCGGGGGGAGATCTTCCCTGGGACCCCTCTTCGGCCTTTTGGCGGGTTTTTTGAAGATGCCGAGAAGTCCCATCTCAGGCCCTCTCCGCGCTTATGTCCTCCCATTTGTAGCCCTTCTTGTTCTCAAAGATGCCGACAATGTTGTTCTTAAGGTCGTAGACGTAGACGTTCTGGAACCTTATGAGGGCGAAGCGCTCCATTATGTCGCCGATTATCTTGGAGTAGGCTATCGCGCTCTCGCCAGTTATATTGTACTCTGCATGGCTTTCGAAGTTGAGCCAGACCTTGAGCGTGTCTTCCGCAACCTCCAGTCCGGCTATGATGCCCGAGTCCAAGACGTCCCCCCCGGTGACGGGGTCGGTTACCCTGGCAAGCTCTTCAAGGACCGGCTTGTAGTGCTCCGGCCACTCACGGTCTGGTATGTAAACCTTCATTTTTCTCACCGTTCTTTTTTAAGAGTGCACGGTTATAAGCCTTCCTGGGCAGAAGTGTGAAGCACACCATCCGCCAGATGGAGGCGGATAAGGGCTGAGATCCAGAGGAGCTGTGAGAGTAGATAGAGCAGTGACACGTAGAAGTCGCCGCCGTAAATCGCGTTCAGGAGAAAGAAGGTCATGAAAATCCATGCCGCGGTCCTGGGAACCCGTGAGACCCAGGAGGGTATGTACATGTAGAAGGCAAGCGCATTTATGAGGAGCAGAGTCGAGACGACAGAGAACGACTCAACCACGAGGGTTCGGCTTCCCCCACCGAGAACCAGGGCCATGCCCACAACCGCCGTCTGGAGGAGCATCTCTATGTTCGCCCTGACGAGACCGCTTTCCGAGAGGGCGTAGCCTATGAGAACCGGGCCGAGGAGTATGGCCCATTCAATGGCATCCCCGCCAGAGGAGGCTCCAGGTAAAAACCCTGCGGCAGTCACAAGTCCTCCGACAAGAACCAGCCATGAAAGACCTTTCTTCCGAAGATGGCGGTGTTCAACGATTCTCGCCAAATTCCAAGTCAGGAATATGCCCAAAAGGGATAGAACACCCCCAAAGGTCATGATCTGAAAATACGCTTCCATTTTAACCATCACCAGCGAAGATAGAGAGAGTCCCTCCGGCGGTTAATAAACCTACCTATGGGGTAAAGGAAAAGAGAGAATAAAAATCACTCGAGCTGAACCTCGTTCTCCCAGAGGCCGTGGATGTTGCAGTAGCTGAGGGCGTAGAGCTTGCCCTTCTCCTCGGTCCTGAAGAAGAAGACAGCCCTAGGCTCGGTCAGCGGGTCGCTGTGGTTGCTGAACTCGACCTTGCCGACGAGTATTGGGAAGGCTCCGTCCTCTGGGTGGAACCAGAGCTGTATCCAGGCGATGTGGTGCTCCGGAGTGTTCGGGTGGGGTATCTCCTTGCCGACGCTGACCTCGACCTTGACAAGGTCGCCATCCTTCTCGTACTCTATAACGGGGACGTGCTTCTCCCCTTTCCAGTCTCCACTCTTTATGGTTCCGCTAAGCATCTCAACCACCTCACTCTATCCTTTCAAACATGTCCTTAGGAGCGCCACAGAGCGGGCAGACCCAGTCCTCGGGCAGGTCTTCAAACTTGGTGCCGGGTTCCATCCCGCTGTTGGGGTCACCCTCGTCTTCATCATAGACATACCCACAGACTATGCACTTCCACTTTGCCATTTTCTTTCACCTACTTGGTGTTATTAAGTCGTCCTTATAAGGTTTGTGGTTCAAACCTGTGAAGTGGAAAAACAAAAGAATCATTCAAAGACTATAAACTCCTCCCCTGGCGTTCCGCATATCGGGCAGCGGTCGGGGACCTCATCCACCGCAGTGTAACCGCAGACCGGACAGATGTAGACCTTCTTTATCTCAATGTCTTCGCCCTCCTCAGCCTTCTCCTTGGCCTCCGCGTAGAGCTCGGCGTGTATCTTCTCGGCCTCAAGGGCATAATATGTCGTCCTGACGGCTTCCTTCTCCCCCTGGAACTCGGCGACGTTCTTGAAGACCGGATACATCTCCTCGACCTCGTAGGTCTCACCGTCAATTCCCGCTTGGAGGTTCTCATGAGTCTTGCCAGGGTTCCCAAGGGCTATGAAGTGGTTCTTCGCATGGACGAACTCGGCATACGCAATGGCTCTGAAGAGCTTCGCTATTTTCGGAAAGCCTTCCCTCTCCGCCTGCTCGGCAAAGATCAGGTACCTCATGTGGGCCATGCTTTCGCCCGCAAAAGCATCTTCAAGAAACTTCCGGGTCATTTTCCTCTTAACGGCCATCTCCAACCACCAAAGAGTGTACTGCGACATGAATTGAGCCTACCCGGTATATATGGTTTTCTAAACCTTGGGGTGTCTCCATTGGCCCCATCACCTTCCAGGGATTATCACTCCGAACCTAAAGATTAATCACTTCCCGCTTTGGGTTTTATACGGTGTTGTAAATGAAGGAGGTTGTCATATTCGCCGGTGGCTGCTTCTGGTGCATGGAGGAGGCCTTTGAGAGACTGCCCGGGGTCATTGAAGCGGTCTCGGGCTACACCGGTGGCCAACTTGAGAACCCAACTTACGAGCTGGTCTCCACGGGTGAGACCGGTCACCGCGAGGCAGTTAAGGTGATCTACGACCCAGAGAAGATTTCCTATGAACGTCTTTTGGAGGTCTTCTGGAAGAACATCGATCCCACCGACTCTGGAGGGCAGTTCGCCGATAGGGGAGAGCAGTACAGGACGGCAATATTCTACTTCAATGAGGAACAGAAGAAGTTGGCGGAAGAGTCCAGGCGGAGGCTTGAACTCTCGGGAATCTTTAAAGGGCAGATAGTCACGGAGATTCTACCTGCAAGTGAGTTCTATCCCGCCGAGGACTACCACCAGAGTTATTACCTCCGCTTTGAGACAAACTACAAACACTACAAGCGCTATTCTGGAAGGCTTGACTTCATCAAAGAGGCCTGGGAGAAGAACCGTTACTTCAGAATCTTCCCGGAGAGGGAGCGCTACTGGCTGGGTTATGTTAAGCCGGATGATTCGGAACTTAAAAGCCTCTTAACGCCACTCCAGTATCGAGTGACCCAGCTTGGCGACACTGAATCACCTTTCAGGAACGGGTACTGGGATAATTATGAGGACGGTATTTATGTGGATATCGTTTCGGGGGAGCCGCTCTTCAGCTCGCTCGATAAGTACGATTCGGGGAGGGGCTGGCCGAGCTTTACCAAACCGCTTGAAGAATGGGCAGTTATCGAGGCTGATGAGTGCAAGGGCTTTCTATGCGGAAGGGAAGTGAGGAGCAGATTCGCAGATTCCCACTTAGGCCACGTCTTTAACGAGCCAACACCAACCGGAAAGCGCTACTGCATAAACTCCGCGTCGCTGAGGTTCATTCCGAGAGATGGACTTAGAAGATACGGTTACATCGCCTACAAGCGGTTGTTCGATTGAGATTCTCCAAAAAGTTCAAGGCAGACTCCACACTTTTTTGGATCTATTTCAGGATCAATCTCCGCATGAAAAGAGCATCCGTAACCTTTGCCAAGGAATTCAAGGGAGAGTTTCACGAGCTCGGTGTGTATCTCGTACTCACTGGGCCTCTCTGCGATTATCCTCTCGGCAAGCGTTTCCAGTTTTCTGTCAATGTCAGGAAAAGCAGAAACATCTATCGTCTTCCCGCGTTCTTCCTTAAGATAACGGGAAACCGCGGACTGAGTTATGTGGAGTAGCTTCGCTATCTCAGTCTGTTTTAAACCCCTCCCCCGGAGATGCTCAACGAGCCTTCGTCTGAGTGAAGGGTAGACGTAGCGCGAGGCCACCTCAAAGGCGTTGGTCTTCATGGTTCCAATTATGACGGGTGGAATATTTAAGGTTTTTCAAGGGCCTTAAGCTCCGCCATCATCTCTTTGAATTTGTCATCGCTCATCCCGAGGAGTCTCTTGGCCCCTTCCAGGGTTATTGTCTTAGCTAAAGTTTTTCTCATTTCGGGGTTCTCAAGCGGCGAAAAACCGTACTTTACGAGGATCTTGAGGGATTCAGGATAGACCTTCAATAGCTGGGCCACGTTTGTTTCCTCAGTTATCTCATCAAGTTCATCATCACACTCCTTGACCTCCACATTAAGCTCCTTCGAGTTTTCAGTTTTTGTAACCCTGAGCACGAAGAAATTGCCAATCTCCTTGATATCAATGGAGTAACCAGCTTCTTCAAGCTTCGGTATCATATCAACGAAGGGCTTATCACCGAGCACCTCAAGTGTATCTCCGGTTTTCAGCTTTCCGAGGGACTCGACTATCATAACAGCGGGTTGTGGGGCCTTTAGTCCCCTAACATCGAGCATCATTTTGCACCACCGATCTATGGTATGACGTACGGCATATAAACTTTATTGAGCAAATATGACCAGCAATACTTATAAGATGTGTATATGACACTCGTCATGGAGATGATAACATGAAAGCCGTCGAGATATCCCCAAAGGTTTATTGGGTGGGCGCTAAAGATTGGAACAGGAGGGTTTTTGATGCCCTTATCTCCCTACCTAGAGGGACATCCTATAACTCCTATCTAATAGTTGGAGATGAGAAAACTGCCCTCATAGACACTGTATATAAGGATTTTGAGGGTAACTTGGGAGAAAAAGTAAATGAGGTCCTTGATTTAGGGGATATAGATTACATAATCATGAATCATGCAGAACCTGATCATTCAGGTGCTATCCCTTATATCTTGAAGCAAAACACGAAGGTGTCGGTGGTTACAACGAAGAAAGGGGCTGAAATTGCAAAGGCATACTATGACCTCCCTGATGAAAGGTTAATCATTGTTAGAGAAGGCGACGAAGTTTCCCTCGGTGGAAAGACACTAAGGTTTATAGAAGCTCCTTGGTTGCATTGGCCTGAGACGATGTTCACCTATCTCTTAGAAGACAAGATACTATTCACTTGCGACTTCTTTGGGGCTCACATCGCGGATGGACTCTATGATGATGAAGTACCCGATATTATGGTCCATGCCCAGCGGTACTTCGGTGAGATAATGATGCCGTTCTCATCCATGGTGAGAAAGGCACTTCAAAAGATTGAGGGGCTTGATGTAGATATGATCGCTCCAAGCCACGGTCCAATATATCGGAACCCACAGAGGATAATAGATGCCCACAAGAAATGGAGTCGTGGCGAAACGCAGGAGAAGGTGCTCATAGTGTATGTGAGTATGTATGGGACCAATGAGGAGATTGCAAGGAAGCTTGCAGATCGTTTAATCGCCGAGGGAATAGAGGTTGAGGTTTATGATCTTGTGAGTTCTGATATTGGCGATATCGCCAAAGACCTTGTGGATTCCAGGGCAATAGTACTTGCCGCACCCACCGTCCTTGCAGGGGCCCATCCACTAGCTGTTTATGCGGCGTATCTTGTAAAAGCACTTAGACCACCAGCTAAATACGCATTGTTGATCGGCTCCCATGGATGGTATGGAAAGAGTAATGATGCCCTTTTAGAAATGTTAAAAGGATTAAACTTCGAACTCATAGGTACCCTGGACATCCACGCAAGACCCAGCGCTGGAGATTATAACGAGTTCCTCAGGCTGACGGATCTCCTTATAAAAAAGGTTAAGGAGGGGTGAGGATGACTGAATTACTCAACAACAGGGAGTATAAAAAGGAGCAACTGAAAAAAATCCTACTGAGGATTCACGAGGGGGAGAGCGTTGAAAAGCTCAAAGAGGAGTTCAAAAGGTTACTAAGCAACATCTCACCTCTAGAAATACCTATTATAGAACAAGAGCTCGTCCAAGAGGGGATTTCAGCAAAGGACATAGCCAAGATGTGCGACATTCACGTTGAGCTTTTCCGGGAGGCAGTTAAAGGAACCGATGAACTTGAGGAGAGGGATTTGCCGGACGGCCACCCACTCAAGACCCTCTATCTCGAGAACAAGGAGATAATGAAGGACTCCGAAATGCTCAGCCTATACGCGAGAACACTGACAACTACCAATGACGAGCGCATGAGGGAAGAAATCCTGGGTGTCCTGGAGGAGATAGTCAACAACCTCAGAAAAGTCGGCTTCACCCACTACAACCGAGAGGAGATGCTGACATTTCCATATATTGAACGGAGGGGTATTACAGCGGTGGCCACCGTTCTCTGGACGAAGCACGACGAGGTAAGATTTATGATAAAGTACCTTGCCGAACTCCTGAGGAAGAGGAACGAAATGCCTTGGGAGGAGTTCGTTAAGCTCTTCAAGGACAAAGCCGGCGAGGCATCCTTCGCCCTCAACGATATGGTTTTTAGGGAGAACAACATATACTACCCAACACTCAAGGCCCTGCTAAGCGACGGCGAGTGGAAGGCCATTAGAATGCAGGAGGACGAGATGGGTTACTATAAGGTGGATCCGCCAGCTTGGGATCCCGGTGAGGATGTTAAACCGCTCCACCCATGGGAGATCAACCCGGAGCTGAGCGTAGAACAGCTACTGAGCCTCCCGAAGGAAGTTCAGGAAGCCCTCAAAGGTCAGCCTCTTGAGTTTGATAAAACGGAACTCAAGCGCGATGGCGACATAGACCTCGGGACAGGCTACGTTAATGTCGAGGAGCTTAAGATCATCTTCGAGGCCCTGCCGATGGACGTTACCTTTATAGACAAGGACGACCGCGTGAGGTTCTTCTCGCCGGGAGAGAGGATATTCGACAGAACGCTCTCAGTCCTTGGAAGACCGGTCCAGCTCTGCCACCCACCGAAGAGTGTTTACATTGTGAACAAGATACTCCAGGCCTTTAAGGAGGGCAGGAAGAAGGAAGCCACTTTCTGGCTCCATCTCGGGAAGAAGTACGTCTACATCAAATATGTTCCTCTCTTCAATGAGAGGGGCGAATACATCGGGACACTTGAGATGACGATGGACATCGCACCGTATAAAAAGATAGAGGGTGAAAAGAGACTGATAGACTGGGAGGAATTGGAATGAGGGGAAAAGAGGAGATATTCAGGAAAAGGGTTGAACGCTTCCAGGAACTCCTCAGGGAGAACGACATAGACGGGGCAGTTATAAGAACCCTCTCCACTTTCATCTACTTTACGGGGACGAAATGGCTCCGCCCAAGCCTTCTCATCCCAGCAGAGGGCGAGCCGACTGTCTACGTCGTCAAGGGCGAGGCAGAGCTTTTCAGGGAGAAAAGCTGGGTAGAGAACGTAGAGGAATACCAACGCGCCGAAGATTTAATGGCCGGAATCGTGACGTGGGTAGCCACGAACGGCTTTACGAGGGTTGGCCACGAGTTCAGCGTCGAGAGAGATGCCTATACCTTCTTCCTCAATCTCTTCAAGAAGTTAAACCCCGTTGTGGAGGTTGTTGACGTCCTAAACCTCACCATGAGTCTGAGGATGATAAAGGACGGCTGGGAGCTTGAGAACATCAGGAAGGCTGGAAAGATAGCTCAAAGGGGCATGAAGGTCGCGGAAGAAACAATAGCGCCGGGGAAGAGCGAACTGGAGATAGCGGCTGAAGTCGTCAGGGAGTTAATGCTCAACGGGAGCGAGGATCCAAAGGTCTACGTCTCAACCACACCCAGGGCTCATGCAGAGCCGTTTAGGGATCTTAAGGTTAAGGAGAACGGCGTTGTAACGGTAGTCATAGGGACGGACTGGAACCACTACTACTCCAATACAGCCAGGACCTTCGTGGTCGGAGACCCGGGGGAGAGGGTTAAAAAGGCACTAGAGGTTAAGGAGGAAGCCCTGAAGCTCGCCCTGGAGGAGACGAAGGTCGGGGCAACTCTGAGCACAGTCGAGAAGAAGCTCGCCGACTTCTTCAAGGAGAAAGGCTTTGGTGACGCCTACCTCACCGGGTATACCCATGGAGTTGGGTTACTCGTTGAGGAACCGCCTATGCCGACGATAATAGTGCAGACGAGGGCTGAAAAGGTTCAGGAGAATATGGTGTTAAGCATCATCCACCCCCCATTGATGATTCCTGAGGGGGCGATAAAGCACGAGGATACCTACATAATAAGGAAGGACGGGCTGGAAAGGGTTACCTGAGCCTTTCTCTTTTGTTTGCCTTTTTATGAGGGGGGCAAGAATAAAAGGAAAGGACCATGAAGGCTCCTCAATGGCCGCTTTGACATCCTCGAGCGCGTCCCTGATAACGTCAACAATGTCCTCGGCCGTGTTTATCGCGATGTATACTTCGCCGTCCTTCTCGTAAAGGAGCATCGGGCACGGGGCGAAGGAGCCGATCTCGTACTCGACCTTGGTCATGTCGTAGAACTTCTTCGGGTTGCAGACGTAGAGCAGCCTGTAGGGCTCCATCTCAACGCCGAGCTTGGCCTTAACGACGTCGCTCGGCGTGAATTCCATCACGACCCTGTAGGCTCTCTCCTCAAGCTTTGCCTTAAACTTCTCCTCGGCCTCCTTGAGGCCCATATCAAGCTTTCTCCTGTACCCGAACATCTAAACACCTCCTCAAAGCTGTGAGAGTGATTCGAAGAGCCTGCTCCAGAGTTTGAGTGGGGTCACCTCGGTGAGCATCAGCAGGCCGAGCACTATCATGACAGCCCCCAGGATGAGCTCCCACCTGGAGCTTTTCCCGCCAAGCGAGACCCCGCGAGAGAGCAGTTTCCTGTTTATCCACCCGCCAGGTCCTTCGACATCGTGATGAGGTAGACGGTGAGGCCCATCCCGAGGCTGTAGGTGCCCATAACGATTACTCCCTTGAGGGTCTCCCCGGTCAGGGCGGCGGTTATAACGGCGAATCCCACGTACGGGGCTATACAGCCCAGCCACGTCGCTCCCAATGCGGAGCCGAGGGCGAAGTCGTAGGCGAGGCCTCTTTTGGAGGAAACCCTCTCGGCGGGGGAAAAGCTGAGGAGCCTTTCAAGTCTCGCACTGACGCGCTCGCTCACGAAACTCGCGCCTATGGCTATGAAGCCAGCCCCTCCAATCAGGTAGAGGGCTCCCTGTATTCCCGAGGCGTAGTTCCCAAGGCTCCCGACGAGGGCACCGAGAAGGGCGAAGGAAGCCACCATTCCGGCTATTACTACCTCAACCTTTCTCCTTGCAAATGTTAGGGAAAGGGCACCAACT
Source organism: Thermococcus sp. (assembly GCF_027023865.1). Taxonomy (NCBI): domain Archaea; kingdom Methanobacteriati; phylum Methanobacteriota; class Thermococci; order Thermococcales; family Thermococcaceae; genus Thermococcus; species Thermococcus sp. The sequence continues at coordinate 278,156 of NZ_JALVUC010000019.1, read as the reverse complement.
ATAACCGGGAGGACGCAGGGCGAGAAGACGCTAACGATACCGGCTGAGAATATCGGGAGGAGAACTGCGAGGCTGAGGCCACCTGTCCTCTGTGCCCTCTCAGGTCTGGCTGTCTTTGTGCTGCTTATTCTGCTGTTCCCAACCGCCTTTTCAACGAAGAACGCCAGCCCATCCGGGTTGAGGGCACCAACCGCAACTCCCTTCAGCACCATAGTTCCCTTCTCGGCCTTGAAGATGACCATTGTTGGCGTGCCGGGAACGCCGACGCTTATCTCCTCACCGGCCTTTTTCGGCGTATAATAACCGCTGTTACCCGGCTGGATGACTATGACTGGGCCATCAACCCTATAGCGGAGCGTTGTTATCCCCCTGCCTCTGTAGACATCAACCGCCACCAGAACGAGACCGTTGAGAGCTTTTTCTGCCGTTTGGGTGGGAAAGACGCTTTCTTTCATGTACTGACAGGCGGGACAGCTCTCGGAGTGATAGAAAATGAAGAAGTAAGCTCCCTCGTGGGACTTAATCAGAGCATTGAGCCCGTTCTCGCTTGAAACATCGTGAAATGACAGATTTCCGTAGCTCACCTCTGCGGCGGTGGCCACACCGGAGAAGAACGCAAGAATGAAGAGAATCAGGAGTGCCTTTTTCACAGGGTTCACCTGAAAAAAGATTGAAAGGGCGGTTAAAAGCCTTTTTTGAAGCTTTTTTCATCAGAATGTCATCGGAACGTAGCCCTCTTTGAGCCTGTCGGCTATTATCCTCCCGACATACTCGACCCTTGCATACCTCTGGAGCGAGACTTCAAAGCTCTCCTCCTCAGCTATTCTTTTGCAGGCAACCGGCAGCTTTCCAAGCTCTCTGAGCTTTTCGATCCACGAGACGAAGCGCTCGTCCCCTCTTGCTATGGCTTCCTCTACCGGGCCGAAGAGAATGACCTCAACGTCTTCGACCCAGCCGTATTTTAGCGCGTTGACAGACCACATAAAGCCCGGCAGTGCCCTCTCATCACCGCTTGAGATTATCACGAGAACTTTCATGCGGCTCACCGATTACAATTAAATGCCGCCCTTAAAAGTTTTTCGGTTAATGACGTGTTAATTGTCGTCAATAGACGAATCCCCGGCCGCTAATCAACCGCCGCGATGTGTATCACAAGGAAGAGCACGAAGAGCAGCGTTGTTGCGATGTGTATGGCCTTCCAGTAGCTGAGGGCCCGAACAAAGAGCAGAGCGGTCTTCTTCTCGTGCCTCCGAACTGCCTTGGCAATCCTTCTATAGATGTATCTCCCAATGAAGCCGCTCACGTTGAGTACCACGAGGGTGATGCCCATTCCGAGACCGCTGAGGCCCGCGGCACCGCTGTATACCCCGCACGAGACGAAGTGGACGAATGCAAGGAGCGAACCGGCCACTGTAAGCGCGTGGTGTATCTCCATGGGGGTGATGGGCCCGAGAACCGTCAGATAGGGCTGCTCCGGTTTTATCTCAAAGCCCCATTCACCCGATTTTCTGTGGACTATCATCATCTTCCTCTTTGTTAGGGCGTAGTAGGTAACACCGACGGCTATGAGCGCAACCCCTGCCTCTGCAAGGCCTCCATAACCCGCTTCATACTCGTTCTCCTCTTCATCCGCGAGCACCAGAGGGGAGAGAAGCAGAAGGAGGAGAAAAATCGTCAGGAGCTTAAGCTTCATCCTCCCCCCTCCTGAACTCCCTTCCAAACCCGTTGAGGCTCACCTTCCCCCACTCGGTGACGTTTTCCCGGGGCGGCTTTTTCTCCGCTGGGTAGCCAACCCCGATTATGCAGAGCACGCGGTAGTTTTCGGGAATTCCCAAAAGCTCCTTCACGTAATCCTCAGCGGTTTTGCTTTCATCGTGCATTCTGTTCCTTATCTGAACCCAGAATGCCGAGAGTCCGATGTCAAAGGCAGCCAGCTGTATGTGCTCCGCCGCTATGCTGGCGTCCTCTACCCAGACGTCGCTCCGGCCTTCGTCCGCGGTCACAACGATCACCAGCGGCGCGGTGGCCAGACCCGAAGCCCCCAGCTTGGCCTCCGAGAGGGCCTTGAGCTTCTCTCCATCGTCCACAACGATGAAGTGCCAGGGCCTCTTGTTGAAGGAACTCGGCGAGAGAAAGGCAGCCTCAAGCAGCTTTTCCACGAGTTCACGCGGCACGGGCCTGTCCTGAAAGCGCCTCACACTCCGTCTCTTTCTCAGAACTTCAAAGAACTCCATGCCACCACCGTGGAAAGTTCTCCCGAGGGTTTAATATCCTTCCGCCGCTCCCCAGAACTGTCCAGAACCTTTGGTTTTCAAAAGCCTTTTTTGAGTTCCAACGAAAGGGTTTCCGGTGAGAGCATGCAGGTGGAAATGGACTTTTCAAGGCACTTCCCGATCATAGGAATCGAGGGACAGAGAAAGCTGAGCGAGAGCACCGTTGCCGTTGTCGGAGCCGGCGCGCTGGGCAGCTGGGAGGTCTACTTCCTCCACAAGCTCGGTGTCGGGAGGATAATCGTTATCGACAGGGACTTCGTTGACGAGAGCGACCTCCCCAGGACGATATACACCAAGGAGGACGTTGGAAAGCCGAAGGTTGAGGTTCTGAAGGAGCGGTTCGGGGTCGTGGGGCACTTCGAAGACCTCAACCCCGGGACGGTGGGTCTCCTAGACGAAGCTGACCTAATAATCGACGGGACGGACAACATCTACACGAGGCAGGTCATAAACGACTACGCGGTCAAGAACAACAAGCCCTGGATTTACGTGGGTGTCCTGGCAACCTACGGCAACATAATGCCGATAATCCCCGGAAAAACCGCCTGCTTCCGCTGTCTGATGCCCAAACTCCCTGAAAGGCCTTTGCCGACCTGTGCCATAGCCGGGATAATGAGCTACCTCCCGAGCTTCGCCGCATCGCTGGCGGTGGCACTGGCGGCGAAGATTCTGCTCGGCGAGGAGGTCGAGAGCGAACTGTTCTTCTTTGACCTCAAGAGCATGGACTTCGAGAAGGTCAGGATACCGAGGAGGGAGGACTGTCCCGCCTGTGTGAGGAGGGAACTCACGTTTCTCGAAAAGCGGATAAAGGTCGAGCGCATGTGCGACGGCTCGATACAGGTGACGCCGCCCGTACCCATGAGCATAAACCTCGACGAGTTTGCGGAGAGGTTTGAGAAGCTCGGCATCGAGTACCTGAAGACGAGCCAGTTCATCCAGTTCGAGGACGACTACGCCGAGATACTGGTGTTCAGGACGGGCAGAATGGTAATCCGCGGTGCCGAGGACGAGAAGGAGGCCAAGAACTTCTTCGCCCGCTACCTGGGTGGTTGAAGTGATAATCGTGCGCTACGGCGAGGTCGGCATCAAGGGCGGCAAAAGGAGGGAGTTCGAGAGGAAGCTCAGGGACAACATACTCGCCGCGCTGAGGAGGAAGGGCATAGAGGGACGGGCGAAGATAATCAGGGGGCGGATACTGGTCGATGCCCCGGACGATGCGGCTGGAATAATCGCCAAAGTGCCCGGCGTGGTTTCCGTCTCTCCCGCTAGGGAGATGGACTACGAGGAGATTCCCGCCTACCTGAAGGAGGTTCTCAAAGGCCTCAACCCGGAGAGCTTCAAGGTTGAGACCCAGAGGCTCGACAAGACCTTCCTCAAGACCTCTATGGAGGTAAACCGCGAAATAGGTGCTTTCATCGTTGAGAACTTCGGCTGGAAGGTCGACCTCAAAAACCCGGAGCTCGTTGTCGGGATAGAGATAATAGCCGGGAAGGCCTACGTCTTCCTTGAGAAGCTCAGGGGAGTTGGCGGCCTGCCAGTTGGGACGCAGGGCAAAGTCGTCGTCCTGCTGAGCGGGGGCATAGATTCTCCGGTTGCCGCCTTCCTCATGCTCAAGAGGGGGGCTGAAGTCATCGCGGTGCACTTTGACCAGGGGCTGAACGCGAGGAGCGTCGTCGAGAAGGTCGTTGACATACTTGAGGACTACTCCCCTGAGCCGATAGAGCTGATAGTGGAGAACCACTTTGAGATCCTGAAGCCATACGTCTCGGCCCTGGTAAAGGCCCATCTCCGCGAGTGGACGTGCGTGGTCTGCAAGGTGGCGATGCTGAGGAGAGCTGCGGAGATAGCGAGGGAGAAGGGTGCGCTGGGGATAGTAACCGGAGACAGCCTCGGACAGGTGGCCTCACAAACCCTCTCGAACCTGTATTTCGAGACGATGAGCGTGCGCTTCCCGGTTCACAGGCCCCTCCTCGGCATGGACAAGGAGGAGATAGTGGCGATAGCGAGAAAGATAGGGACGTATCAGGCGTTCCTTGAGTACCCCTACTGCGACTGCCCGTTCCGCCCGGAAAGGGTCGTTACGAGCGGGAAGCTTGAGCGGTTCCAGAGGGTTCTGGAGGTTCTCGATGGGGCCGGGCTGAAGGATTGAACATTGCTCCGTTTTACCCACATCTGTGAAGAAAGGTTTTAAAAGTGTGCTTTTCTACCCAAACACGGGTAAAGAAAAAGCGGTGATGCTCATGCTGAAAGTGGAAAACCTCCATGTTAATGTTGCCGAAAAGGAAATCCTCAGGGGAGTGGACTTTGAACTCGCATCGGGCGAGCTCCACGTCGTCATGGGGCCAAACGGTTCAGGAAAGTCCACACTGGCTTTAACGATAGCTGGACATCCGAGGTACATCGTCACGGAGGGCAGGATAATCTTCGACGGGGAGGAGGTAACCAGGGCAAAGCCCGAGGAGAGGGCCAGGAAGGGAATCTTCCTGAGCTTCCAGCACCCCGTCGAGGTCGAGGGGGTCAAGGTCATAAACTTCCTCCAGAGGGCTCTGAAGAACTTCAGGGGCGTAGACGAGGTTGAAGCCTACGACATGGTATTCAAGGCAGTCGAGGAGCTCGGCTTTGAGGACTCGATGCTCTCAAGGGGACTGAACGTCGGCTTCTCCGGCGGCGAGAGGAAGAAGCTTGAGATGCTCCAGGCGTACCTTGTGAAGCCCAAGCTGCTCATTCTCGACGAGCCGGACAGTGGCGTCGATGTTGACTCGCTCAAGGTCATAGCCGGGGTAATAGCGAGGCTCCATAGAGAGGGCACCGGGATACTCCTCATCACGCACTACGGCAGAATACTGGAGTACCTCAACCCCCAGAGGGTTCACGTGCTCAAGGAGGGCAAACTGGTGGTTTCCGGCGGGATGGAGCTTGTAAAGCTCATCGAGGAGAAGGGCTTCGCGGCGGTGGGTGAGAATGGTGCAACAGTCAAGGCTTGAGGAGATTCTCAAAGCTGGCTCGCTTGAGGAAATCCTGGGAACCGCCGTCCCCTACCCCAAGGAAATCGAGCTGCGCGGTGAGATCACCGAGGATGTCATCAGGGAAATATCCCGCATAAAGAACGAGCCCGAGTGGATGCTGAGGCACAGGCTCAAGGCGCTGGAGCTATTCAAGAAGCTCCCGATGCCCAGGTGGGTGGTCGGAATCGAGGAGCTTGACCTGGAGAGTTTCTCCCTCTACTCAAAGCCCGAGGTGGGCAACGAGGTTAAGGACTGGGACGACCTGCCGGAGAACATCAGGAAGACCTTTGAGAGGCTCAACATCCCGGAGATAGAGAAGAGGTTCCTCTCGGGCCTTACGGCGGTCTTCGACAGCGAGAGTGTCTACTCTCAGCTCAAGGAGGAGTTCGAGAAGAAGAGCATAATAATGGTGCCGATGGAGGAAGCGGTTCAGAAGTACCCGGACATCGTTAAGCGCTACTTCGGAAGGGTCTTCCCGGCTGGAGAGCACAAGTTTTCAGCTTTACACCACGCCCTCTGGAGCGGTGGGGCGTTCGTCTACATCCCGAAGGGAGTCAGGGTGCCCTTCCCGATAGAGGCCTTCTTCGTCATAGGCTCCGCGTTGGAGGGCCAGTTTGAGCACACCCTCCTAATAGCGGACGAGGGGAGCTACGTCCACTTCATAGAGGGCTGCAGCGCACCGATGTACAAGGGCTTCTCCTTCCACGACGGCATGGTCGAGATTTACGCCCACAGGAACGCCACGGTGAAGTTCACCACCATACAGAACTGGAGCAGGAACGTGATAAACTTCAACAACAAGAGGGCGATAATAGAGGAGAACGCCTACGTCGAGTGGATCGAGGGGAGCATAGGGAGCCACATAACCTACACCTACCCGTCGAGCGTCCTGAAGGGCGAGGGAGCGAGGACAGCCCAGTACGTCGTCTCGCTGAGCAACGGGCCGTATCTAAAGGACACCGGGGCAAAGACCTGGCACCTTGCTCCCAACACCAGCTCGAAGATAGTCTCCAAGAGCATAAGTGCCAACGGCGGGATAAACATCTACCGCGGCCTGGTGAGGATCTTGAAGGGAGCTAAAAATTCGACGGCGACTGTATCTTGTGACTCGCTCATCCTCGACGAGGAGAGCAAGGCCTACACCTACCCGCACAACCAGAGTGACGAGCCGAGCGCGAGCATAATCCATGAGGCAACCACAGGGAAGCTCGGCGAGGACAAGCTGTTCTACATGAACTCCAGGGGAATAAGCGAGGAAGAGGCGAAGAGCCTCATAGTCCTCGGCTTCATCAGCGAAATCCTTGAAGGACTGCCCTTCGAGTACGTCGAGGTGCTCAAGAAGGTCATAGAGCTCGAGTTCAGCGAGGTAGGGGGTGTTGGCTGATGCTTATCGAGAGAAAAGCGCTTGAGAAACTCACCTACCAGAAGTACGGCGACAGTCCAACCATAAAGAGCTACACCAAGTGGAAGCTCTTCGAGGAGAACTCACCGCTCAGGCTTCCAACCGAAGCAAAAGCAGGGGAGGTTCCGATAAGGGGGAACATAACCCTCTCGGGAAGCGAAGCGAGTTTTGACCTTCCGGATGGAGTCGAACTGGGCGAAGGGACGCTCGGCCTCTCCCAGCCGGGGGAGTCGAGGATCCTCGGCTTCCACTTCTATGCCCTTAAAAAGGCCTACAGGGTGAAGATTACCAGGGACTTGGTGGAGCCCCTCGTCATAGCCTCCCACCTCTCAAGGAGGGCCTTCATCAGCCACCACATCATCATCGAGGCCGAGGACGTTAAGGCCCCGATAATAATCTACGATTTCGCCGGGAAAGGAGCAAAGTCCCTCGTGGTCGAGCTGAAAGCCAGAAACGCCGAGCTTGAGATCCTGACCGTTGGGAGGCACGAGGGCCTTTCTCACTACCTCCTCAGGGCGAGCCTCGGAGAGGGTGCGAGCGTCAGGGCCTTTACCGTCATAAGCGCCGGGGAGATGAGCCACCACCGCGAGGACTACTCCCTTGAGGGTAAGGGAAGCGAGCTGATACTGAGGGGAATGCCGATAGCCATAGGCTCGGCTGTCGACTACCTCACCAACGTCCTCCAGTACGGGGAAAAAACGGCCAGCGAGACGAGGGTTCACGGCTTCTCCTACGAAAACGGCTGGACAGTTCACAGGGGCGTTGCAAAGGTCTTTGAGAGCGCCAGGAACTCATCGAGCGGGGTTGTGTCCCATATAACCATAATGGACGAGGGCTCGCTCGGCGTGAGCGTGCCGATGCTTGAGGTCGACACCGGAGAGATAGAGAGTGCATTCCACTCCTCGGCTGTAAGGCAGTTCGATGAAGATGCGCTCTTCTACCTCCGGTCGAGAGGCCTGGACAGTGATGAGGCGATGAGCCTCTTCGTCCACGGCATTGGTGAGGCCCTGAGCGGTCACCTTGAGAGACTGAGGAGCAAGGCAAGAAGCGCCACCGCGGAGCTCGTCGAGGAGCTCCTCTGAGCTTTCTTTTTTTGAGACAGATCAGTCAAACACCAATAGTACTAATCGGGATTAGGCCTGTGAAATCTGAAAATGGGTTGCCTGTCAATGCTAGCGCTCAGAAGACAGGTTAACACTTCCACAGCCAGAAATACCTAACACCGTCCTTTTTCAGTCCAGGAAGAGATATATATGTTCACACCCAAAACTACACAGTGTTTATATACCTCAACAGGGTTTCAACGGAAGGAGTCCCGTGGGAGAGGGATTCTCTTTCCATTCAGGGACAGGTTGAAAAGGTGGTGTAAAGAATGAAAGTCCCGCTGAGGCCGCTCAAGTACTCCGGAATCCTGGCCGGGTTGATCTACTGGCTCTTCGTTGCCTGGAGCATAAGCCGTAACGGGTGGTTTTCCTTCTTCCACAACGCCCTGAGCGACCTCGGTTCACTCGAAATGGCCACCTCGCCGTGGATATACAACTACGGCCTCATCTTGACGGCGGTGTTTATGCTTGTCTTCTCCATTTACCTCATCCTCGCATCGGAGAACAGGCTCCAGACGGTCGGTGGGGCGTACATCAGCATCTCTGCCCTTTTCCTGGCCCTCATAGGGGTTTTCCACGCCGGCACTAGGCCACACTCCTTCGTCTCGACCTACTTCTTCGTCCAGTTCTTCCTGGGGATGCTCGTCTACGGGGCGGGTTTAAAGGATAAGACCGTTCGCTACGGTTCGGGGTTTATCTTCGCGCTGGCGGTGATGGGGACACTCATAAACTGGCCGTCGGTGGCGCTGATAGAGACCTATGAGATAGCCCTGGTGATGGCCTTCACGGTTCTCGTCGCGGTTAGGGGTGAAGCAGTTTTTGATTAATTTTTTCCACTTTGCAAGCATAACCGTTAATAACATCCTCGCCTAACCCTGGCTATAAGTCACTTGACGAGTTCTTCTCGATTTTTTGCTATCTCGTGGCTAAAAGATGTGATAGCATGAAGGCGAAAAAATTGGCGGGCTTTGCCCTGCTTTTAAGTGTCGTGATGCTCGGCGCATTTATATCTGGATGTATTGACCAAGGAAACGTAACCAGGACGGTGTCGCCGGAAACCGGGAGTTCGACGGGAACACCCGCAGAGAGCACAGCGACCGAACCCCCCAGGGCGACCGATGAGGAAATCCTGGCCCTCGTGGGCCAGTACGATAACGCGATAGGAGATGCGAAGGCCCAGCTCCAGAAGACCGGCTTCGAGATAAAGGATGGTGAGTTCTCAAACTGGGACGCAAAGGCGGAAGAGCTGAGGAAGAAAGCGGATAAAGAAACAGACCCCAGGCAGAGGACTGCAATGCTCTACGACCTCGCCAGACTGAGGTACTACGAGCTCCTCAACCTCAGGTCAGCCGTCGGTATAAGCGCTGTCGAGAAGGCTTACTGGGAGAACGCCACCACCGGCGAGTCGATAGAGGCCTTCTACAGCCCAAGGGGCGACTTATTCTACACCGGAAACGGGAAGACGACCAGGATGGACGTCCCACAGATGGTCGAGAAGATGTACTCCATCACGAAGGGCTACGAGCTTGAGATCATCGAGATCTACCAGGTCGGAACCGGGGGCGTCCTCGCCCGGGGCATTAGAGAGGGCGGGAGAACCGTGGGAGCCGGCCAGATCGCGGGAGTAATCGGGGCGAAAAAGGGCGCGTGGATAAAGGCCATCGGTGAAGGGAAGCCAAGCGCCATAAGGCTCATTGACCCGAACACCGGGGAGACCATCGTGAAGGTTCTGCCCGACGAGAACGGTTACTACCAGATACCGCCGGTCAACACGACCCTTCTTGGAATGGTGGACGACGATGGCTTCTGCTACCGGCCGCTTCCGCTCGACAGCAACACAATGACCCTGTTACCCGAGGAACCCGACCCGCCCCTCGTGTGCCCAGCCCCCAACGTGGCCCCGTTCGTGTTTGAACCCACGGATACGGGCCCCTACGACCCCGCCCCTATGGAAGACCTCTACCTCATGCCCGGCCAGTACACGGTGCAGACCCTTGTTATGAAAGCTGACCTCAAGCAACTCGCCGAGCAGCTCGTCAACATAAACGTTAGAATGGGCGGAACGAAGGTCGAAACCAGGAGAGCGAAGAAGGCACTGGATGCATTCCAGAACGCGGTAACTTTCGCCGAAGCCTCGATGAGCACGCCGGTGGAGACAACGTGCTCGTGCACAGTAAGCCCGCTTTTGAACGGCATCTTCAGGGAGACCTTTGGGGGCGAGCCCTTCGCCGAGGTTCCGGCCCCTGAGAGCATCAACGTTACCGACTTCGGCACCGGGCCGTTCATCCCTATTCCGGCCGAGGGACTCAAGGACTACTCCGCCGAGGTGAGGGTGTTCGTGGTCTCGGACTCGAAGGGCAACGTGAACGTCCTGATCAACGAATCCGGGATAAGCGAGGGCGAGAGGCTGGCCCCAAGCTACCTCAACAGAGCCTTCATCGAGGTCGTCACCGGCAGGAACCCCCAGACAGGGAAGGAAGTAAAAATAGTGGCGTTCAAGATTCTCAACACCGACGGGACGGTGGCGCTCCGCCAGACGGCGTTTATGGCCGACAGAACGGTCAGAGTTTGGGTCTTTTCCGGAGGAGAACTCCCCGGAACCGGTTGAAAAAATTAGGGGGTATCCCCCCTACCGGTTTTTTGTTGTGTTGAGAGGCTCTCCGATCGTCCCTATGTAGTACGTCTGGAGGACTTCATAGTCTTTCTGTGTGTGTTCACGGAAAAAGACCTCGGTGGCGTTCGTGCCGCAGTACTTCAGTATCGCCTCCCTGCCGCCGGGGTGCGTGTCTATCAGTGAGGTGACGTTGTAGATCCCGTCCTCGACAACGACCCAGCAGTCGCTTGAGGAATTGTGCTTTGCCATCTCTGCAAGGGTCAGTCCTCCGGAGGTTGTGGCGTTGGAGGCACTCACTGAGCCAGGGAATGTCGGGGAGCTCTGAGGGACCAGCGACATCAGCACTACCCCCGCCACTACCGCGGTCCAGATTCCGAGGGCTACCTTCAGTGCTCTCTCGCTTCTGAACGCCTTGACGCGGTTTAGGGCAATTAACAGCCCTGCAGTGGCGTGGACGTAAAACAGAGGTACGAAGAGGTACGCTGCCAGGGTGTGGGCTCTTCTGGCGGTTTCATAGCTCATCAGGGATCCGAGGGCCGACGTTGGATCCCTCATCGCCAGCCCCGTTGCCATCAGCACCAGGCTTACCGCTATCAGCAGTTCACCGGAGACTACGAGCACTTTGGTTACCCGCTTCACCCTTCCACCTCAGCACTCTTTGCAGGTGTTTATGCCGAGAACTTTGTAAAGGGCGCAGAAGCCCGTAAGTCCGGTTATCAACGCGACAAGCCCGACTATCAGTGTTGCAGTCCTGTACGGTATCTTGTCCACTGCCCAGAGGCCGAGCAGGATCAGGCCCAAAACCACCCTGATGGCCCTATCAATGGTTCCCTCGTTCCTCTTCATCTGTATCACCTCGATTTTCGATTGAACTCGAAACTCTTATATTCATTTCCCAAGAAATTTTAGGTAAGAACCTTCAAAATGAAGGTGGTTCTATGGACGAGCGCAACCTGAAGATATACCGCCTGCTGAGGAAGGACGGCAGGACAAAGGTGAGCGAGATAGCCAGGGAGCTTGGTATAAGCCACCCCTCGGCGAGGGAGAGGCTTGAACGGCTGGAGAAGCGCGGCGACGTGAGGGTCCAGGCCCTGCTCAACATAAAGAAGAGGAACTTCGTCTCTGCCGTCGTTAACCTGCGCGTGAGGAGCATGGACGAGGCGGAGAAGCTCGCGGACGTGTTTGCAAGGTGCCCCCGGACGGTCTTCGTGGCGACCACGACGGGGAAGTACAACCTCAACCTGGCTCTCATAGCAGGGAACCACTCCGTCCTTGAGGCCACTATAGAGAACACAATTCGTCCCCTTGAGGCCGTTAAGGAGATGGACGTCTCCATAGGCTCTTCGCCGGCCTATCCTGAGTTCGTGGACTTCAAGCTCGAGCCGGTCAGGGAGAAGGCACCCTGCGGAAAGGTCTGCACCGACTGCTACCTCTACGGCAAGAAGTGCAGCGGCTGCCCCGCGACGGTCTACTTCATGGGGCTGGATGGGAAGAGAGGATAGGTGCTAAACCCCCTCGGTCTTCTCCCTCAGCTTTTCCCTCACTTCCTCCCTTATCGCCCTCAGAGCCCTGGCGTACTTCTCAAGGGTTCTGAAAAGCCGTTCAACCCGCTCCTCGTACTTCTCGTCCCTCAGCTCTTCGCCCTCAAAGATATCGTCCACGTTGTAGAAGAGCACCTGTCCAACGGGAAACATTCGGTAGTTCACCGCGGCCGTTCTGAGCTCCATGAGGAGCCTGACCCCGCCGGCGACGACTGAAACCGTGCAGATTCCAACGGGTAGGGCCTCGTACTCGTCGTAGATCGTGTCGAGGAGTATCTTAAGCTCGCCCGGGTAGCTCCCGTTGTACTCCGGCGCGACTATGACGAGGGCGTCCGCCTCGAGGATCTTGGCTCTGTATCTCTCCATCTCAGGTGTCACCTTCCAGCGGTGGGTGTAGCAGAGGAGGTAGTCCTTAACGTCTATAAGCTCGGCCTCCCAGCCGAGTTCCTTGGCCCTCTTCGCGAGGTACTTCGCTACCCTCTCGCTCTTCCTGCCCTCCCTTGCCGTTCCGAGAATTACCTTTACCTTCATACCATCACCCAGATTGGTTCGCTTTTAAGATATTTAAATTTGTCCTCCAAAATGAAATGCTTTCGATTCTGGAACTTTTCACTTTGTTAGGCAAACCTATATAAATTAGGGTCGCCAACATAATGCCGAGGTGAATCCCATGGTGAAGGTTGGAGAAATCGTTCCCGACTTTGAGGCCGATGCGTACCTTCCGGAGAAGGACGAGATAGGAAAGCTGAGATTCTCGGGCTACAGGGGCAGGTGGGTCGTTCTGGCGTTCTATCCAGCGGACTTTACATTCGTCTGCCCGACCGAGCTTGAGGAGCTGGCCGACTATTACGAGGAGTTCAAGAAGGAAGGGGCTGAAATCCTCAGCGTTTCTACCGATACTGCCTACGTCCACAAGGCCTGGCACGACGTTTCCCCCGGCATAAAGAAGATAAAGTACCCGATGCTGGCCGACCCGGCAGGAAAGATATGCCGCCTCTTTGGCACATATATCGAGGACGAGGGGGTCTCGTGGAGGGCCACCTTCATAATAGACCCCGACGGAAAGGTTGTCCACATGGAGCTCCACGACCTCAGCATAGGAAGGAGCGCGAAGGAGATCCTCAGGAGGCTTAAGGCTTCCAAGTACGTCCGTGAGCACCCAGGCCAGGTCTGCCCGGCGAGCTGGGAGCCTGGCAAGGAGGCCTTAGAAGTCAGCCTTGATCTGGTTGGGAAGATATGATGGATCTTTCCATTCTGTAAATTTTTATCCCATATTTTGGTCAGAATGGAGTTAAGTTTTCATCCCTTTTCACAGATTTGAGAAGTTCGGTTGGTTTTCGCATCAAGTTGTGTTCCCTTCGAACCCTTTTGGTTTGATACATGGCATATCTCTCTGGGAATTGTGATGTCTCCCGTCTATTTTGCGAAGTTTCGATTTGGCAAAGGTAAAACTCATAAGCTGCTCTATGAATTTTAGACTAATCTAAGAAATTCGGAGGTGAACCCATGAACGTTGGCGCTTTCCTCATAACATTCAGGGAGGCCCTTGAAGCGGCCATAATAGTGGCGATAATAATCGCCTACCTGAGAAGAACCAACCGGGCGAAACAGATAAAGGACGTGTGGATAGGAACTGCCCTTTCGGTTGGCGTCAGCGTCCTCCTTGGAATAGGAGTGCTGAAGTTTTACGGCGGTCTTGAGGAGACCGAGCTCTTTGAGGGGGTAGCGTCTTACCTGGCCGTGATAGTCCTCACGAGCATGATATACTGGATGGCGACCAAAGGCAAGGACATTAAGGCGGAGATAGAGAGCAAGGTGAGCAGGTCGATAGCCCCCTTGGCTCTGATAGGCTTTACCTTCATCGTGGTGTTCAGGGAGGGACTCGAAACGGTTCTCTTCCTCACGCCCTTCATGACCCAGAACCTGAGCGGGACGCTCCTCGGCCTCTTCGCCGGGCTGGCGGGGGCGCTCGTGCTGGCCTACCTGATATACGGTGTTGGAATGCGCATAGACCTGAGGAAGTTCTTCTACTTCAGCTCGATACTGCTGGTGTTTGTAGCGGCAGGCCTTGCAGGTTACGGCACGCACGAGCTCATTGAGTGGGCGGAAGAGGAGGGCTATTCCCCGGGCTTTCTCGCTGGCACCGCCTACGACCTCGGGATTCCGAGCGAGAGTGTCTGGCACCACAAGGGGGCCATAGGCTCGGTCTTTGCGGTGCTCTTCGGGTACTCCGTGAGCATGGAGTGGGGCAGAGTGCTGGTGCAATTTGGATACCTCATAACGGCACTTTACCTCGTGCTCAGGGCCTACGGCAAGGGGCCGACACTGAACCGGGAGAAAAAGACCACGAAGAGTGCGGTCAGATTTACCCATTTTTGACCCGCAATGAATAAAAAGGGTGAAATTGATCTCACTCTTGGGTGTGAAAAATGAACGTTAGGGATTTCAGGAAAATAGCGCTCGTTGGCGCGAGCCCAAACCCCTCAAAGTACGGCAACATAATTCTGAAAGACCTCGTCGGTAAAGGGTACGAGGTTCTCCCAGTGAACCCGAAGCATGAGGAGATCGAAGGCCTGAGGTGCTACCGCAGTGTCCGGGAACTTCCTGGCGATGTGGACGTCATAGTCTTTGTCGTCCCACCGGCGGTGGGGCTGGGCATAGCAAGAGAAGCCGTCGAGGCGGGCTTCAAAAGGCTCTGGTTCCAGCCCGGTGCCGAGAGCGACGATATTGCCAGGTTCCTCGATGAGAAAGGCGTTGAGTACAGCTTTGGGAAGTGCATAATAGCTGAGACAACGTGGACGAGCTGGGGGTGATTGGATGGAGTTCTACTACGTTAGGCGCTTTGATGAGGACCTGGACTTCCTCTGGGAACGCTTCAAAAAGAGGCTGGAGGAGGCCGGTTTCCTCCTCATAGGGGAGCGCATTCCCGTCGCCATAACCGAAACGGAGAACGGCATAATAGCGGACTACCACCTGCTGTTCATCTGCCACAGCGAGCTTGTCGAGGATCTGGTCAAGATAGACCCCAACATCGGGGCACTGCTTCCCTGCACGGGCTTCGGCTACCGCACTGAGGACGGGAACTACCTCGGCGTTACGCTGCCGAGCGTCGCCTGGAGGATAGCCGGCGAGGAAGTCGCGGAACTCATGAGGCCGATGGAGGAGCAGGTGAAGGGGATCATTGACTCCACCTGATTTTCACTTTTGTTTATGTCTCCGGTTTTTAGTTTTCATTCTGGTAAGGATAAGCCCCATAAGCTTTCCTTCTTAGCTCCTATCGGTGATGCAAATGACCGAAGTCGTGTTGAAGATACCAAACATGAGCTGCAAGCACTGCGTTATGAGAATAACCAAGGCGATAGAGAGCGTCGGGGCCGAGGGAAAGGCAGACCTCGAGACCAAAACGGCCGTGGTCGAGTTCGACCCCGGAAGGGTCCGCCTGGAGGAGATAGTCAAGGCCATTGAAAGGTACGGCTACGAAGTGGGGGTGGCCTGAATGCCGATTGACCCCGTCTGCGGAATGGAAGTTGACGAGAACACCGGACTCAGGGTCGAGTACGGCGGGACGGTCTACTACTTCTGCTCCCCTGGGTGCAAGGCGGAGTTCGAGGCGAACCCGGAGAAGTACATCGGAGTGGAGGGCATGAGGCACTCCCACCACTCCCACGGGAGTCACGCCCACTCCCGCCACGGGCACGGCATGGGGCACCGCCGGGGCGGCTGCCACCACTGAGGCTTCCAGATACTGACGACTTGTCCGTCATGCTCAGGCGTGCGGTCAGGATCCTGCTTGGAACGGGGAGGTTACTGGAAGCACATATCCTCCCCTTGAATAACCCATTACAAAGGTTCATATACAATGAGCCCCCTAACACTCACGGGAGCCCTCATGAAGTGGTCGAAACATCGCAGACCGGTAGGTGTTCTTATTGTGGCGGTTCTTCTCATCCTCTCTTCGTTGGGGTACCTGTCCCACAGGAGACAGTCTATGTACCCCGGCGATATTCGGGGGTCAGTAACCGTGGGCGGACTCAGGCGGACTTTCATCGTCCACCTTCCCGCGGACTACTCTGGAAATAAGACCCTTCCCCTCATTATCGCCCTGCACGGGGGTGGAGGCAGCGGTTTTGATATGGAGCGACTCACGAAGGGTGGTCTCAACCGACTGGCCGATGAACATGGCTTCATCGTGGTGTACCCCGACGCGGTGGGGAAGCACTGGAACGACGGCAGGAACCTCTCGCGGTATGAATCCCAGAGGAAAAATGTGGACGATGTGGGCTTTATAGTGGCCCTCATTGGCTACCTCACCAAGAATTACCACGCGGATCCCCGGAACGTTTTTGTTGTGGGGATGTCCAACGGTGGGCTGATGACCTACCGGCTGGCGTGTGAGGTTCCGGAGCGCCTGAGGGCCGTTGCTGTCGTTGGGGTTTCCATGTCCACCAACTTGTATGAAAACTGCACCTCAAACGTCCCCCTTCCCATCTTGATTATCCTAGGCACGGAGGACTCCTTAGTGCCATGGGGCGGAGGGGAACTTCATTTTGGTCCCCTAAAGCTTGGGAAAGCTATATCCATCAACGAGACCGTTTCATACTGGGTGAAAAGAAACGGCTGTGCCCTGAACTCCGGGAAAGTCTATTTGCCCGATAAAGACCCTAAGGATGGAACCCGGGTATGGATGGAGCGTCATTCCCATTGCAGAGGTGGTGCCGAGGTTGTCTTCTACGGTATCGATGGGGGCGGTCATACGTGGCCTGGGGGCTACCAATACCTCCCCGAGCGTATTATAGGAAGAACCAGCAGGGATATAAACGCAGACCAGGTTATCTGGAATTTCTTCGCCGAACACATGAGGGGTAAATAAACATTTCGCCGGACACCTGACCTTTGAGGATGGGAAGGTTTATAAACATTTGCACAGATGCTCAAATGTAGAGGTGATGAAAGATGACCGAAGTCTGTAAGGTATATGAAGAGCACCTCGATAAGGTGCTTGAGGCCCAGTCTAAGCTCCCGGAAGATGAGGTTATCCTCGAAATCGCGGACTTTTTTGACGCCCTCGGCAACCCGACGAGGCTCAAGATTCTGCTCGCGCTCATGGAGGCAGGGGAGCTCTGCACCTGCGATTTATCGGCTGTAACGAAGCTCTCTGTCTCGGCCGTCTCCCACCAGCTCCGCATCCTCAAGGACAGAAAAGTTGTAACCTATCGCAAGGACGGTAAAAACGTCTTCTACCGCCTCGACGACGAGCACATCAGGGAGATACTCAGAACCACGGTCGTTCACCTGTCGGAGGTGAGGTGATGCCCCAGAAGCTCAAGCTGGAAGGCCTCGACTGCGCGAGCTGCGCCTATGAAATAGAGGAGGCACTCAAGAAGGAGGGCTTCGAGTTCGCGGTGGTCAACTTCGCCACGAAGGAGGCGGTTGTAGAGGGGGACGTTGAGAAGGCCAAGGAGATAATCAAGAGGGTCGAACCCGACGTCGAGGTCATTGAAGAGGGACACGGCCATAAGCAAGGTGAGGGAGATTACTGGAAGACTGTTTATCCCATCGGTCTCTCGCTGGTTCTCTTCGCCGCGGGCATCGTGATGCGCTACTACTACGGCATAGACGACGCCCTCGTCTTCGGAATCTTCCTGGCGAGCTACGTCATCTCCGGCTGGAGGGTCCTGCGGAGTGCGGTGGTGAACTCTCTCCACGGCAACGTCTTCGACGAGAACTTCCTGATAGCCGTAGCCACCATTGGCGCTTTCCTGATCAGGGAGTACCCCGAGGGCGTGGCGGTCATGCTGTTCTACGTCGTCGGTGAGTTCTTCCAGGACATGGCCGTTGACAGGTCAAGGCGCTCGATAAAGGCCCTGCTTGCACTCAAGGCCGAGTATGCCAACCTCATACGGGAAAACAGGATTGTTCAGATAAGGCCGGAGGAGCTTAAAGCCGGCGGCATAATACTCATCAAGCCGGGTGAAAAGGTTCCCGTTGACGGCGTTGTTATCGAGGGAACCTCGACCGTTGACACCTCGGCCCTGACCGGTGAGAGCGTCCCGCGGACGGTTAAGGAAGGCGAGGAAATCCTCTCCGGCATGCTCAACCTGAGCGGCGTCCTTAAGGTTCAGGTAACGAAGGAGCTTAGCGAATCGACCATTTCAAGAATCCTCGAGCTCGTCGAGAACGCAAGCGCAAGGAAGGCAAAGACAGAGAAGTTCATAACGCGCTTCGCCCACTACTACACCCCAGCAGTCGTTGGACTGGCCGCCCTCATTGCCTTAGTGCCACCCATAGTCACAGGAGGAGCCTTCACCCCATGGATATACAGGGCGCTGGTGATACTCGTCATCTCGTGCCCCTGTGCTCTAGTGCTCTCAATCCCCCTCGGCTACTTCGGGGGCATAGGGCGGTCCGCAAGAGAGGGAATCCTCGTCAAGGGCTCCAACTACCTGGATGCCCTTAAGGACGCTACCATAGTCGCCTTTGACAAAACCGGAACTCTTACCAAAGGCGTCTTCAAGGTGACGAAGGTCGAGACGAGGAACGGCTTCAGCGAGGAAGAAATCATCAAGTTTGCTGCCCTAGCGGAGGCACACTCGAACCACCCGATAGCGAGTGCGATAAAAGAAGCCTACGGGAAGGAAATAAACGAAGCGGAGATAGTCGAGTACGAGGAGATAGCCGGGCACGGCGTCAGGGCAAGGATGGACGGTGTTGAGGTCATGGTTGGAAACGACAGGCTGCTGCACCGCTTCAACATAGAGCACGACACCTGCAGGGTTAAAGGCACGGTGGCCCACGTGGTCATCAACGGAAAGTACGCGGGTTACATTATAATCTCCGACGAGATAAAGGAGGACTCTCCCATTGCGGTGAAAGAGCTCAAGCGCCTCGGCATCAAGAAGGTCGTCATGGTCACCGGTGACAGCAGGGAGGTTGCGGCGGAAATAGCGAAGCAGATCGGCCTCGACGGCTTCTACGCTGAACTGCTCCCGGAGGACAAGGTGAGGGTCATCGAGGAGCTGGAGAAGGAGAAGGGCGACGGGAAGGTCGTCTTCGTTGGAGATGGCATAAACGATGCGCCGGTTTTAGCCAGAGCGGACGTCGGAGTTGCGATGGGTGCCCTCGGAAGCGACGCTGCCATAGAGACGGCCGACGTCGTTATAATGGACGACAAGCCATCCAAGCTGCCGAGGGGCATAAATATCGCCCGCAGGACGCAGGGGATAGTGTGGCAGAACATAATCTTTGCCCTCGGTGTTAAGCTGACCTTCATAGGCCTCGGAATCTTTGGCGAAGCGACGATGTGGGAGGCGGTCTTTGCCGACGTCGGCGTCGCCCTCATAGCGGTCTTCAACGCGATGAGGATACTGAGGTGATTTTTATTCTATTCTGTTTTAAGATTAAGTAAACCATTTTTACCTTGTTATTTTTGATTTAACATTGTTTAGTTATAATCACCTATCTGTCTAAAAAGATTTTTATACTATAATGAATAACAAATGTTGGTGATACTCCATGGCAAACTTTGGACTATGGTGGATCAGATGGAATGGGTCGGACTACGAATCGAGAATGAGTGGAAGCCTAAGGGAGTTTAAAGGACTAGGTTTTGACTATGCTGTGGTACTCGGACAGCCTGCTCACATCCAATATACTGGAGATGCAGAGACTGACGCATATAACCTTTCCGAATATTTGAGTGACCCCATGAACATGCCATATTATGTTACAATACCATTCTTTACACTTGCAAAAACCCCTCGTGGCAACATAACCGGAAGTTTTGAGGGATCCTACTGGGAAAGATGGATTGATGTATTCGCCGGATCCTCGGATCCTAATTTAAGGGGTTTTTATTGAAGCCTTGAGAATGCTTGGATGTTCAAACAGGATCAGATAGAGAAGGGAGTAGGGATTTCTCACGAATTAATCGAAGCAATGTCACAAAAGATACACAGCGCGGGATTTGAATTTATCTGGATTCCAAGTGTACCAACAATGAATATTGAAGGGACAAATATATTTCCATGGTATTACCCCCCAAATTATCCTGAGCCTGTGAATATTTTGACTATGTTTTTGCACAGCCAAATTATTATATGGGCCGGATAAATAACATAAATGGATGGGTGCTTAATCTTGAAGGGTTAAAGCTTAAGTACAACTGCTGGAATGTGTTTATGGAAATGGAAGCTGACGAATGTGTTATAGGTGGTGGGGGGAACTGTAAAACTTGCAGTGACTCAAGTAACTGTACAAAGTTAGCAAGTGATTACATACAAGCCCAGATTAACAGTATCGGAAGGAGATATCCACAAAGAGCGTACTACTTTGGAGTGACCTTTGATGTTGTTAAGCAAGTTGATTCATATTGTATCGGCAATTTGGGGGTTCGATATGTATAACTCCATGTGGAGGGTGGGGCTTGTTCTTTTTCTATTATTACCCCTTTCATTCCTGCCTTCTGCCTTGGCGGCCGAGTCCCTCTGCGGTCCGCATCCTGTTCTCGGCCCCACCGAATACTGCAGTTTCGCTCCCTTTATTAAAGTCGGAAAAGACGATGCTATAATAACCCTCTCTTGGGACGCGCTGGGCCCTGGAATGCAGGGGGTACCCACCCCGAGCATGGTGGGGGAGTACTACTTCTACTTCAAGGACGGGGAGCTCTACTACCTAGGGAACACCAGCGGAGCAGAGGGACTCTTTTATACGTTCTACAGGGGGCTGTGGTACCTCAGCGACGGAAGAGCCATAGACCCGCGGGGGCCCTGCCTTATAGGGGACGTCATAATTCCCGAGGAAATCAGGGATGAGCTGTGCCCCTGTGGCAACGTATCGATTGAATCTTCATCTTATCCCGTAGAATTAAATAGGTCAACGCTCCACGTTTCGAACGGTACGGTTTCCTACACCATCAAGCTTCCTGATAATATGGGCATCATCGTTCCTACCAACACAACCCTGCGTGCCGTCTTCCTGGAAAAAGGGGTCCTCATCTACACTCGGCCCAAAAACCCCTTCGTCCCCCTTGACTGGAAGAACGTTACCGTGCTTTACTACGATGAAAGCTCTCTTCGGAGGTTGAACTTTACAGAAGGTCTGAGAAATGAATTGGCCCCCTGTCGAAAGGTCACCGGCCAGAACACTAAAAATAGTGCGGAACTCCTAGGTCTTGCAGGAGTTGCTCTGATACTAGTACTGGGTTACTGGAAGGTAAAAAGGTGAACGCTTCTCCCTCACTGCCCTAAAAAACCGGTGCCCCTGTCACGGCGATAGCTATCCTTTCGTAAACATCAAGTCTGCCACCGAGAGTGCTGATTACACCCTCAGTGAACATTGTTCCATTTCTGAAGGCGATTTATGCTAGCCTCAGGAAACGGCATTAATTCTGGCAATTTTTGATTGTGAATTCTTCCATTTGGTAAATGACAATCCTATTAACTCTTGCAGTAGAGTAAACATTGACAAAAGAAAAGGTGATTCAAATGAACGGTGAGATGAATGAAATAAAGGAGAAGAAAGGCATGAAGGGAAAAGGCAAGATGGAAGGAATGAAAGGTGGCATGCAGGGAATGAAGGGCAAAGGGAAGATGAAGGGCGGCTGCAAGGGCCACGGTAAGGACATGGATGGAAAGCATGGCAGGGGAATGGAAAAGACGGAGTACGCCTACGTCAGGGCCGTCGAGACCGGCTTCGACGAGACCGTTGAGAGGGTCAAGAAGGAGCTGAAGAAGGAGAGCTTTGGCGTCCTCAGCGAGGTAAGGGTTGACCTCCTCTTCAAGGAGAAGCTCGGCCTTGAGATGGAGCCCTACGTTATTCTAGGTGCCTGCAACCCGGAGCTACTCGAGTGAGCTGATCGGTATAGACATCAACAGCGGCACGTTCTTGCCCTGCAACCTTGTGGTCTACGTTAAGGAAGGAAAGACCTACGTGAGCCTTCTGCTCCCGACGAGAGCCATGAGTATAACCAGGAACGACGAACTCCTTGAAGTCGCCGGAAAGGTCGAGGAAATACTGAAAGACGTCGTTGATGGGGTTTGATCTCTTTTTGGATTTCTGGGTTGGAATCAGGAAACCTGTGGAGGTGTGAGATGTGAAAGAAGGGAAGGTTCACGCTGACCATGAAGCCATGGAGCATGAGATTCATGAAAGAGATGCCCACAAAGACCATGTCCACGAAGAGCACGCTGGACATGGGCATGCTGGAGATAAACATGAAGGCCACGAAGGGCACAGGCACTCCCACGCGAAGCACCACGAGATGATGACGGAGGACTTCAAGAGGAGGTTCATCGTTTCTTCGATACTCACGGTTCCGATACTAGTTCTTTCGCCGTTGATTCAGAGGTTCCTCGGATTTGAACTGACCTTCCCGGGAGACTACTACGTCCTCTTCCTGCTTTCGGCGGTGGTCTACTTCTACGGCGGCTGGCCGTTCCTCAAGGGGATGCAGGACGAGCTTAGAAAGAGAACTCCCGGAATGATGACGCTTATCGCCCTGGCAATAACGGTAGCGTTCTCCTACAGCGTCGCGGTGACCTTCGGGATACCCGGCAAGACCTTCTACTGGGAGCTGGCGACGCTTATAGACATCATGCTCCTCGCCTTCCCGGAGCGGTACCTGCCGACTATGGTACCAATTTTCCTCGTCATTGAGCCATGTCTCGTTGGCTTTATGTTCGTCGGCACGGAGATATTCGCGGAGAAGGAGGATGGGGTGATCGGTGCCCTAGCAGTAACGCCGATGAAGTGGAGGAGCTACATCCTCGCAAAAACGCTGATCTTGGGGGTTGAGTTGGTAATCGGGGCGGCTCTAATAATGGGCATCGGCACGCGCTCCCTCAGCGGCCTCCCCTACGTCCTCTTCGGGGCCTTCCTCGCTTCCATGGTCTACACGCTCCTCGGCATCGGGATTTCGGCGAAGTACCGCGATCTCGACGACTACTTCGTGCCGATACTCGGCGTCATGGTGGTCTCACTCCTGCCCTTCGCCCACTACCACGGCTACCTCACGGGTGGGATCTGGAAAGTCCTTTACGCCGTCCCCAGCTATCGGGCACTCTACTTCTTCAAAACGCCTTTCGTTGGGGTGTCAGCCGAAACCTTACTCCTTTCAGGGGCCGCACTGGTGATCTGGAGCATTGCTGCCTATTACTTCGCCAGAATCAGATTCTACAGGCGTGCCGTGGAGGGGTTGAGATGAGCCTTGTGAAGAGGTTTGGGGCCATTTACAGGACGGACATCAGGCTATTGAGGAGGGACCCTATGCTGGTCTACAGCGTGGCGATGACGCTGGTTCTCCTCTCAATCGTCCGCTACTTCAAAGACAAAATCGGCGTTTACTACCCTCTGCTGGCCCTCCTGATGATGATATTCATACCATGATATTCGGCATAATTCCGGGCTTCATGATGGCCGACGAGAAGGAGGACAGGATAATTCAGGCCCTGAAAGTAATCCCAATCTCAAGTGAGGCTTTTCTGGCCTACAGGCTCACGTGGGCCTCCATAGTCACCGCGTTGATAACCGTGGTTGCCCCCTGGATCCTCGACATAGAAATGCCTCAAAAGGGAATTCTTGCATTGATTGCCCTCTTCCTCCTTGAGGTGTGGATCTACGGGCTGCTCATTACGGTGTTCTCAGAGTCAAGGATGCAGGCCCTAACGGTGTCCAAGGTTCTCGGCTGGCTCCTCATGCTGCCGCCGCTGATAAAGCTCGTCGTCGTTTGGAGGAACCTCTCTACCGACTGGAGCAGGTTCACCGCCTTTCTGCCAACCTACTGGCTTTACAAGGTCTTTGAGGGCATTCCAGCCAACGACTACGCTGATTTCCCGCTCGCCGTCGTGATTCACCTCGCGTGGCTCATCCCATTGGTGGTGCTCTTCAGGAGGAGGGTGCTCTGATATATTGACGAGCATTTATGTTCACTCATTTGCTCTTCCTTATTTTCACTCAGACAGTTAGCAAAACTACCGTTGGAATTACTTAACTCTACGAAAAAAAGCAGAAGTAGTTACGCATAGTAAAAGGAAAAATTTATAAGCATTAATGTTCTAATATGATATGCAGACTTTGGTTAGATGATCAGGATGGTATCAAAAAGGCTCATTGGAGTATTGTTTGTGACATTTTTGTTGAGTGGAACAATGGGAGTATACTTGGCAAACGCCCTCCAGCCGCCCGCCATTCAGATTGCACTGGTTGACGAGAAGGGCAGACCACTCACCGAGATATCAAAGAACGTTGAGGTTCAGGTTCAGATAGATGCACTGGTTCCCACGCGGGAAGTATACAGAACGGTTTTCCTTGGAAGCCTTAAAAAACCCGGTCGGCTGAAGTTCTGGGACTCTGGAAATACGGTCAAGATACCCTTCTCCGACGAAAAGCTTCAGTCTGTCCTCGATGAATGGAAGAGAGCCTACCCCAAAGGCATTGGCTCTTCACTGATGATCTCTGTCTGGGTTCTGGATCACGAAAATGGAAAGCTGTATCGGGGTTTCGCCATGGTTAACTACAACACCGCTGAGGTCTCAAAGGGCATCAAGAAGACTGTGAAAATCAACATACACAAATTGCCCTCATCTCTCCTCAAAGCTAACACGAAAAGCAGTGGTGGGACACCGTTGGGTTCCAACAGGCTGGAAAACTGACTGGAGTCTGTCATGGAGGCCGGATAATTACATTGAAGTCCCAGTTTTGATTGTGGACAATAAATATTCTAGTTCCGGAGTTATTAACGCATGGGTAGATGTTATCAAAGAGTACTACACCAGATTTGGGCTTACAGTAGCTTACGGCTACAAGATTTCAGAGAAGAGTACTCCAAGTTTGGACATATATGGAAACGACTTCTACACAATGGAAGGTAAGTATTACTTCTCACGTAGCATTCTTCTTGCACCTAACGAGAAGGGATACATATACATCTATGCAAAGCCCTATCATCTGCACCAGAAGGAATACTACTGCACGGGAAGTTTAAACAACTGTGTCCCCACGGGTGAAGAGAGGGTTCAGGAGGGCATCAATGACATAGAAACCACCGGAGAGAATGATATTGTGGGGGGAAGCAGGAATGGACTGCCAGACTCAGAGATTATGAGCCGGATTTACAGTGGAACCGACATGAAGTATGCCACTGCTCTTGGAGTCGGGGACTCAAAGCCTTGCCCTACTGATTTCAGATGCTTCCGGTTCATGTTCGGCAGATTTCGGGATTGGGATTCCGATAGGTGCCCTTGCAGTGGCATTAAGCGGCGGGGCCGTTCCTCCATGGGCCGCAGGGTTGAGCGCAGGGATATATTACACTTCTTCAAGTTCTCTTAACATATATGGAGGGATTCAAAATTACGGGGAGTGGAATGGTGTTGGTCAGGATGTTTCAGAATACATCTATTTGGGTACCAGCACGTATACGTATCATGTGGGAACATGCGACACACAGGTTCCGGTTGGAATTTATATAGAAAGCCGCTAATCAGCCTTCTGTTTTTTGCTGTTCTTTTTAATTTCAGAAAGACGAAGATAAAAAGAAGGGGAAACCCCTTCACTTAAGCTTCTTGTGGCAGAACCACCAGTCGTAGCACTCGATCTCGCCCTTGGCCTTCGCTTCCTCGCGCTCCTTGATCTGCTCGACTGTTCCGGCGGGTGGGACTATGCCCCTGTCGCCGATAAGCTCGTTGTTGGGCCACTTGTGCGGGAGGGCAACGCCCTTCTCGTCGCTGGTCTTGAGGGCCTTGACGAGCCTTATGACCTCGTCCCAGTCCCTGCCGACCTCGGCCGGGTAGTAGATGATGGCCCTTATGGTGCCCTTGTCGTCGACAACGAAGACGGCCCTCGCGGTCTGTGTTGAACCGCTCGGTATCATGCCGAGGGCTTCAGCGAGGTCTCCGCGGTCGTCCGCGATTATCGGGAAGCTTATCTCCTCTCTGAGGGTCTCCTTTATCCACTCGGCCCACTTAAGGTGGCTGAAGACCTGGTCAACGCTAAGTCCGATCGGCTCGACGCCGAGCTTCCTGAACTCCTCGGCGCGCTTCTGCATGCCGTAGAACTCGGTCGTACAGACAGGGGTAAAGTCAGCCGGGTGGCTGAAGAGAACGAACCACTTGCCCTCTTTGGCGAAGTGCTCCGGCAACTTTATCTTTCCAAAGGTCGTGTTGACCTCAACTTCTGGGAACTTTTCTCCTATGACGACCATCTTTCATCACCTCTTTTTTCCTGTGTCGTCTTCACTATAAACCATGTTGGTTCGAATATATAAACTTTTCGGTTCGTTTTCTGGAAAAACTTTGACGGATACGCAAGAAACCTTCAAACCCCCGGACATTCTTCCAAAAAGATACATCATTACTCATCAGTATATGTAACCGGACAAAAATCTCTCGTCGATAATGCAGATAGAAAGTTAAACATCTGCCTTAAACTTTCTTTATATCAACCCAAGTTGAATGGTATGCAGAGCCGTGGCCGTAGTTTTGAACAGTCTCGTTGCTTGTGAGAAAGTTCGCGTTCCAGCCTAGCAACTAGGCCAAAAAGCCTTATAGAGAAGGGCAACTCCTGGAAACGTCGTCGCTGACTTTTACCCTCGTCCTAATCCTGCCGTTATCATTGAAGGCCTCCACCCCATCTTCATCTCGGATTCCACGCTCCCTAGCATCCTCCGGGTTGATGTAAAGGTTAGGGTCTATCATGCCGTAGGTGTTGTGGTACTGGCTTGTTATGGTCATCCGATAGGTCGGAGTGAGAAGCCTAAGAGGGTATCCCCCTTGAACCGCCTGTACGTTGGAAAGGGACCCAGCCCACGCCCAACGGCCCTCTGCAAGTAGAACTCAATTTTTCCGCTCGGCGTTTCCAACTTCCTTGGTTTTTCGGGCACTTTAACGAAGCTGTTCTTCTTAAGCTCCTCCCAGCTCAGGCCGTTGAGTTCGAGGGTTTTCCGCATCATTTCCTCGTCACCCTCGTAGAGGTGGGGGTTCCCTATTTCGATGGCCTTCGCAAGCAACCGCGTTACCTCGCTGTTGCTCTTCCCATGGAACTTTGCCACAGGCTCGTTCAGGGCAATGTAGCGGTGGTAGTAGCCCTCCGCTATGTCAAGCCATTCGAAGAACGTACTGGATGGCAGAACGACGTCCGAGTAGAGTGCAGTGTCAGTCAAAAGGATGTCGTGGGTAACGACAAAGGCCTCATCGTAGAGGTTTCCCCGATAAGAACCTTTGCAACTCCAAGGGCGAGGAGAACATCAGTATCCGGCCGTATATGGAAAAACCTGTCGCTCCGCTTTGCCGTTTCAGTTCTCACAACATCAACCGTCCAGATTTCTAAGTTGTACCTCTTGGCGAGCATGAATCCGTGGAGGTTCGTCCAGAAGGCGTTTACCCCCAGTAGACGATCAACCTCTGTTTTTTCAGTTCTTCAGGGTCGAGGCCGACTGCAGTGCCGTAGACATCCCTAAGGCCTCCTGTCCGGCCCTGTCGCAGATTCCGTGGTCGAGCATCACCGTGTTGAGGCGATGGAAGAGCCTCAGTGGGAAGGCGTAGTTCACAACACCCCTGTCGCCGGTGTACTGGTAAACCAGGACGCTCTCGCATCCATATTTTTCAATGGTCTCTCTGAGCTTCCGGGCCGTGAGGCTTATTGCCTCCTCCTAGGCCGCCTTCCTGAACTTTCCGCTCCCCCTCTCGTCGGCCCTGATTAGAGGATTCCTGAGCCTGTCTTTGGAGTGAAACCACCTCGGAAGGAGGGCGCCCGTGGGACATAGAAACCCAGCGGTAACTGGGTGCTTTGGGTTTCCTTTAACAGCGAGCCTCCCATCTCTGAACTCACTCATCATCGAGCAGGTATCATAGCAGTCGCGCATACAGACTGAGAACGGCATTTCCATCACGGGGTTATTTTAATCCTCTCAGCCGCGCTTCTCTCTAAGAGGACTTTCCCAAGTTCCCTCGGGAGAACGGCCATATCACCAGCGTGAAACGGTCCGTACTCCCTCAGCCCGGGGTCGAGAACCTTTGGAAGGTCGACCAGGATTATGTACGCTTCGTGTGGGACCTTCCTCTGCGGTGAGACAGGCTTAGCTATAGCAATCTCCTCACGAATCGGTTGCTCCTCACGGGGTAGAGCTTCTGGAACCTCTCCACGCTCCACAAATGCCCGTAGAACACTGAATATCCTTTTCTCCTCTTCCGTCATCTCACTGGGAAGACCTTCAACTGCGAGGTCAACGAGCTTGTGGAGGCGGATTTTAATTATCTCACGGGCGAGCTTTTCAGCTATCTCTACCTGGGCCAGATAAAGTTTTTCCTCGACGTTCTCTCCCCTTTCATGGGAGCTTTCGGCGCCGAGCTTCAGGGCCTTTATCAAGCTGTCGAACTCCCTGTAAAATTCCTCCCCAACTTCGGTCAGCTCCGGGGACGAAAGTTCACCCTCAAGAAGCTCCCTGAGCTTGACGATGTCCATGACCACCCCTCCGGGGAATAGGGAAGAAGAAAATCAGTCCTCAACGCGCGGCGCGAGGAGGAAGACAAGCTTTCCTTCGTCCCGTATAAGGTACTCCATCTGGAGGGGCATCTCGTTGCCAAAGCGGACCGTTACCTCGTCGGCCTTCCCGATGCCCTTCAGCATGTCAGCCAGATAGCTGATTCCGTAAGCGCTCTTCGTTTCCTCTTCAACATCGAGGTCGAGTAAACCCTCATCCTCAAGGGTAAGCTTTATCTCAACCTCGTTCGTCTCGCCCTCGGCCTTCATAATGAACTCGTTCTCTGTGGCGATGAATTTCATGGCGTCACTGACGAGGGAGGCGTCCTTGACGGCCTCTTTAAGCACCTCTCCTAGGACGACGACTTTAGCAGTAAATGGAAGCTCCGGAAGCTCGAGCTCGAGCTCTTCCACCTCTATGAGCGGCAACTTGAAGGTTCTCTTCGCAGTTCCCTCGAAGGTTATCTCAAGAAAGTTCTCGTCGCCCTTTTTCAGGATGAGCGTGTCCTTGCCCTTTCCGCGCTTGAGGACCTTCTTGAAGTGATCCATGTTAATCCCTATGGTTTCCTCTTCCTCAACCTCATATTTGGAGAATATCCCTTCCGGGAGGTTGAGGTCGATGAGGACGACCCTGCTAGGGTCCATGGCGCGCATGCTTATTCCTTCCTCTGTTACCTTGAAGGCGGCCTCGTCTATGAGGTTGCTGGCTGTTGCAATAAGATCAGCGAAATCCTTAGCCCCGTCAAAAACTATTTCGAATGGCATCTTTATCCCTCCTTGAGTATACTGAGCATCATCCTAACCCTTTCTTTCCCGCGGAATAAATAAGCTTTTCCGTTGTCAGTCTCGGGGATTCTTCTGTATGCTTCATCAAGCTCCTTCAGGGCCTTCCTAGCAAGCCTTCTTATGGTCTCAAGTTTCAGTTCCTCCTCGGACTTCACTCGTAAGACCTCCAGACGTAGCCACACTTTTTGCATTTGTAGAATATTGTACTCGGCTCATCACCTGCCCTCGTCTGCATCTCCCACCAGTAAGCCTCGACAACCTCACCACACTTGGGACAGTAGACCTTCGTCGTTGGCAGGGTCTCCACGTCCTTATCAACGACGATGATGCCCTCATCCGGCTTGTGTTCAACTTTCTGGGTTATCTTGGTCTTCTCTCGGTCCTTCTCCTCGTCAAAAGGCTCTTCATAGCCACAGGAACGGCAGACCCAGACCTTTCTTTTCCGGTCTGGAAGCATGAGGTTACCACACTTTGGGCAGAACTTCATTTTTCCTCACCCCTATAGCCGAGGGTTGGGTATGTGAGAGGGGGATAAAAAGTTTTGCTAATGGAATGCCACTTATCACCTCACATCGAACTCGGCACCCACATTCATACCAACTGCGTTGTGGGTTTCACTGTTGGAGATAATAACGCTTTTGACCACCCTGTAGTGACCCGGCTCGAGGTTCAGACTGGAGAGCTTCACCCTTTGCTCCCACTCCTTTCCAGGGGGAATTATTACCGCCATCTGGATGAACATCATCTTGACCTGCACCTCTGTCCACTTTCCGTTTTCCAAGCGGTAGATTCTGAATCCGTAGCCGGTTGTGGCGTTTAGCTCTCCCGTGTTGATGATTGTTAGCCTCATCGTGTCGTTCCTTGAGTATATTTCTCTGTCCAGTTTCATGAAGACGGAGAGGTTCTCTGCCTGAAAACTGATTTCAGAGGAGCCATTGTGCCCCGCGGAATAGGTGGTGCCTTTTCCCTGGGTACCCACGTAGTAGCCCACGGGTATTAGAAGCAGTAGTAAGAGCACTGGAACTACTTTCCTCACGTTATCACCCTCATATCTTACGGAGGGTTCCTTTTAATATTATCCAACACTTCAAATAGGTTTGAAGCGGAAGAACACGGATTGCTAAGCAGATTGGAACAGCTCATTTAAACCCTTATTCAAGGTCTGGTTCGAAGGTTTTTATTCCAGTCGCAGTTTGGCGGTTATTCTAGCGCTCAATCGTTATGGAGGCTATATTCAAGCTACTGATTTTAAAATCCTTATTAAAGCCCCCTTGGTCAGTGTGAGCGGTGCCAGAGGGGTGCATGGGTTATGAAGGCTAGGCACCGCTGTAAAGCCGTGGGAAAGACAGTTTATAACTTTTTCTTAAAAAATTTCTAACGGAGTTTCCTTAGTATCGTAGAAACCCCAACCGAACTTCCAAAACATGACTCCCCTGTGAAAAACAACAGAGACTGACCTCCTCCCCGCCCTGAAGGATGAGGGCTTCAACGAGTTAACCCCTCGCTAATGACGGGGAGGTTCGAGGGGTCTCATTAAAACCCAAACCAAAACGGGTCTTCGACCCCTCTGGCCCGGTCTTCGGCCAGTTACCCCTCCCTTGAGCGTACAAGCCACCCAAGTTAGGGGTTATCGTTTTTGCTACCTTTTTCAAAATGTTGAACGCCCCAACAAGGTCGGCATTGAACACAAGCCCCGTCGCGGGACACTTAAATAATCCGCGAACGAAGCGAGCTCCCTCATGGGGCTTCCCGCAAACGGGGCAGTTTTGGAAGTGAAAGCCTCATCAACAGCCATAATGCTGATACCATACTCTTCCGCAACTTCCATGAGCCGTTGAATTACCATATTGAACCGCCAGACGTGAGAGAGGAGGAAATTCTGCCTTCTGCCCTTATCAGAGTCCCTGGCAATTCCTTTTGGATAGCCAACAACAATCCTGCTAACACCCAATTGATAAAGCCTCTCAACGGTCTGTCTCACAACAGTGTTAATGTAGTGTTTGGCTTGAAGTTTGGCCTTCTCGTGCATTCTTTTTAGCTGCCTACTCTTCTTTACACCGCTTTTGTTGAGTTTTGACTGATACTCGGCTATTCTCTTCTGCCAGTAAAAGGCAATGCTCTTCAACGGTCTTCCGTTCACGAGGAAGCTTTCACCGTTTTCCACATAGACAGCCATTAAGTTGTTTACACCCAAGTCAATTCCTACCGAACGGTCGCCCAATGGTTTCCTTGGGACTTTCATCCACTCACCGTTGATTAACTTTTCTTCAACGGTAAAGCTGATGTGAACATACCACTTCCGCTTAATGGCATCGTAGGTGATTTCTAATCTCCCCTGTTTACCCTTGAGATGTATTCTACCTTTAAACTGGACTTCGAGACGTTTGAACTTGCCGAGACCCATCAGAACAAGTCTGTTCCCTTCAATCCTATATTGTGTATTCCTCAGGATTATTAGGTGAGCATCCCTGACGTATTCTGGCGGTTTTGGCCTCATCCATTTCGGGAGTTCCCTGTTTCTCTTGTTCCGAAGGAGGGAGAAGAAACTCCGCCAAGCTTCGGCGTTCTTCCTCGCTATTGTCTGAACTGTGGCGGAACCGATTTCCTTCTTGAACTCTTCATAGACTGTCTTCTGTGTTTCCAGAAAGTCCACTGGTTTACCTTCAAAGAATTCCCGCCTTCTCAGGTAGTTTACCCGGTTCCAGGCTTTAGAAGTGATTAGGGCTAACTTGAAGAGGGTTTTCTCTTGGGCTTTTGAGGGTTGGAGTTTGAGGGTTACTGAGCGCTTCATTTCTCCTCGCTTTCGACTTTTTTAATCCAGTCGAGAATTGCCTGCTCGGCGGCTATGCTCAGGCTTCCTTTTCTTCCACCGTAGAGTTTCTCGACGAGTTCTCTGAACTTTTTCTCCACGT
Organism: Thermococcus sp.; assembly: GCF_027023865.1. Classification (NCBI taxonomy): domain Archaea; kingdom Methanobacteriati; phylum Methanobacteriota; class Thermococci; order Thermococcales; family Thermococcaceae; genus Thermococcus; species Thermococcus sp. The sequence goes on along the minus strand of NZ_JALVUC010000019.1, from coordinate 246,050 downwards.
CGTCCCTCAGGTAGATGTCGATTCTCCCCACTATCGCCCACCCAATGGTGAGTGTGGGTGGTTAGTGTATTTAGGATTTTCTGTTGCTTTCCTGTTTAAGGGCTGTTGGGTGGTTTACTGTATCCCTGCCGTGAACGGCGAGGCTTTCAAGAGAAAAAGATAATAAACGGAGGGTCACTCCCTAAGCGGGAGGCCATGGTCAAAGGAGTAGTAGACCTTCTGGAACTCGGCACGGAAGCCGTATACATCGCGCTTGACTTTCTTCGGGTCTTCCCTGTCAAGGAGCACGCGCTTCATGAAGTGCGCTATCTCTTTCATGTCGCCCTCCATCATGCCGACGCGGGTCATCTCCTGGACGCCTATGCGCAGGCCGCTCGGAGTGTTGACCTTCTCAAGCGGATCCCATGGCAGGAGGTTCTTGTTGAGAATTATGCCGGCCTCCTCAAGGAGCGGGGCGGCCCATCCTCCAGCGGCCTCGTGCAGGTCGCTGACGTCGACAATGACCTGGTGGCTCTTGGTGTAGCCCTTGTCTTCGCCGACGACTTTGAAACCTTCCTCGGCAAGGGCCTCGGCAAGGGCCTTTGCGTTCTTCACTATTTGGGCCGCATACTTTTGTCCGTACTCGAGCATTTCCGCCGCTGTGATGGTCTTTCCGGCCATGTGATGGAGGTGGTGGTTGCTCAGAACACCTGGGAAGATTGCCCACTGGAGTTTGGCTATCTCCTCGGTCTCTCCAAAGCGCTTATAGATGATGACACCGCCCTGCGGTCCCGGGAAGGTCTTGTGGGTTGAAGCGGTGATTATGTCAGCCCCTTCACGGAGCGGGTCCTGGAACTGCTTGCCAGCGATGAGACCAAGGACGTGCGCTCCATCGAACATGACGTAGGCTCCAACCTCTTTAGCGACCGGTGCAAGTTCCTTGACCGGGTGTGGGAACGGGAAGAGTGAACCGCCGAAGACGACTATCCTGGGCTCGACCTCACGGATAAGCTTCTCGGCTTTGTCGACGTCGATGTTGAACTCCTCGTTGTCAAAGGGCCAGGTGTGGACCTCAAGACCCCTCATTCCAGCGGCACCGAAGGGCATGTGGCTTATATGCCCACCGTGGCTGGTGTGCAGAACGATAGCCTTGTCTCCCGGCTGGGCGAGTCCGAAGAAGACAGCCTGGTTGGCGTTGGTTCCAGAGATCGGCCTCAAATCGGCAAAGTCACTCTTGAAGAGCTTGGTGAAGAGGTCAACACCTATAAGCTCGACCTCATCAACGTACTTGCAACCCTGGTAGTAGCGCTGCTTCGGCCAGCCCTCGGCGTACTTGTGCATGAACCCACTCGCAACGGCACGGGTGACACTTGGAGAGGTCACGTTTTCGCTCGCTATGAGGTTTATCGTATGCTTCCTCCAGTTCTCGTGGTCCTCAATAAACTCCAAGACCTTGTCGCGGTATTCCATGTACTCAGCCATCACAAACACCTCGATGGGGATTTAAACGTCATGAATATAAATCTTACCGAGATAAGAACGTGTTCAGAAATGTGCACTAGGATCGTTGAAGAAGGGCCAGACCTCCGATGAGAAAAAGAGAGGTGGAGGCTCAGCGCCTCCCCAAGCGGTAGGCAAACCACATCAGTATTGGAAGCACGATGAAGGCCAGCATGTCCCCGGTGTCGCCGGCGAAGGCCAGAACGTCCGCGAAGTTCCTAACGCCGGCAAAGTAAACGATGGCTGGAGGAATCACCGTCAGCACCCATGCGTATAATCTCCTCATGCGTACGAACTCCTCGCTGTTGCTCTGTTGCGCGAGGGCTATGCCTATGTAGCTCGTCGTTATTGCCAGCAGGGGTATGAGGTTACCTATGACGTTGCCCAGCTCTCCGTAGAGGAGCTGAAGTCCCTGGGTAGCTATCTGGGGTGTGTCCCTTCCAAAGGCCAGCAGGAACGCCGCCATAAACACCGCGTATATTGCCGTTGGAATCAGGAATGCGAGCACCACAACCTTCTTCGTCTCATCGTAGCTCCCAAGTCCCTTGTAGACGTCGGGGATGACGGTGTGGCAGCCGAGGGCGAAGATAGCCACTCCAGTTATGCTGAGCAGTCCGCCCCAGTCAACGTATAGCCCGTTGTTGAGCTTCGCGTGGGGGGCCAGCATCACGGTGACGCCGATGAAGAGGACGAGCATGATGTAGCTCATTATCAGTTCGGTCTTCCCGCTGGCTTCGAGGCCGTGGTAGACAACGAGTGAAGCCAGAACCCAGAAGATGAGCGCCCCGAGGGTTTCGTTTATTCCAAAGAGGCTCTGGAACACGCTTCCCATGCCTGCTATGTAGGCCAGGAGCGCGCCGAAGCTCATTATAAAGATGCTGATGTACATCAGCCAACCCCCAGCCTTTCCAAGGGTCCTGCTCGCGGCGGTGCTCATCTGGGCGCCGTTCATGCCGGCGCTGAGCTTTAGTACTATGAAAGCGGTTCCGAGCATGAGGAGCATGATCCCCATGAGGACGCCAAACGCTGGAATAAGGCCAACCTTACTTGCCGCATAGGGTAATCCGAGGACTCCCGCCCCAATTTGCGTCCCCACGAGTATCGCGAGGGCTTCGTTCTTTGTTATGTGTCTCTTCTCAACCCTTATCGTGCTCGTCCTGAGCGCGACTATCCCCTTCCTCTTTCTCACGAGCTGAAGGAGCGTGGCTCGCCGTCTAAGCTTCTTCCGTCTCGCCAGCGCCATTCTCTCCGCGTAGTAACGGCCGTGTGAAGTGGTGACTTTGCTCTTTGGGGTGCCGTCCGTAACCGGCATCGTCTCACCTCCAGTTAAATGTATGCATGCATACAATTTAAACCCTTGCACGGTCTTTAGATTTTTCGATTAGAATATCCTCTGAATTCTCCACTCATATCCAAAATCACGGGCAGGATTTTTAAGGTCTTCCGAAGTGGTAGTAACATGTTGGAAGAAGCCGCTAAGCTGCTAGTGAAGTCTAAGTTCGCGATAGCCTTCACAGGTGCAGGGGTAAGTGCCGAGAGCGGCGTTCCGACCTTCAGAGGCTCCAAGGGGCTGTGGAAAAAGCACCGGCCGGAGGAGCTTGCCACTCCGAGGGCCCTCAAAAAGGATCCCCATCTCGTCTGGAGCTTTTACCTGCCTTTAAATAGGAAGCGAAAAACATTTAAGTCTTGATACATATCATACACTAAGGGGTTCACAATGAAACCAGAATCACCAAGAATCAAGAGAACAAGACACGCAAAACACTTCATAACCTACCACATCGTCTGGATACCAAAATACCGGAGGGACATTCTCACCGGAAAAGTCGCAGAGAGACTCAAGGAAATGCTCAAAGAATACTCGGAAGAAATTGGGTGCGAAGTCATCGCCCTCGAAGTAATGCCAGACCACGTTCACGTCTTCCTCCAAGCCAAACCCAACCTCTCGCCAGCCCAAATAGTGAACCACTTAAAGGGTAAAACTGCCAGGAAACTCCTCCAAGAATTTCCAGAACTGAGGAGCAAAACGACTCACGGGAGACTCTGGTCTCGCTCCTATTTTGTCGCCTCAGTCGGCTACATAACGGACGAGATTGTTAAGCACTACGTTGAAACCCAATGGGAGCGTGAGTTAAAACGAAAAGGACAGTAACGGTAAAACTCCAGCCCTCAAAAGAACAGGAGAAAATCCTTTTCAAGTTAGCCGATGTTGGGGCTAAAGTCTGGAACCGAGTAAACTACCTCCGCAGGCAAGAATTCTTTGAGGGTAAACCGGTAGACTTCAACAAGACAGGAAAATCGTCTACAAGGAGTTTAAGAAGGAAATTGGCTCGGCGACAGTCCAGCAGATTTGCAGGAAGAATACTGAAGCATGGCGAAATTTCTTCTCCCTTGCAAGGAAAAAGAAGTCCGGAGAACTCCCCAAATGGCTCAAACCAAAACCTCCAAACTATTTGAAGGAAGGTGGGAGAAGAAAACCCTTAATCATCCTCAGGAACGACCAATACAAAATTGAAGGCAACAAGTTAATCCTTAAAGGACTCGGAAAATTCGGTAAGTTAGAAATTCAGTTCAAGGGTAGGATACACTTGAAGGGCAAACAAGGGAGGCTTGAAATCATCTACGACGACGTGAAAAGAAAATGGTCTGCAAAAATCAGCCTGACGGTCAGTCAGAAATTGACCAAAGAAGGCTGGTTTGAAGTTCCAAGAGAGCCCTTAGGAAACCTCTCAGCGGGCATTGACTTGGGAGTGAACAATCTAATGGCGGTCTACGTTGAGAACGGGGAGAGTTTTCTCGTTAGTGGCAGGCCAATCAAGGCAATAGACTTCTACTTCCAGAGGAAAATAGCCGTTTATCAGTCTAAACTCAACAAGTCGGGAGCGAAAACGAGTAGAAAATTCAAAAGAATGCATGAGAAGGCTAAACTTCAAGCCAGACACTACATTAACACGGCGGTAAGGCAAACTGTTGAAAAGCTCTACAATCTCGGAGTTTCAAGGATTGTGGTCGGTTATCCTAAGGGGATTGCTAAAAAGCCGAATAAGGGCAAGAAGCGGAATTTCATCCTCTCCCGCACTTGGCGTTTCAACACGGTGATTCAACGGCTCAAGGAAGTCTCAGAGGAGTATGATATTCTGGTTGAGCTGGTTAATGAGGCTTACACTTCGAAGACTTGTCCCGTCTGCGGGAATCCTCACGAAGGGGCTCGCTTCGTTCGCGGATTATTTAAGTGTCCCGCGACGGGGCTTGTGTTTAACGCGGACCTTGTTGGAGCGTTTAATATCTTAAAGAAGGCGGTAGAAACGATAACCCCAAACCTGCCGGGTTTAACGGCGGGTAGGGGTAATTGGCTCAAGGCCGAGCCAGAGGGGTTCTCCGAACCCTCTTCAAAAGGGGTGATGAGGGTTACCCCCTCAAACCTCCCTGCCAATGGTGAGGGGTTAATTCGTTGGAACCCTCGCCCTTCACGGCGGGAAGGAGGTCAGAAGTGGAGGATGAACCTGGTAATGAAAGCAAAGCCGAACCCGGCTCACTATGCCCTTGCAGAACTCGAGAGGATGGGGATTCTGACGGCAGTGATAACGCAGAACGTCGACGACCTGCACCGCGAGGCAGGGAGCAGGAACGTGATGGATCTTCACGGAAACATCTTCCGCGTTAGGTGCACTTCCTGCTCCTACACGGAGAATCTTAAGGAGAGTGATCGTCTGGAGGAGTCCCTAAATGAGAGAGGTCTCCCAGAGTGTCCGCGCTGTGGTTCCCTTCTAAGGCCAGACGTTGTATGGTTCGGCGAGCCACTTCCGAAAAAGGCGCTGGAGGAAGCTTTTAAGCTGGCCAGGAGTGCGGACCTCGTTCTCGTCATTGGAACGAGCGGCATCGTTTATCCAGCAGCATACATCCCCCAGATCGTTAAGGAGCACGGCGGCAGGGTAATCGAGGTGAACACCAAACGGAGTGGGATAACACCGATAGCCGACGTCTTCATCCGTGGACGGGCGGGCGAGGTCATGGATATGCTGATGGAAAAGGTGAAGGTGATGCTTAATGAATGAGGCGGTTTTTCTGATAGGATTTTCTGGGGAAGAGGTTGAGGCCGTTAGAAATGCCCTTGACAGTGTCGAGGTTCACGAGGTTCCGAAGGAGTGTTTGGGCTGGAAGCTAAAGGAGGTCGTTGAGAGGAAGCCAGAGGGAAGGGGGGACTGGCACGAGAGGAAGTTCCTCATCATCCACGGCCCCAACGACTTCATAAAGCGCATCATCTCCGCCATAAGACCACTCAAACTCGGAAGGATAATCTTCGTCTCCACGACACCGATATCCCTCAAGAGAACCCTCGATGATCTCATAGGGGAGTGGCTGGAGGAGGACGAATACTTCAGGGCTTACAGGAAGATGAAGGCACAGGATCCCAAGGGACCCTACCTCGATATTGAGAAGGGTTAAATATCACTTCAACGAGATAGGCTGGGGAGCGTGATGATAAAGGTCGTGTTCTTTGACCTAGATGATACGATTGTCGATACGACGAGGCTAGCCGAGATGGCGCGCCGGAACGCGATAGAGAACATGGTGCGTCACGGCCTCCCGGTTGACTTCGACACCGCCTACGGGGAGCTTCTTGAGCTGATAAAAGAGTATGGAAGCAACTTCAACCGACATTTTGACTACCTCTTAAGAAGACTAGAGATTCCCTACGACCCCAAACTAGTTGCCGCCGGAGTCATTTCATATCACAACACCAAGTTCGCATACCTGAGAACCGTCCGTGGTGTCAGACGACTTCTGCTGGAGCTCCAGAAGGACGGCTATCGCCTCGGGATAATCACCGACGGCGACCCGATAAAGCAGTGGGAGAAAATACTCCGCCTCGAACTCGATCCATACTTCGATGAAGTACTCATATCCGACTCCCTTGGCGTGAAGAAGCCCCACCCTCGGATATTCAAGAGGGCTTTGAGAGACATAGGGGTCAAGCCTGAAGAGGCGCTCATGGTTGGGGACAGGCTTTACTCCGACATATATGGGGCTAAAAACGTGGGTATGACCACCATCTGGTTCCGCTATGGAAAATACGCCGACAGGGAGCTTGAGTATCTCGACTACGCCGATTTCACGATGAACTCACTCGAAGAACTACCGGGGATACTGAGGGGGTTGAACCTTGAGGAGAGCGAAGCCGGTCCAGATAAGGAAATTCATGCTGATTGACTCAGTCTATAAGTCTAAAATCCTTCGCGGGGACAAGGTAACCACGATACGCTACGGTAACTACGAGGCGAAGCCGGGGAGTGAGGTTTACCTAGTGGTCAGGCCGAGCGACACTACACTAGCAAAGGTCAGGATAACTAAAGTTGAGAAAAAGAAAGTAAAGGAATTAACCAATGAGGATGCAGAGTTAGATGGCTTTTCGGACGTTAAGGAGCTCCTCCATGAGCTGAACAAGATTTACGGCGACCTCTACGGTGACGATGAGGTTACGGTCATCGGCTTTGAGGTCGTCAAGCGCTTCAACGACGGGATTCCGCTCAGGTGGCTGAAGGGACTCAACTACCGCGAGCCTGCCCAAATAGCGCGCCTCTACCTTGAGAACCAGGAAAAGCTGAGTCTCAACCGCGAGACGGACTTCATAATGCGCCGTATCTACAACGAGGGCCTTGGAAGGGCCGTGAGAACCTTTGGCCCGAAGAGAGTTCAGAACACGTTACTTAAAGCATATCACGCGCTCTACGGGGCTGGCATCATTTAATTTGGAATCAGAGGAAATTTTAAAAGGGTACACTTTAATTCATCGCTCTGGGGAAATCGTTATGAATCTAGTGGATTCTGTAATCTCTGGGTTCCTCTCTGGACTGTCGCTTGGCCTTACGGGAAGCGGTGGATCAGTCCTTGCAGTCCCCCTGCTGGTGTACTTCGTAGGCCTTGATCCCCACACCGCCGTCGGCACCTCCTTGGTTGCTGTAGGAATAACCGCAATCATAGGGTTCATAATGCACTGGAGAAAGGGAAACATAGACTTTAAAACCGGAACGCTAATGGCCCTTACAAGCATTCCCGGGATTTATATCGGTAGCTACATGAACAAATCTGTAAAAGGGCCCCTTTTGCTGACGCTGTTCGCGGTTCTGATGGTAGCTATAGCGATTAAAATGGTGAAGAACAATAGTAAACAGGTTCAACAGGTTAAAGAGGGGAAAGAAATTAGCCGTATTAACGTCGCTGGCCTTGGCTTTCTCGTTGGGATTGCCTCTGGATTCTTTGGGGTCGGAGGCGGCTTCCTGCTTGTCCCAGCCCTGACGATGGGTGCAGGGCTTAAAATGCATCGTGCAGTTGGAACGTCCCTCTTCGTGGTAGTCCTTAACGGACTTGCTGGCTTTGTGAGCTACGAACTCCAAGGCAGACCCATAGACCTTGTAATAGTGATACTCTTCGTGCTAGGCGGGCTAATTGGAGACGCCATCGGCGTGCGTACAGCAAAATCGCTTTCCTGCAGGGAGCTGAGACAGGTTTTCGCAGCTGTGGTGGTTCTGGTGGCCCTATACCTAATGTGGATCAATCTACCTAGGGTGTTGTGAGACTCCCTCTGCCTCTTGACGCCTTTCGGGCTTGAAAACCTTTAGATAGTCCCTCATCAATAAAAATTCTGCGTTCTCCCTTCTGTAGTGGTCTATAAGTCTTTCAAGCAACTCAAGGGCTTTTTCTCCAGTGTTAAAGCGACAGTCAAAGCGTACCCCCTTCATCGGGACAAACTCCCAAGGATGGGCGAAATAAACCCTCGGCTCCCTTAAACGAGCATGGATTATTCGTTGGATTCTCCAGGGAAGCCTCAATACGGAGGAAGTTACAGAAGCGGGGATTTCCAGCACACCACCCACGTACGAGATGCCCCGGTACCTCTTATAGACGGCCTTTGAAGAGTCCACAAGGATTCCCTTCTCCCTCAATACGGCGTATATCTCAGAAGGAAGCTGTAAATTCGGGGATCTGAACGAGACCACCTCTCCAAAGTTCCTCAACACCTGGAGGGATTTCTCTATGATCCTCTCGGCTTCACCTTTTGACAGTTTGTCCAGACGCTCGTGGTTGTAGGTATGACACCCCAGTTCATGGCCATCTTCAACCACGCGCTTCACTAGATGGGGGTATTCCTTTGCCATCTGTGCCGTAAAAAAGAATGTCCCCTTAACCCCCTTTTCCCCAAGCAGGTCAAGGATCTTCGGGAGCCCCTCCTCCACCCCCCTAGTTGTGCTCAAGTAGGGAGGACAGTCCTGTTCCACATCAAAGGTTAAAGACACCAGCATTCGCGATCCCCCTCTTGAGGGTTTGATGGAGCTTGTAAAGGACAAAGGGCTCTTCGTTTGCCTGATCCATAGTTTCCTTATAAGCGTTAAACACCTGGGAAACTACTGCTTCCCAGCTAAAGTGATTCTCCACACTTTTTCGAGCATTCTTACCCATTTCCTGTCTTCTTTCCTCATCAGCGATCAGCGACATCAGGTTCTGCATCAGCTCATCGTCATTATTGGAAACCAAACCGGTTTTCCCGTGCTCCACAATCTCGCTTATCCCCCCGTGGTTATTAGCAACCACCGGAACGCCACATGCCAATGCTTCTAGTGCGGCTATTCCAAACGCCTCGTAAACGGTGGGCGAGAAGTATACATCACTTGCCTGTAGGTATTCTCTCACGTTTACCCTTGGTTGCCTTCCTAGAAGTTTAACAACGTCTCCAACATCATATTTCCTGATGAGACGTTCGATATTGTTCCTCTCGGGTCCATCCCCGATTATTAGGAACGTTACGTCCTTTCCGTATTCCTTCTTTATTCCCCTTGCAATTTTCGGGATCACATGAGTTCTCTTCCTCTTCGTTAAGCGTGAGGTGGTAGTTACCACAACCCCCCTCAAGCCAAGGGCTTCCTTCCTCTTCTCTCTGTCCTCTGAAGGCCTCCAGAATTCTGTGTCTATCCCGTTGGGAATAAGGTAGATTTCTCTGTTCCTCAGGCTTTTACCGAGGATTGAACGTATATCCTTTTCGACTGCATTGCTAACGGCTATGAACGAATCGACCTTGCGAAGTGAGAACCGCAGGAGCATAATATACATTGGGTTCAAAATAGAGTCTCCAAGAAGGGAGTGGTCTGTTATTACACTCGGAACGCCCCTTATGCCGCCGGACAGGTTAGTGACTCCAACGGCCATCGGGGAGTATATGCTGTGACTGTGGGTTATATCAAAGTGTTCTCTTTTGTATAACTCGTTCACCTTTTTCAACACGCCTGCTCCTATGCTCACGTAGGAACCATCCATCGTTATCCTACCCTTAAAGCGGTGAACTTCATAGGGGAGTTTTTCATCGGGGTAATCACCAAACCGAGTAATCACATGGACATCATGTCCCAAGTGTGTGAGCTGTGTGGCAAGGTCGTGGATATGGTATTCTATTCCACCAACACTCGGGAAGAACCAGTCCGAGACTAACGCGATCTTAAGGCTTTCCATATTTCGACACCTCCAGATGTCATCAGGGTGATAAAACCTACAACAGTGCTTGATACGTAGGAGATGAACCTCTCAAGCAGGGTTACGGAGATGGCAAGTGTTGAGGGAATACCAAAGTACGTGAGGGTTCCCAACAGCCCACCCTCAACTATGCCAATACCTCCCGGTGTGAAGGCCAGCAGGCCAAACAGTAAATTGGCCAATGAGACAACTGAGAGGAACGTGAGCGGGGGGTTCCATCCAAAGGCCATTGCTATAAGTTTAAGTCTCATAACATCCAGAAACCACACTGCCGAACTCAGGCTAATTGTAAGCATGTTCACCGTTGGCTTTCGCTTGAGTTCGAGCATCCTCACGAGGTCGTCCTGCGTTAGCTTGATCTTAAAGAGCCGGACTGAGAGTACAACTACCCTGTCCCATTTGAACAATATCAAGACCATGAGGGCTGAGAGGATTATGAGAAGAAGGCGAAGGTGAGTCGCAAAGTAGGAGATCCCCAGCACCGCAAGTATGAGCACGGGCACGATCTCCGATATCCTCTCATAGAGTATGCTGACGGTTGAGACGGCCACGGGAACCCTGTGCTTCTTTGAAACCCAGGTGATTCTTAAAATTTCACCGCCCCCCCGACTCATGGGGGTTATATTGTTAACGAAGATGGAGGAGAGGTTTATCTTCAGGAGGTCACCCAGTGGGATGGTCTCTCCCATCCCCCCGAGAACTATCTTCCACCGAAGGGCATAGATAAGCACGCTTATGTAATATGTAGCCACCGCTATCCCCAAAAGCTCCAAGGCCTTACCGTCCAAGGAGGTGATAACAGCGGTGTAGGTGTTAATGTCTATCATCTCTCCTCACCATTCTATTGGAATATTAACTCATAAAAAGCTAACTGGTACACTTTTAGAAATGTAAAATGGTGTAGGGGGTCAGTTTTCTCCCCCCTGTTGCACTTCCCCATTTGAACCCTGTTGCACTCCTTCTTTTAAACTGTCGGTGTCCGCTACTTCGCCAGAATTTTTCTCCTTAAGCTCATTCGTGCTCTCTTTCTCCATGTTGCTTTCGGAGGTCTCTTTCTCCTTCTCCATGTCGCTTCCGCTGTCTATGTGGAGCACCTTTCCGTTCCCGGCGTCAACTTTCACGTCCTTCATGAGGCCCTTGGCCGTTTTAACCTCCACGGAGTAGACAAGGTATCCATTCTCATCCTCCAAGCTTACTTTGACTGCAGTTCCCTTCACCTCCGCAAGCGCTGCGCTTTTGGCCTGCTCCGGAGTTATCTTTGCAAGTTTCTGAAGGACCTTTGCTTCCTGGCTCTCGCTCAGGTTGGGACTCTGGGCAAGTTTTATGCTACCCGTATAACTGGGTGACTGAACGTTCTTCCCGGTGGCGTTTGCGGCCATTGCAAATGCTCCGATGCTCACTGCCATTATCAGCGCCGCCATTAATGCCGCGACCTTTAACCCTATGTTGAACTTCCATATCCTCACGACTTATCACCCCCTTCGTGTTCTTAGATCTATATATGAAAAGCTATTATATAGCCCTTCTGGCTCAGTTCTCGAAGTATTAGTCCAGTTTTTGAAATATCCAAGTTTTAATCCATTTATATCGGGGATACAGCCATAGGAACATTTCTAAAACTGGACCACAAAACCTTAATTAAGACTTGAAACATACGTACACGAGGTAACGATGGGCAGTAATGAGCTCAACGAACGCACCAAGCGCGTCCTCAATTTCATCAGGGAAAACCCTGGCCTCAGCTTCAATGAACTGTCCCCCGGCTGGGTCTTGCTAAGGGTGACCTCCAGTATCATATCCAAAGGCTCGAAAAGCAGGGATTGGTAACATCAAAGAGGAGCGGGTTGAGGAAGCATTACTTCCCTAGGGGTATCTTCGATGAAAGGGAAAAGGACATCCTCTCCCTGCTTTCCAGTGAGAACGTGAGGGGGATAATCATGTATATAATAGCAAATCCCGGGGCCACTCAAAAGGAACTCTGCAGTGAGCTTGGTCTCTCACCACCCACTGTGAATTACTACATCGGCAATCTGAAGGAGCTGAACCTCGTCCGAAGCATAAAAGATGGGAAGTTTGTAAAGTACTATTTCACAGGAGATGTTGAGCTGTTTGTTAAGCTTATCCAGAACTATCATCCAAGCCTATTCGAGAGGTGGGCTGATAGAATAGTGGACATATTCATGAACCTTGAAGAAGGTGTCTAGAATGCTGGACATAGATCAACTCCTAAGCCTGGGTATTGTCACTTTTTCACTCATCCTTACTGGGGCATCCCTTATTGCGTATCAACGAACGAGGCTTAGAAAGTTCCTGGTAGTTTCTCTCGCGTTCTTTCTCTACGCGATAAAGGAACTCGCGGAACACATAGACATCGTGTTTCCCAATCTGGAGACGAACACCGTCGAGCTTATCACGAACTCGCTGGAATTCCTGATAATAGCACTGTTCTTTGCGGCAGTTGTTATTAAGGAGGGACGGAGGGATGAATAAGGAAGTTGGATACAAAACACTGGTAATTTTAACGGGGATTTTGGCCCTACTATTCGCCCTTCAAATAACGGGGGCTTTCAAAGGTATGGACAATTCCATCAACTCCACCCTCTCCGGAGGCGGTTCCTTTGTCAGTCTCCTCACGGACACGGCGAGCTTCGCCCTCACTGCCCTCTACATCCTGCTCTTCCTCCTGTGGGACTTCAAAGATAGGGGGAGGTTAAGCAGGTTCACCCTCGAACTAACCGCGGGTATTGCGGTCTCCATGGTTATAGTGGGCCTGTTAAAGGTTTTCGTCGGTGCTCCCAGGCCGGGGGAGGCTCAAGTTCACTGGGGCCTTATTGAGTCAATAAAGAACGCCGACTACTTCTCCTTCCCCTCTGGTCACACTACGAGAGCCTTCGTTCTGGCCTACTTCCTGAGCAGGCGCTGGAAAAAGCTCTGGCCCCTCTGGTGGGGATGGGCTGTTTCAATAGCCCTAACGCGGCTCTTACTCCACGTTCACTGGTTCAGCGACGTCCTCTTTGCAGCCTTCCTCGGGCCGTGGGTTGGACTTCTCGTTGAACTAACCGAAGAGTGGTGGCTTCCCTACTACCGTGCCATTGTGAACGCGCTTAAATTGGGGGTGTTCGACGTTGAATAGTCTCCTTCAAGTCTTCATACTCTCCCTTGTCCCAACCTTTGAGGGGCGCTACGCTGTAGTTTACGGCATCGGAAGGGGTTATCCCCTTTTGGGAACAATCTTGGCCGCTTCCCTCGGTGTTCTGACGCTCTCGCTCGTCCTTCCCGTGGTTCTGCCCTACATTGACAGGGTCATGCTCTGGCTTGAAAAGACACCCCTGAAGAAAATCGCACACCTCTACCTCTACTACGTCGAGCGCGTGAGGAAAAAGGCCCACCCATACCTCGAGAAGTGGGGCTTCTGGGGTCTCTTCATCTTCGTAGCGATACCCCTGCCCGGAACCGGGGTTTGGACCGGCGCTCTTGCTGCTTATATACTCGCAATAGAGTGGAAAAGGACGTTCCCTGCACTCCTCCTCGGCGGGCTGTTCAGCATGGCTCTCACGATCGGGCCGGCGCTGGGACTGTTCGGATAAACCCGTGGTAGAGTCATAGGCACGGCTTTCTATGGGGACGCCTTAAAGCTCCAGTCTCTCCAACTCCTTGGTCAACATAGTCATATGCTTCGTGGGATAGGCGGATGGCTCAACTACCGCAATAAGAGTTCCATTGTACTTCACGGTGGTGTCCTTCAAGGATAGCAGGAATTTGAAGGCGTTCTCAAAGTCGTTTTCCATTACAAGGTATTCAAGACAGTCTATCACCACAAGGGAGTGCCCTTTTTTGAGATGCCGCTTAACGAGGTCTACGAGAATACCTATGTCTGTCGGGGATACTGCCATGAGATTCTCTTCTATTATTCCCGAGGCAACCTTGGTTACCCAAAACACGGGAAACTTTGGTTTAAATCCCTGAAACGACCTTCTAGTTATGAGAACCCCATTTCCATTGGACTGCATCTTCTGGATGATAACATCGGAAACCCTCCCACCCTCTGTGTAGAACGCGCCGGTGGGAAGCTCGGTTAGAGGCATCTCGGGTGGCTTGATGGGCAGGAAAGCGTACCTCGCCATCCCTATGAATATCATCGCCCTGAAAAGTGCTCCCAGCCCGTAGAGATAGCTCGCCAGGGGAGTTGAGATGGTTATAGGGTACGTAAGGTTGATGGTCCCGAGAAGGAGCGCCCCCAAGGGCAGGAGTGTGGCGGTGCTCCTCAGACCTATCTCCTCTTTTATCAATGAGTATCCCACCAGCATTAGAGCCACGCCCAGGAAGGGAACGGAAAATGCAAAGAGCACGGCGGGCGACCTGTTGAGAATGGTTGCCGCGAGGATATATGACATCCCAATAATTGTGCTGAGAAATATGATCAGCTGACCCCTACGTTCCCCAGGGTTCTTTCTAACGGTTACCGCCGTCGCCAGCATAAGGAGGGCTTCAACAATAGCGAGCATACTCATCAGCGGAGCTAGCGCACTCAGATTGGGCTGCAATCCAAGGGTTTTAAGGATAGGCCCCTGAGAGAAGGCCGCAAGGACATCTATCCAAAGACCCAAGGATAGAAAGAGCATGAAATCCTCCTTCTTCCCCCACCAACGATACGTGGCAAATCCCCACGTGAAAAATCTCATGAGTACGTTTAGTGTTTCCAGCATGTCCGATCCACACCAACGAGTTCGCTCTGGAACCTATTAATGTTTTTGCTGGATGCGTTTATTCACTATTGCATGCAGAATTCAGAGAGACAAGTGTCAATTAAACTCATTAATTTCAGCGATTCAAAACCTCTCCTCCGATATCCTGTTTGGCCTGTACTTCTCAGCCCCATAATGGGGTTATCGGAGTTCAGACCGTTTCTTGGCGTTTTGGAAAAAACACAAAGAAAAACAAAAAATCACTTCGTCGCCCTCGTTATCCCGACGTCCTTTACCAGGACGTAGGGTGTAGTTACCGGCGTCTCAACCTCCCACCAGTGGACGTGATGGCTCTCCTTGGTCAAAGCGGAGACGTTCTCAAGGATGCGCCCGAGGTTGTCACTGACGCGGATGTTCCTTATCGGCCTAAGCTCGCCGTTCTCGACGAAGAAGATGCCGTCCCTCGGGATCGTCGAGAAGTCCCCCGTCACGTAGTTCTGGAAGCGCGTGTACCAGACGTTGGTGATGTAGATTCCCCTCTTCACTCCGCTGAAGAGTTCCTCTCTGGAGAAGTCGCCAGGTTCAAGGACGATGTTCCACGCGTGCGGCATCACCAAGCCGGCGTTGGCCGTTGTTTCGGTTCCGTACTTCCTGGCGAGGCTTGTATTGAGGAGGAACGTCTTGAAGGTTCCGTTCTCGATTATCGCCGTTTCCTTTGTCGGGACGCCTTCATCGTCGAACTTCCTGCTCCCGTAACCGTTGGGCATGTTGCCGACGTCCTTGATGGTCACTATCTCGTTCGCAACCTTCTGGCCAAGCTTGTTAACGAGGAAGCTGAATCCGGCCTCCGCCGCGTAGGCTGACGTCATAAAGCTCATATAGCTCAACAGGTTGGCGAAGGCAAGGGGGTCGAAGACCACATCGAACTTTCCTTCCGGTCCCTGCTCAGGGTTCTGGGCGAGCTTCGCTATCTCCCCGGCCTTTCTCCCGGCGCTCTCGGGATCGAACTTCTTGAGAGCCCTTACGGAGTTCGTGCCGTGGCCGCTCTCGAGGTCGCCGATGAAGGCGCGAACGCTTATCTCTATTCCGGTTCCCTCGTCAAAAGCTTCCACGCCGCTGCTCGTGGTAAGGTAGAGTCTGTCGTAGTCGGTATAGAGAACCCCTGCAACGCGCTTTGCCCCTTCCTCAAGGGCCGCGTTGATCGCCCTCTCAACGTACTCGTTCGGCTCGTCGAGTCCGACGATGGATTTATCGAAGGTCTCCGGGATGTCCCTGTACTCGAACGGTCCCTCCGCTATTCCGTAGTAGTCCTCCTTTGGTGACATTCCCTTCATACTGCTCAGGAGCGTTTTTAGAGTGCGTTCAATGTTCTCCTCGCTCAGCTCGGTTATCGTTGTTCCAGCGACACGCTTCTCCAGCTCGACGAAGAGCTCAACTTTCCTCTCGTGCCAGTTCTTGGCAACGGTTATCTCGTTGTTGGCGAAGCGGACCTGCCTCCTGTTACCCTCGTGGCTGAGAACGACCACGTCACTAAAGCCGAGCTCCTTAGCCTTTTTCAGAATGAGTTCGTTAACGTCGAACATCTTTACCACCTCACGGCCTCCTAAGTGGAATGTTGCGGAGCCTTGCGTGCGCCCCGCCCATCCAGACTGGAACGCCCTGACCGGGCTCGCCTTTACCACAGGTTCCTGGATAGAAGGCAATCTCCTTTCCTACGGCGTCAACGCTGCTCCACAGTGCCCTCGTCGTTATCTCAAGGATAGGTCTCCTCACCGGGTGCTTTATCTCACCGTTCTCGATGAGGTAGGCCTCCCTGCCTATGTACCTCTGCTGATACCTGCGGTCGTCGATGTTCCATTCGTTGAAGCTCACCATGTAAACGCCGAGCTTCACATCCTCAATCAGCTCCTCGAAGGAGTGGTCTCCCGGGGCGAGGTAGGTGTTTGCCATCCTCACGATAGGCTCGCGGTTGTAGTTGATGGCACGGGCCGCGGCGTTCGACTTCTGCCCGAGCTTGTAGGCGTATTCACGGTTCGTGAGGAACTCGGTGATGATTCCGTCCCTAATGAGGTATCTCGGGCGGGCTTTAACGCCCTCATCATCGTAGAGGTAGAACCCCCAGCTGTTGGGTATCGTAGGGTCTTCGATGACAGTAACTGCTTCGCTCCCTATCCTCTCGCCGAGCATGTTCGGCTTAACGAAGCTCTCGCCCGCCTGGGCGGCTTCCCTTCCGAATATCCTGTCGGATTCGTAGGGGTGGCCAACGCTCTCGTGAACCGCTATGCCGGCCACTTCGGGGCTTATTACGAGGTCTACCTTTCCCTCCGGTGGCTTCTTGCCTTCGGTGATTAGTCTCTTTAAAGCTTGCACGTCCTTGACCGCCCAGTTCCACGGTTCATCCTTCTCTATGAGCTCAAGGCCTCCCGAAAAGGCCCTCTGCACGAAGGGTGCCTGCTCCATCTGACCGTTCTCGAGGACAACAAGGTTGTAGGTGGTTGAGACACGGGGGATGAAGCTCTCAATGAATGCCCCGTCGCTGTGGGCTATTATTTTGTGCCACATCTGGTCGGAGTACAGAAGGTATCTCATCGGGACGTTTACGCCGGTGTCTTTTACCTCCTCGTCGATTTTCTTCAGGAGTTCGAGCTTCTCCTCCGGGGAGACGTCTCGGAAGTCCTTTTTCATCTTGATCTCATAATGAACGCTGTGGAAGTCGTCATCGCTGAAGCGTATCGGCTCGTTCCTCACCCTAGAGGCCGCTCTGGCTAGCTCCACCGCCTTCTTAACCGCCCCCTCAACACTCTCCTTTGTCAGAACGTTGGTTGAGGCGAAGCCCATTCCTCCGTCCACTAAGACCCTTACGCCAATGCCTTTCTTGGCTAGAACTTCCAGCCCTTCCGGGTTCCCGTTCTTCATGCTCAGAGAAGTGCCGTTCTTCTCCTCAAAGCGCGCCTCCGCGTAGTCGGCGCCGAGTTCCAAGGCCCGCCCTACGGCAAACTCAACAAGTTCATGCATGCACATCACCTCTGTTTGCTGCATGGAAGAGTGCCCGCCAAAGTATAAAAATCTTTTCGTTTAGATGTATATCTTAATGGCCACAATTATGAACATCAACGCTCGATTAAGCTCTTCAAAGCACAAAATTTTTTATAGATGAAAGCCGAACTATCACCGGTGATACCATGGGTGACCCTAGTTCCGCAAAAAATCTGATACATATCGGCGACATAATAAACCTAATTATAGGTGTTTTGATGTTCTTGGGGATTACAGTTAACAGCATCGGTTTTGGCATAATTGTCGCCTGGATCCCGCTGGCTATAGCGGTGTGAACCCACTTCAGGGCAAAGGACGCGCTCCGGTTGATCGACGAAGGCCGTTACAAGGGGGCGAAGGGCAAGGTGCTCATACCGTCGATTCTATCGCTGATCTTCAACTCGCTGGTCGGTGGCCTGATAATCCTGATAGGTGCAATATCACTGCCCCCAGAGAACACTCCAAGCCCGGCCAAACCTGCAGCAGAGCCTTTCTGATCCTTTCATTTCTGTCCCTTTTACCATTTTCAGAACTTCTCCTTGCACTCACAGGGATTCTTCCCGCAGTAGGGGCAAACTCCCGGATACTTCTTCTTTGCGGCATCCTCAAGGTCTATCCTGAGGAGATTGGCCAAGCTCGCAAGCCACGCTAAAACGTCCGCAAACTCCTCTTCCATAGATTCTATATCACGCTTCCGTATCGCCTCGCTCAGCTCGCCGACCTCCTCAATGAACCAGAGAAATGTTCTCTCAACGCCCCTCTTTGAGTCCTTGTGGAAGTAAATGTCCTTAATAATCTCCTGGAATTCCCGTATCTCCACTTTTCTCACCAGGAAGAAGGGGGAAGTTGAGCTTAAAAATCACCCGGAGGCAAGCTCAATCAGCTTCCTCATGTGGATTGCGGCGGTATCAAAGACCTCAACAGATACATCGCTGGGCTTTATCGCCAGCGGAAGCTCTGTGCAGCCAAGGATTACCCCGTTGATGCCTTTATCTTTGGCGTACTTCTCGACGAGTTCTACCAAGTAGGGCTTGCTCCTCAGGTTCTCGAAGGACAGCTCCTCGAAGATTATCCTGTCAACCTCGTCCATCTCCTCCTCGCTCGGGGTTACCACATCAAAGCCGGCCTCGTGAAGGGCGTTTCTATAGAAATCAGCTGTCATCGTCGTCTTCGTCCCGAGTAGAAGAACCCTTTTAACGCCCCTGCGCTTCATCTCCTCGATAAGGGCGTCGATTATGCTGACCATTGGGACGTTAACGGCTTTCTGAACTTCAGGAAAAACCATATGGGGGGTATTGGCCGACATGGCTATTATCTCGGCCCCGGCCCTCTCGAGGGCCTTGGCGGCCTTTATAAGTATCTCCTTCCTTTCCTCCCAGCCGTTTGGGCTGTTCATGAACTCCCCAAAGTTTATGGAATAAACTACAAGCTCCGGGAAGGTAAAGGGGCCAAACTTCTCCCTGCTCATCTTGGTGTAGTTTCGGTAGTAGTAGCACGTTGATTCAGGAGTCATCCCGCCGATAATGCCTATTCTCCTCATGGAAATCACCATCGGGTGGTGTGAATCAGAACATATGAACCTTTCGCCGACGTTGCAGATACAATCGGTTAAAGAATTTCAAAGCAATAGAAGGGAAAAGAGGACAAAGATCACCCCTTTTTCAGGTGGACATCCAGCTGCGGGAAGGGTATCTCAACGCCCTCCTTCGTGTAAAGCTCGTAGATGCCCTTTGTGAGGTCTCCCTTGACCGTCCAGTAATCTTCAGTTTTAGTCCACGCCCTCAATTGGAGGTTGATTGAGGAGTCCACGAGCGCGGTTACCACGACGGTCGGCTCAGGCTCATCAAGGACTTTTGGATGGCCTCTTATGAGGTCCATTGCGAGCTTTATCGCCCCGTCTAGATCGGTTCCGTAGGCGACGCCTATGTCGACGTTGACCCTCCTCGTCGGCATCCTTGTGTGATTGACGATTATGCTACCCCATATGAGCTTGTTGGGTATAGTTATGAGCTTATTGTCCGGCGTTTTTAGTTCCGTGCTCATTAGGCCGATTCCGCTGACGCTCCCCGTCTTCCCGGCGACTTCAACGACCTCACCGAGGTCAACGGGCCTCAGAGCCGCTATCCACACTCCAGCGGCGAGGTTCGTGAGCGTATCCTGCAGGCCGAAGCCCAAGATTAAGCCGATAACTGCAGATAAGCCGAGTATCAAGGGAGAAACGGAGACGCCGACCACTCCAAGTCCAAGGATTATGACCGTCGTATAGAGCAGTATCGACAGGAACTTGCTGAGGAACTCAACGACGAGCGGTGGGAGCTTCGTCTTACCAATGCTCTTCTTGAACAACGCCACGAGTATCTTCGTGACTACGTAACCCACGACCAGTAGGACCAACGAGGATATAAGCTGGAAATAGGTGACCCCTATGTAGGGTATCTGGTTCTCCCATCCAACCACTTTATCACCCCTGTATTTTTGAGGGCTAGGAAAAAAGGGTAGAAAAGGCTTCCGCCCGTCTTTCAAAGGAGCCTCACTATCTCGTCCCAGAGCCGCTCTGCGAGTTCCCGTTTGTTCATCCTCGGCAGTCTCTTCACGAAGTCCCTTCCAACAAGCAGAACCTCGTTATCATCACTTCCAAAGGCCCCGAGGGTGTTGGCGACCACTAAATCGCTTCCAGCACGTCCAATCTGCCCTTTCGCCGCGCTTATGAGTTCTTCCTCGCTCAGTTCAGTTTCAGCCTTGAATCCGACAAGAAAAACATCCGGCTGAAGTCCCTTAACGCGGTCTATTATCTTGGGCGTCGGCTCGAGCTCGAGCGTTAGAGGTCTTCCGCTCTTTATCTTTGTGTTTGTTTTCTCCTTCACCCTAAAGTCGCTGACTGCGGCCGCTAAAACGATGACGTCGTACTCCTTCGTGTTCAGCTCGGTCTCAATAGCTCCAAGCATTTCCTCGACGGTTTCAACCTCAACCTGGTTCTCGACGAGGCTTGGAACACTTCCCCTCGTCCGTACTAGGGTAACCTCTGCTCCCCTCAGCTCCGCCTCCTCGGCAATGGAAACACCCATCTTCCCACTACTCGCGTTGGTTATATAACGGATCGGGTCTATGTACTCCCTCGTTGCGCCAGCTGTTACCAAAACACGCTTTCCGGTGAGGTCCTTCTTGTAAAGCTTCCTGATGACGCGGTAGGTTATCTCGTCTATGGAGGCGACCTTGGCCTTGCCCTCCTCAAAGCGCGGCTCTATGAACTCCACGCCGAGCTTCCTAAGCTTCTCGATGTTCTCTTTGACTATCGGGTGGTTATACATCGTTGAGTGCATTGCAGGGGCTATCATTATCGGTGTGTGGGCAAAGGCGGTCGTCACGACGGTTGTAACGGGCGTGTCATCTACCCCGCAGGCTATCTTCCCTATAGTGTTGGCAGTTGCAGGGCAGACAAGAATGAGATCGGCCTTGTTCTCGTGCTCCCCGGCCAGCTCAACGTGCTCGATGAAGCCGGTAATCTCCGTCACGACGGGATTTCCGGTCGCAAACTCCATGGCATAGGGATGGATTATCTTCCGGGCGTTCTCGCTCATCACGGTGTGAACCTCTGCGCCGTGCCTTATCAGCTCCCTCGCGAGTTTGACGCACTCAACTGCCGCTATACTTCCGGGAATTGCCAGGACTATCTTTTTACCGGCGAGCTTTCGACTCTTGGTAGCGTAAATCAGCTTAATGTGGTGAAGCACAAAAACACCCCCAGGAGGGTTTGGATTAAAGGGGTTAAAACATTAATGAAAAACAAGCGTCGAAAGAAGGTCACTCTCCCACAACGGAGTGCTCTTTTGGGGGAATCCCCGGTGAGTATTCCAGGAGGAGCAGCATGAGGTCATCAGTTACAACGCGCTTCAGGAGCCTCGCCGATGCCATGTTGACCCGCCCAACCGTTAGCCTCATCACTGCATCCACTAAACCCTCTGGAGAGCCTGGGAGAAGCCCCACCGTTATACTGCTTGGAATGAACGGATCCTTCCTGTACTCAAGGAGTATCATCACGGGGTATCTTCCGGAGGGAACCTCGACGGTCGCTAAAAATGCCTCGTGTATATACCTTTCCTGTCCAGCGGTTTCAACTATGGTGACCTCAGCCTGCCCGACCGCCTCCGCCAGCTTCAGAAGGCACTCGTGGAGCCGCTCTCTTGCCACAGTGGCCCTGAAAACAGCACTCTCGCGTGAGGGGTTATAATATACCCATTCAAGTGATGCACCGATCCATACTAAGGCGTCCATAACGTGATTAAAACGTTCCGTAGGAACTTCAAATTCGAGCGTAAACATACGCCGGCCCCCAATCTTTAAACCTTTATTCATCATATATCTTCGGATAATTACTCCTTATTAAGTTAACGGATGAGTCAAAGTGGAGCGCCGGCGTATAATATTGTTCATTGCAGTTCCCTTATGGCATCCCCCTCAAACTTCCTCACCTCCTCGGAGGTACCAACCCAGACCACTATAACGGGCTCAACTGTTATCATACCATCCTTTATCATTGGTCTTATCTCGCATATCGCCTCCTCTATTTTATAACCCCTGTCAACCGCCTCAATAACTATAGGTAAGTCCGTTGAGAGCCTCATCACATCGGCTGAATGAACGTTGCTCTTCTTTCCGAAGCCGTAGATGCCGCGGTAAACTGTAGCTCCCGCGATTCCCATCTCGCGGAACTTTTCAACTATCGCCTTGTAGAGAGGTTTCCCCTTGAAGCGGTCGTTCTCCCCTATGTAAACCTTGAGCCGAAGGGCATTCCAGTGCTCAACCTCGACCATTGAATCACCTCCTGGCTAATATAAATCCAGCGAACACAAGTGTTATTGTGATTATAACGTTTGCCGCTATGTTGAGAAGACCCATGGTGTACTCACCCTCGCGGAAGAGTGAGAACGTCTCATAGGAGAAGGTTGAGAAGGTACTTAAAGCACCGCAGAACCCGGTTCCAAAGAAGGCCCTCCAGTCAGCCGGGACGTAGAATCCCCAGAACATTAGGCCGTAGAGATAGCCGAGGGTTAAACTAGCGGTACTGTTGACGAGGAGCGTTCCCACAGGAAATTCCTTGTAAACGGGTAGTATGCCTGAGAGGTAGAACCTCGCCAGCGCCCCGAAGGCACCACCGAGCATCACAGCGAGGGCTATCCTAAGGTTCATGGCACCACCGTTTGACATCAAATTCTAAATTTAAAAGGCTTTATACGCGGGATGTGACGTCCTGCCCTTCATGCCCGTCCGGTCGACCTTAGCTCCCTCCTTCAGTGGCAGGCTCATTGGTTGGTTTCTTTTCAAAGCTGAGGTAGTAGTGTATCTTCTCCTCAACCTCAGGATTCATCTCAAAGGGAAGGCCCAGCTGCTTTTTCAACCGTTTGTTCTCGGCGAGCATTCCAGAGAGCTGTATCGCGAGGTTCTGATTGTCCATTGCTATGTAGTACGCCCTGAACCTTAAGGGGGACCAGTCGCCCTCAACTCGGTAAAGCTTCCCCTCAAGTTCCTCTATCCCCCTCTCAATGGCTTCTGTATCCTCCTCCTCTCCTCCTTCAGTGTAGCCATGGAGAAGGATTATCCTGAGCACCTCATCAAGCCTGAACCGGTACCTCTCAGCGATCTGTTTTATCCTCTCGAATGTCTCGTCAGGGACGTTGAAAGTTATTCCCCTCCATCCCCTCTCGGGTTTCACAACTATCTTCACCTTCTCTCACCTATTCTCTTGATAAGTTGCCTGTTCTCCTCCCCAAGCTTTTTCCGGAACTCCATCAAGAACTCCTTGTCGGAGAGGGCCTTCTTCTCAAACTCCACCAACTCACGGTACTCCCTCTCGAGCTCTGCGAGCCTGTTCTCAAGCTTCTTCTTCTGCTCAAGGAGTGTCCTAATCCTGAGCTCCTTCAGCGTTCGTTCAAGGCCTTTGAGATCCCCAAAGCGCTCTTCTATCTCCTTCCGATGTCTCTTGACCTCCCTGAACTCCTCGTCCTTCAGCCTTATCTCCACGGAAACCCCCTCCTTTTCTCTTTTTTCTCCTTCTCAAGGGGTTCTATGACCTCAAGTCCCTTGAGGGTCTCAACTGCCTGTGGAAGGGCTCTGATCTCGTCACTGGTGTGACCTTCCTTGGCCCTGTAATCGAACTTGTCAATGAATGATTTCATGCGTTCATTCAGCTCCCTAAGTTTCTTGATCTGAACCCTCTTAAGTTCCTCCGCCATCTCGGGGCTTTTCTCCATGAGTATCGAGTGAATCATGTCGTAGTGCCTCCTGCACAGGATCGAGCCGGACCGCTCATAATCTGGCAGGAGTTCATCTATCCTTTCAGCGAAGGCCTCCACCGTTGTCTTCTCCTTCTCGCGGATTAGGGAGCAGAGAAAGCACTCACCGGTTCCGGCGCTTTTTCCTTCCTCAAGTGATGCAATGTAAACAGAGAGCATGTGTTCATAGATTATGGAAACACCGAGGGGGCCGAGCAGGGGCTCGGAATATGCCTTGTTAACGGTCCTCCAAGCGTGGTATGTGCAGAGGCCGAGGCTCTCCTTGAACTTTGCCCTAACATGGGGGTCGTTCACGTGCTCGTAGAGTATGGTGTCTATCTCATCTTCCTCATACTCCTTCAGCAGTCTACACACGGGACAGCCCTCGCCAAAGGCCCCCTTTATGTGGAAGCCTATCAGGTCCATTCTCATCACTGCCTCAGAGGAACCTGAGCATCGAATCGACCACGGCCACGGCACGGTAGGTATTCTGGAAGTTTGAGATTCCAAGCTCAAGCGAGCGTCTGAAACCACCGTTCGAGTTCTGGAGCTGGCGGATGAACCAGACATGTCTCCTTGGGCAGGTTGGAGTTTCATCCTGCAGTTCAAGCCCCCTGACCGCGTAGAATGTCGGTTCCAAATACGGTGGAAGGCTGTAGGGAACCTCGGTGAAGCCTCCCAAATCCCCGCACAGCTCACAGTTCTTGAAATGGGGGCTCTTAGGGGGCCTGTAACCAAGTACATGAAGGGCGTGGAGTGCCTGGTAAGTCATCGTCGTGCTCGTGTGTTTGGTCCCGTAGCCGTTGCCGTTTCTAAAGCGCATGACAAACTCCCTGATGGCCTCCTTTTCTTCCTTCGAGAAGTTATGCCCTATGGCGTTGAATGCCTTCACAACCCAATAAGTGGCCTCAATTGGCGTCGCCGTTCCAAACTCCTCGCTACCGCCGAGACCGACGGCGAATTTACCCTCGAGGGGGTTATATTTTGTGAAGACTATATCGACGTGCTCTCTGGCAAGGTCCTTCGCCCCAAGGACGGCAAGCCCCTCGAGAGCCATCGCTATCGCAACGACGGCCGTTTGGGGCTGTATCGCGTTTGAAAGGAATTCGATGGTTTTTTCCTTGTCAGGAACCTCCATCCCGAGGAGGTTGTAGAGCTTGATGGCGTAGTAGGTGTCGTTGACGTTTGTGTCATCGAGAACGCTCACAAAACAATAGCCGCCGTCCTCGTGGCGCCTCTTCCCCACGTAGTCGAGAACACCATCTATGTCAATGTAGCGTCCAATCTCAGTGAGCTTTGTGCTCATTCTACCGCCTCCTTCTTCTCGGTGGAGAATAGGCGTCATCAGCCCGGCGGGCATCCTCTGCTTGATCTCGGACGGACGCCATCGCCCACGTTCATTTATGAGGGCGGTTTAAAAATCTTTGTGGTTCGGCTTTTTATAAAAAGCGAGGGGACCCAGCGGGTACCTAAAAATTTAATTAGGTTGGGGGTTCTTCATCCATCGATGAACCATGGAGTTCATAGCGTTCACATATATCAACAATTTCATGGAAAGGAAGGTGATAGAGGACGTCGTCTTCAACGTTGTTGATGAGGCAAACAGATTCTTCGCCGAGAGCGGGATAGACGTGCGGCTCCTCTATATAGGGCAGCTCCACCTCGAGCCTGGTTATCTAATAAGTTTAAACACCCCCGAGGGAACGCTCAGGGTTTACCCCTTGGAGGCCATAATAGACGTCCTCCATGCCCGTCTCTTGGGGGAGATAGAGCGGGGCTCAAACATGAAGATGAACAAGATTTTTGCTCTCACAACATTTCCCCTCGTCTCTAGAAACCCCTACTTTGACTTTTACGAGCGCTTTTTGGGCATACAGGAAACGAGGCTCGGTCTTAGGATAATGGTTCTCTCGATGAAGCCCTTTGAACCTCCCGGGCTAACCTCCCTCCTGAATGGGAACAAAGGATCAAGAGAAGACGCGAAGAAACACCTCCGTTTGTTCAAAGACCGTGTTCTCAAGGGACTCCTCCACGAGATTGGCCATGGCTTTGGTCTCGGACACTGCACCAACGAGTGCGTCATGAACCCCCCAGACAGCATCGAGGAGTGGGACTCTAGACCCGTTGGCTACTGCCACTCCTGCTTCATAGACCTCAAGAGGGCGGTTGAATGGTCGGAGCTGAGCCTTGGAGAGGGGGAGAGAGAACAGGGTTGAGATTCAACCACCGGCCCTGGCGCGCATCATATGCATCATGAACTTCTTTACTTCCCATTCTCCACCCTTCACGACCACCCTAAAGCGAGGCATTCCACGGAAGGGTTCGGCTTCCGTGATTTCAAGGGAGACCGACGCACCGGAGGCCAGTGCTATCTCCCGGACTTCCCACGGGGGAACCGCAGTTATGAACTCCCGCCTCATCCTTTCCCCACCAGCTTTTTCGCTTCCTCAAGGACTTTCGCCACATGCCCCTTTACGCGGACCTTCATCTTCTTCCAGACGATTTCCCCATCAGGATTAAGGATGAATGTGCTTCGTATTACACCCTCATATTCCCTGCCGTAGCTCTTCTTCTTGCCCCATGCGCCCAGAGCCTTTATCAGCTCTACATTAGGGTCGCTGAGGAGCTTAATTTTTAAGTTGTGCTTCTCTTTGAAGCGGAGGTGGCTCCTCACGGAGTCCTTTGAAACTCCAACGACCTGAAAGCCCAGCCTCTCAAACTCCGGCAGAAGCTCCGTGAACTCCACAGCCTCGGTTGTACAGCCTGGGGTGTTGTCCTTTGAATAGATGTAGAGCACTGTCCACCTGCCATTCACGACTTCTCCCAAGGAGACCTCCCTTCCGTCCTCATCGAAAACCCTAACGTCGAGTACCCTCACACTATCACCCAAAATAATTAGACCACCCTAATTATAAACTTTGCCTCCAGAAACGTTATTTACCCCAAGGCCAATTCACGTTTTAGGTGGTACTATGAAGCTACCCGCGAACAAAACAAAGGTTATCGCCACGATAGGGCCCGCGTCGCAGAAGAAGGAGACAATTGAAGCCATGATAAAAGCTGGGATGAGCGTAGCAAGGATAAACTTTGCTCATGGAACTCTTGAGGAGCATGCCAAGATCATTGAAACAATAAGAAAAGCCGCGGAGAGGCTCAACAGGCCCGTTGCGATACTTGGGGACCTCCCTGGGGTCAAGATACGAGTCGGGGAGATAAGTGGCGGTTCGGTAGTTTTAAGACGCTGGCAAACGGTTACAATCACCACGGAGGACGTTGTTGGTAACGAAGGAATCATCCCCGTCCAGTTCAAGGACTTTCCAAGACTGGTCTCCAAGGGAGACACGATCTACCTCAGCGACGGCTTCATAGCCCTCCGGGTCGAGCGCGTCAAGGAAAAAGAGGTAGTTTGTAAGGTCCTCGTCGGTGGAACCCTCTTCTCCCACAAGGGAATAAACATCCCAAAGGCTAGAATGGCCATTGATGCCGTCACGACACACGATCTTGAGCTTATAGAGTTCGCCATCGAGCACGGCGTCGATGCTATAGGAATAAGCTTCGTCGGCTCGGCCTACGACGTCCTCAAGGCGAGGCGTTTCATAGAGGAGCACAGTGGGGAGCTTTTCATCATCTCGAAAATAGAGCGCCCCGACGCGGTCAGGAACTTCGACGAGGTACTCAACGCCTCCGACGGGATAATGATAGCGAGGGGAGATCTCGGCGTTGAGATGCCCATAGAAAAACTCCCAATCCTTCAGAAAAAGCTCATCCAGAAGGCCAACTGCGTCGGAAAGCCCGTCATAACGGCAACGCAGATGCTCGAGAGCATGACGGAGGAGAAGCTCCCGACGAGGGCAGAGGTTACAGACGTTGCCAATGCCATTCTCGACGGAACCGATGCAGTGATGCTCTCGGAGGAAACCGCGGTTGGAAAGTACCCCGTTGACGCAGTGAGGATGATGGCAAGGATTGCAAAAACAACGGAGGCCTTCCGCGACTCACAGTGGTCTGCGAGGGTCGTTGACATGAAAATGGACGAGCTTAAGGGCAAGGTTCAGAAGAAGGGCACCATAAAGGACGCAATAGCCAGAAGCATAATAGAAGCCCTGAACGCGGTGGACATAAAATACATCCTCACGCCAACGAGAACGGGTCAGACGGCCAGATTGATATCGCGCTTCAAGCCGAAGCAGTGGATTCTAGCCTTCGTTACGGAGGAGCGCATTGCCCACAACCTCATGTTCTCCTACGGCGTCTACCCCTTCATTGTCGAGGACAAGAGCGAGGAAGGGATACTGATGGTCATCCGCGGACTCGGACTCGTCAGGGAGAACGATACGGTGCTCCTCACGAAGGGGACGCCCGTAGGAAAGACCGCCGGAACCAACACGATAAGGATATTCTCGGTCTGATCTTTTCCTCTTTCAAAATTCTAGGGGGAGAAAAAGGAAATCACTTCCCCGCTATCTTAACGTTCTCGAACTTTATGAACGGCGTCGTCATCGTGGTCATGAAGGGCATTACCGTCTGCTCCCTCGTTATCTCGCTTGCCCGGTTCAGCAGTTCGTAAACGTTGCCAGCCACGAGGAACACGCTAGCGCCCTTAACTTCCCCATCCTCAATGAGAAATGCTGGGTTTGCAGTGACCGCGAAGTTTCCGTTGTCTGGATTGCTCGAGTGTGCACCCTGGAAGCCGTCCACGAAGTAACCCCTGTCTATTTCCGCTATGAGATCTTCGAGCGAGCGCTTTCCGTTCTCTATAACAACGTTATGGAAGTCTATGCCTATCCCACCACTTTTCAGGTCGCGCTTCCCGTTCCCGGTACTCTCAGTGCCGTTAACCTTCGCCCAGTAGTTGTCCCAGACGAAGCCTCTGAAGGTTCCGTTCTCAATAAGGACGTTCTTCCTAGTAGGAACGCCCTCGCCGTCCGCTACGGTCGGTTCAAGAGAGAGCGGGTGGAAGGGATCGTCGTAGATCGTCAGGACCTCACTCGCTATTTTTTCGCCTACCTTCCCCGCTAAGGGAGTCGTCTCTTTAACCAAGCGCTCACCGCTGAAGGCCGGCAGGAGGGTGTAGCTGAGAAGGCCGGCTATCGCCCACGGGCCGAGAATTATCGGAACTTCCTCGTTCCTGCTCTTCTCCACGTTATAGGCCCACCTAACCCTCTGAACGGCCCTATCGACGACGCCATCGACGTCGAGGTTTAAATCCCTGCGCGCATCGAAGTCGAAGATGCCGGGCGTAACCACGTCTCCCTTCCTGCCGACAAGCTCAAGGAAGAAGAATGCCGCACCACCCTCCTGGAAGACGTCTACGCCGTGCGAATTAACCACGTGCCTCTTCTCCCAGGAAACACCGCCCTCGCCACCAGCAACTACCGCATTGGGGTCCTTCTCGCGGGCGAGTTTTATCCCGCGAACAAGCTTCTCGACGAGTATATCTGGCGATGCTTCTTTAAGCCCGTAGTTTGGCTTTGGGGCCTCTTTATAAGCCCCCGGCTCCGGGAGGGAGACCCACTTCTCGTCTCTGCCGTTGAGTTTTGCCATCTTCGCGGCCTGCTCTATGGCCTCTTTAATCCTCTCGGGATCGTCGCTGTCGATAATGGCAAGACCGAGGCGCCCCTCATTTATTCCGCGGATTACAGTTACGGCCCCGCCCCTCGTTGAGGCCATTGAAATCTCGTTCAGCTCGACGCTCGCGCTGACGTCCCTCGAGCGATAAACGGCTATCTCAAGCTCGTCGAAAAACTTCTCGCCGAATCTTATGAGGTTCTCCATCTTCACCACCTCACCCGATCAGTATTCCACCGTCAAACTTCATGTGCGGGCCGCCGGAGCTGACGAAGGCCGTCTGACCCTTTCCACAGAAGCCGACCTCAATTCCGAAGTCCTTGCCAACCCCTGAAATCTTCTTTAAAGCTTCAATGGCGACACCTGTAATGGACGTGTCCCTTATAGGTTCCGCTATCTCGCCGTTCCTGATGACGTAGCCCTCCTGGACCCCGACCTGGAAGGCGCTGTTGAGCTGGGCCTGGCCGCCGCGGAAGTCGACGACGTAGTAGCCGAACTTAATGTCTTCAATGAGTTCTTCAAAGGAGTGGTCTCCCGGCTCGAAGACCGTGTTCCTCATCCTGATTATCGGCGGGTAGCGGTAACTCTCGGCTCTCGCGTGGCCGTTCGGTTCCATACCCCACTTTGCCGCATACTCACGGTTGAGCATGATCCGCTTGAGGGTTCCGTTCTCGATTATGTGAATGTCCCTGACCGGAACGCCCTCATCATCATAGCGGTCGTTCCCAAAGCCGCCGTCGACGTAGCGCTCGCTCATTGTTACGTACTCCGGGGCAATCTGCTTGCCGATGAGGTCCTTAAAGGGCGAGTTTATGGTTAGATCCGCCTCGGCGAGGTGGCCAAGGGCCTCATGAGCGATAATGCCGACGACAATCGGGCCGGCCACAATCGGGAACTCACCGCGCTTCGGGGCGACACCCTTGAGCTGGCCCTGCATCTTTCTCAGGAGTCTCTCCTTGACTTTCTCGTTTGGCTCCCTCTCCATCATAAGCTCCCAGCCGTAGTCAACAGAGCCAATGCTGTCCCTCGCCATCGCGAGCTTCCCGTCGGCTTTCCCGGTAACGTAGGCCCCTTGGTAGAGGTAGTTGTAGTCCCACTCTATCCTCGTTCCCTCGTTGGTGAGGAGGAGCTTTCTGCCGCCGCCGTCCTCGTAGCGTATCTGGACGCTCTTGACCGCTTTGTCCTCCTTGAGGAGATTCTCAAGCTCCCGCAGGTGGTTCACTTTCTCCTCGATGTCAACTTCCCCCGGCTTAACGCGCATTTTGCTCTTAACAAAGTCCTCAACGGGCTTTATCTCCGCCAGCTCTATCTTCTCCTTCTTGGTTTCCGCCGCGGCCCTGGCCAGCTTGTATGCTTCCTCGATCTTCTCCTCGAGGTTTGAAAGATCGCTCGTCGAGGCGAAGCCCCATGCACCATCCGCTAAAACCCTTATCGCGACCCCCCTGTGGAGCTTCCCGGTAAAGCTCGTGAAGACGCCGTCCTTGAGGCCCAAAGTGGTTTTCTTCAGGTCCTCGTAGCGAAGCTCTATGTAGTCAGCCTTCAGGTTCTCATCCGCCCACCGAAGGGCCTTCTCAAGTGCTTCCATGGTCACCACCGTTTACGTATGTTCGTTGAAGACTCGGAGGAGACCTATAAAAGTCTTTTGAGTGCTTCGATGGGGGTCGAAATGAGAAAACCCAGATGTTACATACTTCAGTAGTCAAGAGGTTAAAATCAGCCAATCTCTTCATCTTTCAAGCGAAAGTGTTATATACTATGAACGGAGACACCATAATGCAAAACCCATTGGGGGGGTCGATGAGGAGGCGTGCGTTACTGGCCATACTTGTGGTCTTGCTTCTCATTGGAGCGTACGGTGCCTACGTGGTAAGCTATCCCAAGTACCCTGAGGTTAAGGGCTGCGTAAACCCGTTTGCAGTTACGAAACCAGTGAGCAAGGTTCAAGAGAACTGGTCTGAAGTCCACGTGTTTTTCAAGCTGGTCACAACGAGAGACTTCTGGAAGCTGGCAAAACCCTGGGACGTTGACTACTCTCACGTTAAGGTTGTCAAGCACACGATTGAGTACAATGGTGAGAAAGTGACCATGCTCGCCATGGGAATTCCCCTGAAGGACAAGAAACACGTGATAGCACTCTACGAATTCTCAAAACCAGTGCAGGGAGTGAAAATTTTTGGGGTGGAGTATGCTATTACAGGAAATATCGCTAAGGCCAATGCTGTATACCTCAATGGGAAATTAAAGAAACTAGACTCCAACTCATGTAGTCAAGAATGTCAGAGTAACTCTGACTGTGGATTTCTGGGTCAATGTCATTGGTATTGTTGTAAGTTTGACATCATCAAAGCCGCTGAATGTTGTGGGATATGCGGGGATAACATTGTATGCATTGCTACTTGGTGTGCGTTCTGTATCTACGAATCATGCTATCAGTGGGGATCGTACTGTCAAGGCTGGACTCCAGGGCCCTGAGGAGGTGAAAAAATGAACGAAAGCTTTATCAAAAACTTCTTGTCTGCCGTTTTTTCGATTCTGCTTTTTTGGCTTGTGTACTTATACGAAAAACCCAGAAGGGGACACATAGGGGCAAAGATAACGGGTGCTATAGTCTTTATAGCGGTAACACTGCTCCTGTCCGGAACTGGGTTCTTAGCTTGGGAGTATGCCAAAGTTGGTATGCTAGCGGCTCTTTTAATAATGACTGCCGAACTTGTTTGGGCAGGGTATCTAAAGAGTAAGGTAAAGCGGAAAGCCCTATAAGAGACACTCATAACTGTCTTTAGAAAGGGGTCTCAAGCCCCCAAAGGATGCGGATAACATGAAGATGATCGGTAATGGAGACGTGAACACTCTAAAATTCCATTCACTGGTTTTGGCGTTCCTCTTAGCGGGATACTTTATTTATCTAAAGGACATCTACACTTTCCAAGTTGCCGCGGCAATGGCTTTTACCGTTGCAGTGCTGATTTACTGGATTCCGGTTGCCCTGGTTCGGTTTGCAAGGAACTCCAGGCACTCTATTACCGCTGGAGTGCTTCTTGGAACGCTCTGGGAGTTCAGCATGGCGGCTTTTGCAAAGGCACTGGTGTTCCCTGCGTGGGAGAGCTTTCTGCTTGCGGGAATTGGAGGAGCCTTTACGACGGTCTTTCTTATATTTGTCCCACGGGAATACAAAAACAAAATGAAAACGCTGTGAAAGCTCGATGATTTTCCCTTTGTAATCTCTGAAGATGTGGATCAGGCCCGTGAAGGTGATAAAGATGAACGCGTGGATTGGAATGGCCATAGCCCTTGGAATACCCCTCATCCTCTATTTATACCTTAGAAAACGTATGGACACTCCCAAAGCAGGGCTGACAGCCATCACAACGTATATCCTCCTCGGACTGCTCCTGATAGCCTTCGGCTGGAACATCAGCCCCTGGGCAATAATTCTTCCAGGCCTCTTCGTTGCATTCCTTGATGTTCTCCAGCTCAAACAACAGGCTTAGGAACCTTTTTATTCTCTCAGCCAAAGGAGAAAATATGGAAGCCGGAATCAAGAACCTCATCGACCGGGGCACTTACCGAAAGCTCCCGCTCTTCGAGGGCGAACTGCCCGAAGGCTCGTACGCTCAGATAGTCGAAGTCAAGCCAGGGCAGACGGTTAGGAGGCACTATCACGAGAGACAATACGAGCTGTTTTACATCATGGACGGTGAGGCAGGGCTCGGGATAGGCGAGAGGGAGTACACGGCAAAGCCCGGCGATATCTTCCTCATCAAGCCAAAGACGGTTCATTGGGTTGTCAATGAGAAGGACAAGCCGTTCAGGCTCTTCGTGGTGAAGCTGAACTATTACGGCGACGATTCAGTGTGGCTGGACGAGTGACCATTTCTAGGGATACGCATTTATCGATTTTGCGACAAACCGACGAAGAACCAAAGGGAAGGAGAAAAAAGGAACTCACAGCCTCCCTGCCAAGTAGAGCTCCATGGTGTACTTAAACAGCTCCTTCTTGTCGTCGTCGACGAGCGTCTCGACGGCCTTCAGGAGAACAGGAACCTCTTGGTAGGGGGTGTGGGCCGGTGGAACCTCCCTGCCGAGGTCAAGGAGGCCGTAGACTCCCATCATGGCGGACTTGACCGAATATTCAACGGTGAAAACACACTCCCCTGGAACCTCGACGTACTGGCCCATTAAGGCAAGGTTAGCGTAGTTCTCGGGGAGGACGGGCGGCCTGTCGCCGGGCTTCCTGGGCATGAAGTGGGCGG
Source organism: Thermococcus sp. (assembly GCF_027023865.1). NCBI lineage: Archaea > Methanobacteriati > Methanobacteriota > Thermococci > Thermococcales > Thermococcaceae > Thermococcus > Thermococcus sp. Next base: position 212,237 of record NZ_JALVUC010000019.1, on the reverse strand, counting down.
TGATGTAGGGCATCATGGCGGTGCGGACGTTTATGACACTATCCATAAGTTCGTCCTTCTTGTCAAGCCAGCCGAGGTGGTAGAGCAGTTCGAGGAATATCTCCCTTCCCGTTGCCTGGCTCATCGGCTTCCTGATGTAGTCACCTTCTCTATCGACGAAGAGACCATAGCCCCAGAGCACGGTTACATCCTCTGGCTGGTTCCTGAAGTGCGGTTGCCTGAAGGCCACGATGGACATCAGCCAGGAGGAGTCCCTAAAGGTGACGAGGCCGCCGGTCCCGGTTCTGTTGCCAGTGAACTCCTCGAGCATCCTGAAGAACTCGTCCCCTCTAAAGGTCACCGTGAAGGACTCCCACTTGGTCTTGTCTACGTCGCCAGCGAAGACGTCGGGGTTTCCAAGGGACGGGTCATTCTCGACGAGCTTCCTCCAGAGCCTCCAGCTATCACCCTCACCCCTGTTGAGAACCGGCGGATGGTCGAGGTCGCCGTAGGTGGAGTTGTCAACCATCGAGCCGAGGGTTATGAAGACCAGATCTTTTTCGCCGACCTCTATTGTATCATCACCGTTCTGGCCCTCCGTGTAAAGCCTAGTGATGTACTTCTTGCCGTCCCTTTCGGTTATCCCGACATCAACGACCTTCGTGCCCATTATGAAGTTGACTCCCCTCTCATTGAGCCACTTCTGCACCGGCAGGATTATCGAGTCGTACTGGTTGTATGGAGTCCTCTTGACCCCCTCTATCCTGTTGAGACCGGGAACGAGGTGCATGAAGCGAAGCATGTAGCGCCTCATCTCAGCCACGCTGTGCCAGGGCTGGAAGGCGAACATCGTGGCCCAGAAGTACCAGAAGTTGGTCTCGAAGAAGTCCTTTGAGAACCACTGCTCTATTGTTACTCCGCCGAGCTTCTCCTCGGGTGTCATAATAAGCTCGTTGATCTCGTTGAGGTGCCTGAGGGTTAGCTCGTACCTGCTGAAGTCCACCTTCTTTCCGGGAGTTCCAACGAGGCGACACTTGGAGGAGCCAACGTACTCCCTGTTGAACTCGACGACTTCATCGAGGATTGTCCTCTCCGGGTCATCGAACGATGGGATGCTCCCGAGGAGGCCCCATGTTACCTCGTAGTGCTCCTCGAACATCCTGCCGCCCCTGAGCAGGTAGCCGTTCTCGGGGTCGCCGGAGCCGTCGAGGCAACCGCCGTTGACCGGGGTCTTCTCGATTATGTAGATATTCTCGCCGGGCATTTTGGCATCCCTTATAAGAAAAACCGCCGCCGCTAAGGAAGCTATACCACCACCTACCATGTAGGCTTTTCTGTCCTTTATGTCATGTATTCTCCTAGGGGTTACGCGCTTGTAGTTCAGCATATTCCTCACCCTAACATGTCGTTTTAAGACATGATGATATCTGCCATGATCGGAAGCTTAAAAAGGTTTTCCATCAACATTCCACCTGGTGTAAGAGATGACCGAGCGCATTATAGGCATCCTCGGCGGCATGGGTTCGCTGGCCACGGCAGAATTGTTTAGAAGGATAGTCGAGAAGACGCCAGCGAAGCGTGACCAGGAGCATCCGAGGATAATTATCTACAACAACCCAAAGATACCGGACAGGACCGCATTTATCCTCGAGAACGGAGAAGATCCGAGGCCGGAGCTCATAGACAGTGCTAAGAAGCTCGAAAGCTGGGGTGCTGACTTCATCATAATGCCCTGCAACACCGCACACTTCTTCGCAGAGACGATCCAAAGGGCGATAAGCATCCCCCTGGTCAGCATGATAGAGGAGACCGCCGAGGTGGTCCGTGAAAGGGGCCTCAGGAAAGTTGGCCTCCTTGCTACGGACGGGACCATTAAAGGGCTTGTCTACCACAGGGCACTCCTCAAACACGGCGTTCAGATAGCGGTGCCCAACAAAAAGGATCAGCAGAAGGTGATGGAGGCAATATACCAGGGAGTCAAGGTAGGGAAGGTCGAGATGGGGAGGAAGCTCCTCCTTGAAGTTGCAAAAAAACTGGAAAAGCGCTCCGAAGGGATAATAGCGGGCTGCACCGAGGTGAGCGTAGCACTGCGGCAGAAAGACCTTAGCGTCCCCCTGATAGACCCCATGGATGTGATAGCGGAGAAGGCGGTGAGGGTCGCCCTCGGCCTGGAGGACCTTTAAATCCACCCCTTTCTTTTGAAGTAAGCCAGCATGCCAACCGCTATTCCCAGCATTGCGAGCAAAACCACGGGGTAGCTGTAGCGCCAATAGAGTTCGGGCATGTAGCGGAAGTTCATACCGTAAAGGCCGGTTATAAAGGTCAGGGGGATAAAAATCGTCGAGACGACGGTAAGGATTCTTATGATGTCGTTGGTCTTCATCGATAGCGTGGGGTAGTAGAGCTCAACGAGACTGTTGGCAAGCTCACGCTGTCCCTCAAGGATTTCAAGGACTTCCATTACATGACCATGAAGTTCATCGATACAGGGAAGGGTTCCTTCCTTGAAGAATCCCTTACCCTCCAGCTCGAGCTTCCTGAAGGCTTCGGGAAGCGGGAAAACCGTCCTCCTCATGAAGAGTATTTCCTGTCTTATTCCATGTACCCGACGGAGGATGCTCTCGTCGCCCTTTGAGAGTATCCTCGCCTCAAGCTCCTCCATCTTGGAGCTTATGCGCTCTATTATCGGCACGTAGTTCTCAACTATCGCCTCGAGGAGCTCGAAGAGGAGGTAATCCGCACCGCGCTCGCGGAAGAGTCCCTCTCCCTCGTGGATGCTCTCCCTTATTGGATCAAAGACATCCCCCGGAATCTCCTGAATCGTAATGAGGAGATTGTCCTTTAAGAAAAGGCCTATGCGTTCCCTCTTCAGCCCGCCGTCTTTCTCGTATATCTGATGGAGCAGGATGAAAAGGTACTCTGGAAAGACCATCACCCGCGGCCTTCCCGTTCTCTTGAAGTCCCTTACGAGAACCTCGTGGATGCCAAGAAACTCTTTAAGCTTGGGGATAATGGAAACGGTGTCCACGTTCACCCAGACGACGTCGTACCCTTCTATCCCAACGGCTTCCTCTATGCTGGAGAGCTTTCTGCTCATGAACTTCTCCTTTGAGTAGGCTATCACCGTTATCCGCGGCTTCTCTGACTCCTCACCCATCTGATCACCTCAGTCCTGAAAATCGATCACCATCCCAGAGTGGAGCTTGTGAAAGCGCTTGTCATAGGCCCCGAGGAAAGCGGCTTCGGCCCTTAATCCAGTACAGTGGCCGGTGTAAACCTCTTCAACTCCCAGCTTTTCGAACTCCTCCACTGTTCTACTTATCCTCTCCTCACTTGCGTCTATGAGATGGAAGCCACCGATTACAGCTCTAATTCTTTTCTCACCGGTGAGTCTGGCCGCATGCTTCACTATGCCCACTATTCCGGCGTGAGAGCAACCACTTACCACCACGAGACCCTCTGGCGTCTCTGCAACGAGGCTCATATCATCGGGGAGTTCATCCTCAACTATTTTCCCATTTCTCAATGTGTAAACGCCTATACTGGCCCTTTCAAAGTCCTCCCTGTTCATTATTTCCCCCGTTGAGTAGAGTCCCTCAACAATTTCAACGGGTTCTGCGGTCAAATAAAGCTCCGCGAGTTCTTCTATCTCCTCCTTTCTAAAGGGAATACCAACGTCCCTGAGGTACGGCTTCGTTACGAAGTGTCTCCTGAAGATCAAGGGATGCGCCACAACAGGAACGCGCTTTCCAATCGCCTTGAGAACTTCAAGGAGTCCACCAGTATGGTCGTAGTGACAATGGCTCAGGAAAACGTAGTCTATGCTGGAAGGTTCAATTCCCCTGAGATTCATATTGTGAAGAACCGGTCCAGCGCTCTGGCTGGTGTCAAAGAGTATCCTCCTGCCGTTCTTCTCTATCAAAAAGCTCACCCCGTGCTGGGCCAAGTAAGGGCTTTCGTAGCCAGAATAATCCTCGACGAGAATAGTCACTCGCATGAGGTTTCACCAAAAGATTTAGGAGAAGGGTGAAGTTATAGTTTTCGCCTCATAAAGTTCTTCCCCAATTTCATAACGTCCAAGCCGGCTTTGAGCATTCCTTTCATAGTTCCTGCTAGAACATCCCTAACCCTTCCACTAAACCCCGTGAATGTTTTTATCCCGAAATTGGAGAGCTTTACTGCCATCTCCTTGGAAATTTCCGGAGATATAAGAACCTCTATTTTCTCTTTCCTCAGTTCCTCGACAACGTCCTTCCCGGGCTTTATAACCCGTATCTCTTTGACTCCATCGGGTCCAACTTCGGCAACTGCAATACCCTGAGCCTTATCCAGCGGAACCGCGCTTCCTTCAAAGCCCCCATCGGAGGGGATGGCCACTCTCATAATATCACCCTTAGAGGATAATCCAAAAGCCCTTAAAACCCTACCCCGAAATTAGCCCGGTGGTGAGTATGGAGATAGGAGTTGTTGGAAAGCCAAACGTTGGAAAATCGACCTTTTTCTCAGCGGCTGCGCTCGTTGACGTTGATATCGCGAACTATCCGTTCACAACGATAGATGCGAACGTTGGCGTTACCTACGCGATAACCGAGCATCCCTGCAGGGAATTAGGATGTAATCCAAACCCGCAGAACTATGAGTACAAGGATGGGAAAGCTCTAATCCCCATTAAAATAATCGACGTTGCCGGTCTCGTACCCGGTGCCCACGAGGGTAGAGGCCTCGGCAACAAGTTTCTTGACGATTTGAGAATGGCCTCCGCTTTGATCCACGTAGTTGACGCGACGGGAAAGACGGACGAGGAAGGCCAGCCCACTGACCATCACGATCCTGTGGAGGATATCGAGTTCCTTGAGAGGGAGATAGACTACTGGATTTACGGCATTCTCCACAAGAACTGGGACAAGTTCTCGAAGAGGATAAAGCTCCAGCACCTAAAGCTCGCCCAGGCGATAGCGGACCAGCTTACCGGAATCGGCGTGACGGAGGAAGACGCCTTTGAGGCCATCCACAAGCTCGGACTTGAGGGCGACCCAACCAAGTGGAGCGATGAAGACCTCCTCAGCTTCGTCCGCGAGCTCAGGAAGGTGAACAAGCCGATCATCATTGCCGCCAACAAGGCCGACGCCGCAGCAGATGCCCAAGTAGAGAGGCTTATCAAGAAAGGAAAGAGCAGGGGGTACATCGTTATCCCAACGAGCGCAGCCGCGGAGCTTACACTCAGAAAGGCGGCCAGGGCCGGTTTTATAGACTACGTTCCGGGCAGCTCTGACTTTAAAATCCTGAAGAGGATGAGTTTAAAGCAGGAGAAGGCGCTGGAACTCATCAGAGAGCGCGTCTTGGAGAGGTTCGGGTCAACGGGTGTGCAGGAGGTTATAAACATGGCCACGTTCAAACTTCTGGAACTCATCCCAGTTTACCCGGTGGAGGATGAACACAAGCTAACCGACCAGTTCGGGAACGTTCTACCGCACGTCCACCTTCTCCCGAAGGGTTCAACGCCACGCGATTTGGCCTACAAGGTGCACACTGACCTGGGGAGGACGTTCCTCTACGCGGTGAACGCGAGAACCCACAGACGCGTTGGTGAGGACTATCAACTCCAGTTCAACGACATCGTAAAGATAGTCGCGACAGCGCGCTGAATCAGAAGAATTCCCATTTTTTCATTCCTGAACTTTTTACCCCGTTTTCTCCCGAATTAGCTCCTGATAGAGCCTGGGTTCGACGTCCTTTTCGGTCAGACCGAGCTTTTCAGCGGTCTCCCAGATTTTGCGCTTTGCCTCAACAACATCGTTGGAGATAACCTCTATGTCGAGAAAGCCCCCAAGTCCTTCAACTTTGCTCAGCTCGAAGGTGACCTTGCCGAGTCTGTAGACGAGGCGGCGCTTTCTCACAACAACGTCCTCTTTGTAACCAAGCCTCCTGAGAATCTCAACGGTGGTGCAGAAGTCGGAAACCTCAATTTCAAGCTCGTCAAACTCCTCGTTTCTCCCTGGGTCCGTTATGAGCTTGTATGTTAGAAACGCCTTTCCAAGGTTTGATATGCGCCTGACCCTGAGGAGTTCTGGAAGGGGAACGGAGAAATAAACGTCCTCTTGGAGTTCTTCCTGGACGAAAGAGGCTCCAAGACGTTCTATCTTCTTTTTAATTTCCTCAAAGTTAACGCGGAACTTGACCTCTATCTCCATCATACCCCCACCAGGAAGCCGGCCAGCCCATCACCCTTTGCAAAGCTGTCTATGGGGAAGACCTCAACACGTTTGAGAGTCGGAAGAACGCGTATGGTTTCATTGACAAACCTCTCGATGTGCTCGGAGTTTTCACCACCAAGTATAGCAACCACGCCATCTTTTCCGCTCCTAGCCACGGCGAGGACGTTGGGGAGCATCGAGAGGGTCTTCATGAGGTACTGGATGTAGCGCTCGAGGAACTCCTCGATTATGGGTGTCTCGGCCTGGATATAAACCATCGCGAGGGTTTGGGGGCGGAGCTTTTCACCGAGGATGATGGTGTATTTATCAATTATATTCCTCTCCTGGAGCTTCTTTATTCTAAAGTGGATCGTTGATTCCGGTCTCTTTAACCTCTCCGCGATTTCAGATATTGTAAGACGGGCGTCCTCTTTGAGGAGCCTCAGTATCTCCCTGTCGAGGTCATCAAGTTGAACCATCATCATTCCCCCATCTCGGGTAGATTTTATTGTCTATCCCAAGAACGTCTAGGATTTTTCCTATTATAAAGTTTACCATATCATCCAAAGTCTTGGGTTTTGTGTAAAATCCTGGGGATGCTGGCATGACAATGCCACCGGCTTGAGTAACCTTCACCATGTTTTGCAGATGTATCAAGTTAAACGGCGTCTCCCTGACGAGCAGAACGAGCTTCCTGCGCTCTTTGAGTGCGACATCGGCGGTTCTAGCTATTAAATTATCCGCGCAGCCGTTTGCTATCGCGGCGAGGGTTTTCATCGAGCAAGGCGCTACCACAACGGCATCGAACCTGAAGGAACCCGAGGCAACCGGCGCGAAGAGGTTGTCCTCATGGTAGTCCGGCTTAAAGTCGATCCCGGTCTCGTGTTTTATCACTTTGATAGCGGTGTTGGAGGCGAGGGTTATTACCTCATGCCCAAGCCCGCGCAGAACCTTCACGAGCCTTAAACCGTAGATTGAACCGCTCGCTCCAGTGATTGCAACTACTATCCTCATCGCATCCCCAACCACGGTAGGATTCCAGGTTTAAAACGTTTCTCAAGTGAAGCGGGCCAGTAGATTTTTATATCCCAGAGAGTAAGGAGTGGTGATGACCATGAGGGACACCATACCCGATGTGCTTATCAGGAGCGCGGTTGATATAACAAAAGAACTCGGGAGTAAGGCACTCGTGATATTAGAGGACGTTGATGAAGGCTCTCTCCCCGACGTGGACGTGACCGTCGTGATAGTTGGATCAACCTTTGATGTTGATAACAAGAGGGTTAAGCGGATTTCCATCCCCCAGAACCTAGACATTAACAACATCCTGAATCTGATATCCGCGTTCCTCATAGAGCATCGCATCCTCTGCGAGGGTAATTCCTTCGTCTACGTTACCAAGGAGTCCATAGGTATGAAAACCGTCAAAAAGAGCCTTTCGGCCATGAAGGGATTCTTTGCCCAGAATCAGAACGTCCTTCAGCACTTACTTGAGATAGCCATCGAACTCAGCATCGAGGGGCGCGAGGGGACTCCAGTGGGGACGATCTTCGTCATAGGGGATACGAGGCGCGTCCTCCACCACTCCCGCCAGTTGGTTCCAAACCCCTTCAAGGGTCACAAGGTAAACGTCCTGGACAGGGACAGCAAGGAGATAATAAAGGAGTTCGCCCAGCTCGACGGTGCATTTGTAATCAGGGAGAACGGCAGGATAACGGCCGCTGGGAGGTACCTCCAAGTCGAGCCGAAGGTGATAGACCTCATGCTTCCTCCAGGCCTCGGGAGCAGGCACATAGCAGCGGCTGGAATAACGAAGCTCACGAAGGCTATGGCTATAAGCCTCTCCGAGAGCGGGACGATACGGATATTCAAGAACGGCCTCATGCTCCTCGAATACAACCCGCGGATAAAGTACTGACGGGCTGATGATTCCCTGTTCTTCAATACTTCCAACAGCGAAAACGTCTTATGGAGGGACTGTATCCTTACGCTCCTGCATTTACAACCCTTAAACCATCGAAACCCTTTTAAGTTTTTGCAACTTAATAAGGCCTCGAAGAGGCCACTTAAAAACAACCCGATGAGACGAGGGATTTCACGTTACCCTCCAGCATTGGGGGGTTTGACGCTGTTAAGCGTCTTCGAAAGACTGCCAGTTATGGCAGTTTGAAACTCATTGAGTGGCCGCTAAAGCAATAACCCAATCCGCTCTGCGGTAGGGGTAATGGGCACGAGACCGTGCCCTCGGGCTGAACCGAAACCGGCAACGGGAGTAGGTGGATGAGTGCCCGTAAACCTTCCCGCGTTTGGTTTAACTCGTTGGAACCCTTCGCCCTTCACGGCGGAAAGGAGGTCAGCCCCTCAATCACCACCTTTTTAAATCCCCGCTCTTCCTTTTATCCGGGGAGGAAAGATGACCGTCAAGGTCCGCTTCGATAAGGAAGTGAGAGACTACGCTAAAAGCGAGAAGGTGAATGAGGAGGTTCTCAAGCTCACCGAGACTGCCTTAGCGCAGGCTCTTGAGAAGTTCCACAGACGGATGATTTTAATCGAGGGGGACACCCCCAGAAAGGCGGAGGTAGCGGGAATTCTGGCCGGAGCCTCGGCTAGGGTTCTAAGTGATGCTCTCGACGAACTTATGAAGAAGCACCTGAGGGACGAGAGCGAGAGCGCGATAGAGGTTCTCTATGCCACAGATGCCCTCGGTGAAGACACCTTTGGAAGAAAGCGTTATGAGGCCTTCAGGAGACACTTCGATGTTTTGGCCGGGGGAAGCGCAGAGGTAAAGGCAGTAATCTTCAAACACACCCGTGACATACTCGGGAGGACCTATGACCTCCTCGTCCTAGACATGAGCTACGACTACTCTCCGAACGACCTCGGTAGAATCATCGAGACCGTCCGCGGAGGAGGGTTGATATTCATTCTCGCACATCCGTTCAAGAAGTGGAAAGGTATGTGGACGGGCTTTCACAAGAGCCTCGTCACGCCACCGTACACAATAGACGACGTGAAGAAACGTTTCAACAGGCGGCTCATAAGGAAGTTCACCGAATACGGGGAGATCTACATAATCACTGAGAATGGGAAGATTAGGAAAAAGCCAAAGCGGAACAAAAGCCAAGCAAAGATCAGGGGTAGGGGGGGCGTTGAGATTCCCGAGGAAATTCTCTTTCCAAAAGAGCTTTATGAAATGGCCCTAACCGAAGGACAGGTCGAGGTTCTGAAGGCCTTCGAAGACCTCGTTGAGAAGGAAGGTATGCTGGTTATTACCGCGGATAGAGGGAGGGGCAAGAGCGTTTCCGTCGGGATAGCCGCCATAGGGCTTGCTTTAGCCCTTGGAAAGCGAACACGCATAGTCGTCACTGCACCCGAACCGGAGAACGTTCAGGCTCTGTTCAGCTTTGCGAAGAGAGCTTTAGAAAGGCTCGGCTTCAAACCGCATGTCGTCGAGGAGAAAGGCCTCATAAAGGAGCTTTACGCGAGGAAAATAGGCCTGCGCTATTACCCACCGGCAGAGGGCCACAGGAAGAGCGCAGACCTCTATGTACTCGATGAGGCAGCTGGAATCCACGTTCCTATATTACACAAGTACCTTAGCAAGCCACGCGTTATCTATTCTTCTACGATACACGGCTATGAGGGCGCCGGAAGGGGCTTCTCCGTCAAGTTCCTAAAGAAAGCGAGGGAGAAGCGCGAGTTCAGGGAGCTTCACATGGACGAACCGATTAGATATGTGGACCATGACCCCATCGAGAAGTGGCTCTTCGACGTCCTCCTCCTCGATGCTGAACCAGTTGAGCTAACCGAGGGGGACTACGAGCTGATCAAGAACAAGGAAGTCTTCTTTGAGGAGCCGGATTTAGACGACTGGTTCGAGCACGACAGGGAGGATTTGAGGAACTTCGTTGGAATTTACATCCTAGCACACTACCGCAACAGGCCGAGTGACGTCGCTCTTCTGGCCGATGCGCCCCACCACGAGGCCAGGGTTCTTCGTCTGAAAAACGGTAAGATAGTAACGGCGGTGCAGATAGCGAAGGAGGGTGGCATTCCAAAGAAGGTCATAGAAAAGATGGCCAAGGGCTACAAGCCGAGAGGAAACATAATCCCCGATATGATGGTCAAGCACCACACCCTCAAGGAGTTCGCAAAACTCAAGGGCTACCGCATCGTGAGGATAGCGACGCACCCAGATGCCATGGACATGGGACTGGGAAGCAAGGCCCTTGAACTCCTAGAAAAGGAAGCTCTCGAGAAGGGCCTCGACTGGATAGGCTCCGGCTTCGGTGCCAGCGAGGAACTGGCGCGCTTCTGGGTGAAGAACGGCTTCGCTGTCGTCCACCTCAGCCCAGCGAGAAACCCGGTCAGCGGAGAATTTACGGCGATAGTTCTCAAACCGATAAGCGAGAGGGCGAAGAAGCTCATCCGCCAGGCTCACGACGAGTTCCGCATCAGGCTAACCGAGTGGTTAAGTGATACGCACCGCGAGCTTGAGCCGGAAATAGCGCGCTGGCTCTTCGAGACTCCCTTCGGCGAGGCCGTGGACTACACGGTTTACCTCACGGAGGTTCAGAAGAAGAGGCTCGACGCCTTCACCGGCAAGATCCTTACCTACGATACCGTTCTCGACGCGGTAAAGCCAATAGTCAAGCTCTACTTCCTCGACGGCTGGATGAAGCCCTACCTTGACGAAAGGCAGATAAAGCTACTTATATACCGCGTTCTCCAAGCTCACAGTTGGGAGGAGACGGCTAAACTCATAGACAGGACCGAGACCTTTACGATGATCGAAGTCAGGGACATCGTCCGCGGACTCTGGTACTACTACAAGAGGCTACTTTAGGGGCATTTAACCCGTATCCCCCCTCTAGGATTCTTATCCCCCCATAGTCTAGCAGTGCAAGGAGCACATAAACAGCTAGGAACATTGCTAGGAATGTGGCCGTGCCCTCCGGATGGAGCCTGAAACGATACTGCGAGGGCCGTCGTGAACGTGTTGAAGAACATGAGTCCAAAGCAGGCCTTAAGGGCGTGCCTTCTCAGCCTTCCAAGGGTCTGGCCCAGTAGGTTCACGGTGCTTATACCCGCCACCACTCCCGTGAGTCCGCCGTCGTTAACGTCATCGGGCGAGCTGATAGACTATCAGAACCGCCAAAACTGCCGTTGATACGGCGATGAGAGCTCCCAGCATTCCCCTCAGTGTTTTCAGGGGGATTCCAAAGAGTCCCGAACACGGTCCTTCACCAGTCCCAATGTTCCATACCTTTTACAGATGGTGTATATTTTGTTATTTAGAGTTTAAAATCTTCCGCATCCGGGAGAATCACCTTTTTATAGGGTTAGCCCGTAGGTACCGTAGTATAATCAGCAACAATTTCAACGGTGACTATCATGGTGGGCAGCAATTGGGAGCGTATAATCTCGATTACAAAGGATGGGATGAGGAGCATTGGCATGATGCGACGCAAAATACGCAGGGGTAAAAAGATAGCACTCCTGATAGATGGTCCAAACATTCTCCGCAAGGAGTTTGGCATAAAGCTCGAGGATATAGTGGAAGCGCTCGAGGGGCTGGGAGACCTGCGCGTTGCCAAAGTCATCCTCAACCAGTACGCGCCTCAGGGCCTCATAGAAGCTGTTTCCAACCAAGGTTTTGATGCCATCGTTGTTTCGGGCGAAACCGGCGTCAAACTCGCGGTCGAGGCCATGCGAGAGATATATAACCCTAATATAGACACGATAGCCCTAGCCACGAGGAACGCGGAGTTCCTCCCCGTCATCCTGAAGGCAAAGGAGAAGGGAAAGGAAACCATAGTGCTCGGTATAGAGCCGGGATTCTCCGCCGCACTAAAACACGCGGCAGACTATACGATAATCCTGAACACGGAGGGTGAGTCCCAATGAGGGAAACGATATTCAAGGTTCTCCATAGGGGTAACAAAGAAGTAGGGGCAAAAGAAGAACGTCCCGTTAAAGGAAAGAGTATAGGGCTAATAATCGATGGTCCAAACATTCTCCGCAAGGAGTTTGGCATAAAGCTCGAGGATGTCATAGAGGCCCTCGAAAGGATAGGGAAGATACGAGTCGCAAAGGTTGTTCTCAACCAGTACGCGCCTCAGGGCCTCATAGAAGCCGTGGTGAACCAGGGACTTGAGCCGATAATAGTGGCAGGCGACACCGACGTTAGAGTAGCGATAGAAGCCATGGAACTTATATACAACTCCGATGTGGAGGTAATATCCCTAGCCACCCGCGACGCCGACTTCCTACCAATAATAAACGAGGCAAAGCGGAAGGGAAAGGAGACAATAGTTATAGGTACCGAACCGGGGTTTTCCGTCGCCCTTCAGAACGCCGCCGACTACGTCATAAAGATGGATGGAAAAGGTGGTTCTTCTTAGGTGTCATAGTAACCTCAATTTCTGGACATTTCTGGGAAGGAAAGATTTATTTAGTCACTTCATCACCTGTTTATTGAAATTCACAACCGATTAATGGAGGTGGTTCAATGAAAAAGCTCGCCATCCTTGCACTTACACTGCTCCTGTTCGGGGCAATTGGGGCGATTAAGCCCGTCAAAGCGCAGGAAACCCTGACCGTCTACTCTTATAACAGTATAGAACCCTGGATGAAGCAGATAATCCCTATTTTCGAGAAGGAGTACGGCGTCAAGGTGAACCTTGTGCTCATAGGCGACACTGGCGAAGTCCTTAACCGGCTAATCCTTGAGAAGGGTAACCCACAGGCAGATGTTGTCGTTGGAATAGACAACAGCTACCTCCAGAAAGCCATACAGGCAGGTGTGCTTGAACCCTACAAGCCGAGTGACGTCAATGTTATTCCAAAGTGGATAATCAACGACTTCGACCCGAGCTTCCACCTCACTCCCTACGACTACGGAGCCATAGCCATCGTCTACAAGAAGGACATCGTTAAAAACCCACCGAAGACCTTCGAGGACCTCCTCAAGCCCGAATGGAAGGGCAAGCTCATCGTCGAGGACCCGAGGACAAGCTCCACTGGGATGGCGTTCCTTCTGTGGACGATAGGAGCCTACGGAGACAGGTGGCTCAATTACTGGGAGAAACTAAAGGAGAACGGTGTTCAGATAGTCAAGAGCTGGGATGCCGGCTGGGAAATGTGGGACAAGGGTCAGGCTCCGCTCTTTGTCAGCTACGCCACTGACCCAGCCTACGATGCTTGTGAAGACAAGAATATTCCACCTAAGATAGGTGCCCTATTCCTTAATGGCACCGCCTATGTCCAGATTGAAGGTGCGGGAATCGTCAAGGGCGCCAAGCATCCCGAACTGGCAAAGAAGTTCATTGATTTCCTTATAAGCAAAGAGGCTCAGGAGAAACTCCCAACGACCCAGTGGATGTATCCGGTGAACAAGTACGTTAAACCACCCGCCTGCTTCAACTACGCCCTCAACGTTACCAAGGAGGTCAAGCTCAGTCCCAAGGAGATAGGACAGAACTACAAGAAGTGGCTCGAGCAGTGGACCGAGCTTATGGTCGAGGGAAAGAGTCCTAACGAGATAACCGGGACTCCAGCAAGCACCACCTCAGGCACCAGCACCACTTCAAGTGGCGGACACAGCATCTGTGGGCCGGCCCTCATAGTCGCCCTCGCGGCAATGCCACTCCTTCTCAAGAAGAGGAAGTGAGCTTCCTTCTCTTTCTCCTTTTTCTTCACCGCAACTTTTATAAGAGCACCCCGGCACCTTAGGAGCGAGGGCCCGTAGCCTAGCAGGATAGGGCGCCGGCCTTCTAAGCCGGAGGTCGCGGGTTCGAATCCCGCCGGGCCCGCCAGAAAACAAACTTCGCCTTCGTGAAGTTTGATCAAGGTTTGCATGTCACTTTTAGAAATTCCCAGTTTTGGGAAGGGTTTGCTCTTTCACTTGTAGGGTTACAGTGTTTCACTGTTAGAATAACACCCTCCGGGTGTTAAGGGGAAGTTGAAACCTTTTTTAGATTGCGTTTTCAGGTGCAAACCCGCTTTGAGCTTGCGACTTGAGGAGACATGCAAACTCATTCTTGAATTTTTCGGGAAGTTCGCCCTTTGATCAAAAACCTTGTACTGCAAAGTTTGCTTGCTTCGCAAAGCGCCGCTCTCACTGTCGTTCAAGTGTCCCGACGGATGGCAGAAAAAGCGCGTGTTATTCTGTGGATGCCAGGTTTTCAGAGGGGTTTACCCATTAATTATCATTTCTCAGTGTTTGCTCTTCTCAAGGCGTCCTCCGGACGCCAGAATAGAACGCAAACTGTTTAAAAGCATCTTCTTGGGCAACCCTCACAGCGGGAACCTGGAAAGTGCACGCTAATGCTACCGCTTATCTGTGAGAAAAGGAACTCTTTTGGTCAAGCTTTTTCCAAAAACTTGTTCGCCTGTGTGACATTGAAAAAAAACTCTACGGCGTAACCAACTTCAGACTAACCATCACATACACAATAACCTACACAGACATATACACAAAAATTATTTATTAAAATAAAACGGTATGTATAACACCCTGCACTCTACAACCGGAGGGAAATGTCATGCAGCAAGCAACATATTCAAACTTTGGTCATTCCTCAAGAGAGAGCGGCTTGGAAGAGTCCATTAACGAAGCTTTTGATGAAGTGTCTCGTATTCTGAGCGAAGTTTCCAAAGAAAATCTTGATCCCCATGTTCAAACGAAAATCAACGATGCTATCAGGAACTTAGAAAAACTCAAAGGAGCCCTTGGACCTACTGTGCATACCGTATCCGAGGTCTCACATGAAGTCCAGTCAAAGATAGATTCCCTCTCTCAAAATATAAGAGATATCGCTGAAGCAGTTAATCAGGTAACTGAGGCCATAAGCCAAGTCAGCATTGAGGCCCAGCGCCAACAGGAGACGATTTCTGAAATCAAAGACGCAATGGATGTCGTCCAGGATGCCGTTGCAGTTACAGGCCAAGCCACAGACCATGTAAGTGCGGCCGTGGATGAGGTCGTTTCCATCTCCAAGGAGGGAGAAGAGAGGGGTAGACTTGCAACTCAGGAGATTACGAAGATCCAGGATGTTATGACACAGATTACACAAACTATCCAGGCCGTGAAGGAGATGGGAAAACAGATCAGTGAGATAACCAATGTTATTACTGGTATTGCCGGGCAGACAAACCTCTTGGCTCTGAATGCAGCCATAGAAGCCGCCCGTGCCGGAGAGGCAGGTAGAGGTTTTGCAGTTGTCGCTCAGGAGATTCGTAAACTTGCAGAGGAAAGTAAGGATGCCGCGAATAATATCAAAAAAATAATTGAGACAATGACTGAAAGGGTTGATGAAGCTGCCAACGCGGCTGAGAATGGTGTTAATGTAGTAGAAGAAGCAAGTAGTATCCTCGAAGAGACCATCGCGTATATGACCAACATCAACGAACTCGTGTCTGAGCTTGGACCACAGATGGAAGAACTGAAACAGAAGGTTGAAGAGGCGGAGAATGAGGTTCAGAAAGTTCTCCATGCTGTGGATTCTCTCGCCGCAAGTGCCGAGGAGAATACTGCAGCTGCGGAAGAAGTTAGCTCCTCTGCTCAGGAACAGAATGCTGCCCTCGAAGAGATCTCCCGGGCAACAAATGAACTACAAAAAAGGATGGAGTATCTCATGACCCTCCTGGCCAAGGGACTTTAAACTTTTCCTACCATTTTGGGGGTGGACTTATGGAGCACCAGTTCGTTGCATTTACCATCGGATCAGAGGAGTTCTGCATGGAGATTTCGAAAGTTCGCGAGATCAAGGAGATGATGCCAATAACAAAGGTACCGCAGGCACCTAAGGAAGTGGAAGGTATTGTAAATCTAAGGGGGCAGGTGATCCCGATATTGAATTTGAAAAAGATCCTTGGGTACTACGAAGAGGGGTCTATTAAAGACAAAAAAATAATTCTCATTGATAATGGGAATGACATTGTGGGCTTTGTTGTGGATGATGTCTCTGATGTCGTGTCCTTGAGTGAAGAACAAATTGAAAAAGTTCCTCGGGCACTAGAATCTCAACAAAGTCAGTATTTAATGGGTATCGCTAAGAAGGGGGATAGGCTGCTCCTAATTCTGGAGCCAGATAGATTCTCGCACAACGACGGTTCTTTTTAGATTTTAAGACCATAATGCTCTAATTTTCCTTTTTGAGACCTCAGTACTGCGAAACAAAAAGGGTGAGAAAAAGCAAGCTCACGGATACAGCCTGCTCGGCGTCCTCGGGAAGAGCGTGGCCCAGCGGACGTGGTCGAGCTTGAGGACCCATGCGACGAGCCTCTCCAGGCCGAGGCCGAAGCCGCTGTGTGGGACTGAACCATACTTCCTGAGGTCGAGGTACCACTCATAGTCTTTCGGGTTCATTCCCTCCTCGATTATGCGCTCGACGAGCTTTTCATAGCTGTCCTCACGCTGGGAACCGCCGATCACCTCACCGTAACCCTCCGGCGCGAGCATATCCGCCGCTAAGACCTTCCTTGGATCGCCCGGATCCTCCTTCATATAGAAGGCCTTGATGCCCTTTGGATAGCCGTGGACAAAGAACGGGGCTTCAAACTCCTGGGTGAGGATCCTCTCCTCGTCGGCACCCATGTCCTCGCCCCACTCTATCTCAACGCCCTTGCCCTGGAGGATGTCTATCGCCTCGTCGTAGCTTATCCTTGGGAAGGGCGGGACGGCGTTCTTGAGGGTCTTCAGATCATCCTTGCGGTAGAGCTCAATCTCACTCTTCCTGAGTTCGAGTGTCCTCTGCACCATGTAGCTGACGAGCTCCTCCTCTACCTTCATGATGTCGTTCAAATCCATCCATGCCCCTTCAAGCTCAAGGTGCCAGAACTCGGTGAGGTGCCTCCTCGTCCTGCTCTTCTCGGCCCTGAAGCTCGGCGTGAGAGACCAGACTTTCTCGAGGCCGAAGATGGCCGCTTCGAGGTAGAGTTGGGCAGACTGGCTGAGGTAGGCCGTCTTGTCAAAATACTTGAGTTTGAAGAGGGTCGCTCCGCCTTCAACGGCTCCTGTAACGAGTATTGGAGGAAAGACCTCGTGCCAGCCGTCCTGGGTGAGCCATTCGCGCGCGGCCTGCATCATCGCCGCCTTGGTCTTCATTATCGCGGTGACCTTGGGTGAGTGGAGGTGCAAGTGCCTGACGTCTAGCAGGAACTCGTGACTGGCGTCCTTCGTTATCGGGAAGAAGTCAACGTTCTGTATGATTTGGATCCTATCAGCCTGCACCTCTGCTCCAGTCGGGGCGCGTGGGTCGGCCTTGACGGTTCCTTCGATGATAATGCTGGACTCAATTCCCACATTCTTTGCCTCAGAGTAGGCCACTTCGCCCAGCTCCTTTTTAAATACGGTCTGCACGGTTCCACTGGAGTCGCGGAGGACTATAAAGACCTTCTTTCCAACTTCCCTCTTTCGGTAAACCCATCCGGCGAGTTTAACACGTTTGCCCTCCATCTCGGGCCTGACATCGGAACAGTAAACCTTATCAATCATCTTATCACCTCAAGGGGCTTTGAGAGTGGGTTTATAACGGTAGCGATGGTCCAACCAAACCGGACGCAAGCAATCAGCCAATCAAAGCTAACCGAAGAACAGTCAATTCATCCACGGTTCAATTGCCAGCACGCCCGAGCTTACGACCAGTATCGGTGGCATAGTGTCCCTTTCTCCAACGGGGATTTAAACCCTTTGGGCAACGGGATGCCAATACGTCAGGGAGTTTAAGTACCTCTAGGTCGGATGTTCAAAAGAGGATAGGGATTGAAAAACGCTGGAGGAATCGTGGGAGATTCCTTTATACCCTCCTGACTGTCAGTTTGACCCCGTCAACGCGGAGGACTTCAACGGTGTCTCATATGTTCGGTCTCCTGTTCCCATCAGAAGGGCTACCCTTTATCTCCCTCAAGCTCCACGAGATAGTGCCCGCGCTCGATTCCACGACCCTGGCGCGCTCCATAAAGGGATTATGAAGTGTATTCCCGGTTCGAGAATTCTGTTGGACTTTCCGAGCAGCTCCACGAGTCCCTTCTGGTGAGGTCTTATCACCTTAACGCTCAACAGAAGCATCAGCAGGAGGAAACGCCCAATGATTAACAGAACTGCAGTGGTAAAGCTCATTACCACAATCACTGAGAAACTTTCAAACTCTATATAGCTATTGTTTTTATGAACTCTATGATAATAGAAAGACATCATTGGATATTATATAGAAACAGTAACTTTTCAACCGCCCAACTTATAAACCCCCGCTCCCTTTTCGCCACAGGTGAAAGAGATGGGGAGACCAGTCTTCCTTGGTAAGGCTTACATTCACTGGTGCGAGGAATGCAACGTCCCGCTCATTGGCGATAGCTGTGCGGTTCACGGAAAGGAAAAGGTTTTCAGGCTCAACATAACACCGCCCGGCGACCTGCGCTTCGCCTTTGAGAAGGATATCGAGTTCATCCGCTCGGTCTTCAATGAGCACTATGGCGTTGATGTCGGTGAGCTCTTCGACGGCAAGATAGTCCTCCTCAACAAGACGCCCGGCGAGGACGACGTCTACGAGATAATCCTCGACGGTTACGTCTTCGGCTGGATGCGCTTCGATCCCCTTGAGCTGAGGTGGAGACCAGGCCTCAAGGTTGAAGGTGCAATCGCCCTCTGGAAGCGCTTTAAGAAGAATATGAATAAATGGATAATCGTTGACAAAGGTGCGGTTGGACCCATCCGGAACGGCTCCAACCTCCTTCCGGTCGGGATAATCGAGGCCGAACCGAGTATACAGAAGGGAGATGACGTCGTACTCGTTTCCGAATGCGGTGAGGTTATCGCCACGGGCATAGCAAAGAAGGACTATGAGGAGTTGGTGAACAGGGAGCGCGGCACAGGCGTGAAAGTTAGGCGTCAGAAGTCGGTCAACTACCGCGAGGGAAGGAAAGCAACGATGGGGGACGTCCTCCACGCCAACAGCATCGAGCTGGAGAGGAAGGTTGAGGAGGCAAGGCGCTTCATGAGGAAGACCATAGCTCGCTACTCAGAGCTTCCAGTTGCCGTTGCTTTCTCCGGAGGAAAAGACAGTCTGGTGGTTCTAGGGCTTGCTCTGGAGGAGTTTGGAAACGAATTCACGGTGTTTTTCAACAACACTGGCATAGAGTTCCCGGAGACGATCGAGTACGTCGAGGAACTGAGGAAGGAGCTTGAGCCGAAGGGGATAAAGTTCATCGTTGCCAATGCCGGCGATGCATTCTGGAGGGCAATACACGTCTTCTCACCCCCCGGGAGAGATTACCGCTGGTGCTGCAAGGTCACCAAACTCGGTCCGATAACGATGGCGATAAAGGAGAACTACCCGAAAGGGGTTCTCATGTTCGTGGGCCAGAGGAAGTACGAGAGTATAAAGAGGTTCAAGCAACCTCGCGTATGGAGGAACCCCTGGGTGCCGAACGAGACCGGAGCATCGCCCATATTCCACTGGCGCGCCCTCGAGGTCTGGTTATACATCTTCTCCCGTGGGCTTAAGTACAACCCGCTCTACGAGGACAGGCTCGACAGGATAGGCTGCTTCCTCTGCCCAAGTGCATCGTTGGCTGAAATATATACGCTGAAGGAGGAGAAGCCCGAACTCTGGAGCAGGTGGGAGGATGAACTCAAGCGCTGGCAGAAGCGCTTCAAGGTGCCAGATGAGTGGATAACCTACGGCTTCTGGCGCTGGAAGAAGCTCAGCAAGGGAGAGAAGGGTATAGCGAAAGAGCTCGACGTTGAGGTTCCGGAGGAGCGCTCTTGGGAACCGGTTAGATATTCGATAGCGGAAACTGAGGAGGGCGTTTTCACCGTCCACTTCAACACCGTTGTTAACCTCAACAGGATTCGCAAGGTTGCCCCGATACTCGGCGAGGTTGAGGAGAGCGAAAACTACATAAGAGCGGGTGACGTTGTCTTCAGGGAGGACGGAGCTTACACCGAGGACTTCAATGAGGGTGTGCAGGCATACTACCTTGTCAAGCGCGCCTACGAGTGCGTTGGTTGCGGTGTCTGCGTTGGAAAGTGCCCGGAGGGGGCGCTGGACATAGACCCACGGAGCAGGAAGATAGTGGTTAACTACGACCTCTGCACCCACTGCAGGGAGTGTATGGACGTATGCCCGCTGTTGAAAATAAAGAACCCAAAGGAAGGAAGTCAGCTCTAATCGGGTTAGTCCTTCTCTTCCTCCTTCTGGGTCTTTTTCTGCCTCCCGCTCACGCCCAGCCATACGGCTACGACATAAACGCCTACGCCGTGTATTTTAACGTCCTGAACCAGAACAACATACGGGAGACGGTTGAGATAGATCTCACTTCCTACACAAATCTGACGAGATACGTTATATACACGGATTACCCTGTTGAGGACCCGAAGGCAGTTATGGAGCTTGGAAACACGACGGTCCCAGTAAACGTTACAGTAAGTGAAGTTTTGGGTGGAACAAACGCCGTTTACATGAACTTCCCCTTACTAAGATCTGGTGAGAGCGCTAAGATAGAGCTTACATTCATGACACGGGGAATGATAACAAAGAGTGGGGGGAAGCAGCAGTTCACATACTACGTCAGGTTCAGCCAGCCTGTTGGCCTGTTCCGCGTTCAGCTGGTCGTGCCTAAGGGATACGCCGTCCTTTCACCTATAATACCCTCCCCTGACAGGGTGGAAAGCTCTCCGACGAGGCTTCTCCTTGAGTGGAGCAGGCAGGACGTAAACGCGGGAGATGAGTTTTACTTTATAGTTGGCTTCTCCGGGGAGATAACTCCTACAAAGCCACCGTCGCCACTTCTCTATGAAGGACTGTTCATAGTGGGTCTTATAATCGGCGGCGGAGCTGTCTACGGATACATTTTATACTGCGGGAGGAAGAGGAGTGAGGAGCTTGCCCACCTTAGAACCGATGAGGAGAAGGTGCTGGCGATTCTGAAGGAAGGACCGGTTCTCCAAAGCGAGCTAGCAGGGAAGCTGGGCGTTTCGAAGGCCAAAGTGAGCATAATCCTGCGTGAGATGGAGGAGAAGGGGTTGATAACCCGCGTGAGGGAGGGCAGGACGTACCGCGTGTTCTTGAAGGAATGACCTCAGCAGCAAAGTAGTAAATTTTGAACAATGTACATTGGATGTACAATGTAACTTCGAAGGAAAAGCTTTAAATACTTGTATATATCACGCTGTAGTGACCACCCATTAGGGGGGGCGAATGCGACGGAAAATAGTGTGGTTTATAGCCCTGTTGTTGGTTGGAGCCATGCTCCAAGGAGTGAGTGCCACCAGCTACGGCAAGCAAGGTGGGGTCCACACGTACACCGTGTCCGTGAACGGCCAAAAGATTCCAGTAACTGTAAGGAACGGAATGGTTCACATCCCCAACACACCGGGGATGGACAGGAAGGAGGTTTTCATGGCGGTAAACAGGTATTTCTCACTCAGGCACCAACTTGCCCCGGGACCTGTTGCATTCAAGGGCACCGTTTCTGCCAACAGTGAAACCGCAAGTCAATGGTCTGGGCCAGACTCTGACTATGAACAGAGAAAGGCCTTTAGTATACCCCATCAGGGCGATGTTTACATTTCTGCGTACGCATCGTTAAGCATCGAAAAAGACGAGTTTTCCTCAGTAACGGTGGGAGGCTACTCGTCGGCAGCCTGTTGGATTCAGCCGTACGATTACTGGTGGTCCCAGAGCTATCCAGCAGAGAAAATAACCTTGGGGGTTGGGTTGACGTTTGTTGCCCTTAGCGGTTCTGTCTATATCTCAGCCCCACCAGGGGTAGGTTTTACCACGACTTCCAGTAGTGCCGACTACAGTGGAACCGTTTACAACACCGACTATGCTGGAGTAGACTTTGACAACATAGAAGCAACTGCAACTCTTGGCATATGGAAAATAGGAGACAGCACTTCAGGTTCCTTCTATTTTGGGGCGGCCGGGTACTATACATACTACATTGAAAATGCCAATATCCTCAAGAGTAGGGAGTGATGAAACATGAAAAAATTTCTTTTTTCTTCCTTTTTAGTCGTGGTTCTGTTGTTGGGGATATACTGGGAGGTGTACTCTAATGGAGTAAACGGTGGGGGAATGGTCAAACTAACCACGAGCAAAACTGATGGAATTCAGCTTAGCTGTACTCCCATGCACGTTAACATCTCCGCGTTTCTTGGCCAAGAATGGATTACTTACATGTCCAAGAGACTCCATCTCAGCGAATGTCCAATGGGTGGTTTTACTGATATCGATGATACTATAACTCCAGACATTATTTCAACGTATTATTTTGTGTCGGCACTTAAGGCTATCAATCAACCCCGTACAATAAAGCTCAGACTGTAAACTGGCTTCACGAGAATGAGAACAACCTTTTTGAAAACACAACCGAGAGTTTTGACAAAAATTTAGTCCCTAAGTTCTGGATAGTTTACTATGGAGTTATGACACTTTCAATGTTAAACTCCTCCCCTAAAAATCCAGAAAAAATCACGGAGTTCATATTAAATCTGAAACAGAAAAATGGCTCTTTCATGTATCAGAGCATGGATCTCACACCTCAATCCGTTGAGATTTTACATGTCCTCGGTTATAATCTGAGCAGTCTCAAGAGCACCAAGGAATATTGTCTGGAGAAATTTCAGAACCTAACGCCACTGGAGGAGTACGGGGGACTCCAGCTGATGGGTTTTCTATTTAATTTTATTGAAGATACTAAGTGCCTGAATATAATGGGGGTTAACTATACCAAAACGCAAGAGTACCGGGATGACGCTTCCTTTATTGACAACGTCTCCAAAAACGTTGGGGAGATAATTAAAAGTAGGCCGCCACTCTTTATAGTGGCCAAACTCACCCAGCTACTCCGTGAGTATGATCTCTTAAATGGCAACATTTCAAGGGAGATCTACAACTATGTTATCTCTCAGGAGTTACCTGATGGAGGATTTAACCTCTTTGGGAAGGACTACGGGGAATTCCAGGGAACTTATTATGCTGTAAAGACGATTGCATTACTCGGTAAAAGACCGGACAAGAAGACAATAGAATTTATACACAGCTGGGAGAGCCCCCTTGGGGGCTTTGCTTTTCCATCTCAAAACTCATGTGGTTCCATATCCACTTATCAGGGAGTTTATGTTGCCGAAAAAACTGGGATACCAATTAATAAAACTCGATTGGGGAAGTACTTAAAATATGCCCTTTGGAACAGATGGCCCTACAGCCAGGATAACCCAACGGCTTTGTATGCAGTCTATCTCACATACAAAGAACTGAATCTCACTATTGATCCAAACGACATGGAATATCTAAAAAATGAAACAGCTAAACTTATGGAACTTTATCTAGCCCACAAGAGGAAAGATCTCTTAATGGACACAGGATGGGTGTTCCTTGTAAAACTTGGAAATTCAATAGGAGTTAGGTTGGGTTCAAAAACAAAAGCAGAGTTGATTAACGAAATCTTCTCCCTGAGACATGCCAATGGAACATTTGGACCACTATCAAACAACACGGCAGTAGTTCTTTACCGGACGGAGAACGCAGTACTACTGCTCCATGCATTGGGCTACAATTACACGAATGAAACGACCGCTAAGTTCATACTCAGTATGGAGCATGATGGGGGCTGGGGTGGCCCCGATCTCTACAATACTCGCGGAGCGGTGAGGGCACTAGCTTACATGGGTTACTGCCCGAAGGATGTTCAGAGTTTGATAAGCTTCGTTCGCTCTTTAAAGTACAAATACGGGGGCTTCTTATACTATAAGGGTGACAAAGGTTATGGTAGTTTACAGGCAACATATTATGCCCTCAGAATCTTAGAGCTAATTGGGGCTGTTAATTGAATAGTCCCCACTTGGGGCACCTTTATAAATGCCTCCCCTCTTCTTTCCTCTGGTGAGAGAAATGGAAGAGTGGTTTGTTTGTCCCGAGTGCGGTAGCGATGACGTTGAAGTCATCAAGGAGAGGGGAAGGGAGCTTACCCTTAAGTGCAACGAATGCGGTAACGTCTGGCATGTAACATTACCGAAGCTTGTTAAGGTTCCGCTCATAGTCAGTAAACACGAGAGGAGTTTCAAGACCTTCGCCGAACTCCCAGAAGGGGAGGAAATAAAGGTCGGCGACATAGTGGAAACCGAAGGGGATGAAGTTAGAATAACGGGGATAGAACTTGAAGGGGAGAAACGCGTTGAGAGGGGCAGAATAGGTGAAATCAAAACCCTCTGGGGTGAGAGTCTGACCTATCCAAAGGTCATAAAGGTGTCGATATACCTCTCGAAAGGCCTCACGCAGGCCTTTAAGGTTAAGGTTCCTAGGAATGAGGAGTTCGTCGTTGGAGAAGTCATTGAGGTTGATGGTTACACCTTCAAGGTCGAGAAGATAAAGACCGAGAGGAAGATGATCCACCACGGAAAGGCGAAGGCCAACGAGATCATCGCTCTGATGGGCCATCAGATACCACGTGCGAGAGCTAGGAGAAACCTCGAAATATACCACGGCTACGCTAAAGAGTCAAAGTGAAGTTGATAACCGACAAGCCTCAATATGATGAGGTTTTTCCTTCTATTTATCCCACCGCCCCGCTGGGGATGACGAGTTTGGCTGCTTCCGATATCGAAACCCTTTTAAATTCTCTCCAAGAACTCAGCACGCAAAATTCGATGAACGATGAGGATTCCGGAGGGATGAAGAATGGCTAAGCCAGGTTATGTCAGGTTTGAGGTTCCGCAGGAGCTTGCTGAAAAGGCCCTTGAGGCCATTGAGCTTGCCCGCGACACCGGGAGAGTAAGGAAGGGTACCAACGAGACGACCAAGGCCGTTGAGAGGGGCCAGGCCAAGCTCGTTGTCATAGCTGAGGATGTTGACCCAGAGGAGATAGTTGCCCACCTCCCACCGCTGTGTGAGGAGAAGGAGATACCATACATATACGTCCCGAGCAAGAAGGAGCTTGGCGCTGCCGCCGGGCTTGAGGTTCCCTCGGCCAGCGTTGCCATAGCCGAACCCGGCAAGGGGCGCGAACTCGTTGATGACATCGCCATGAAGGTCAGGGAGCTCCTCAAGTGAGCTCCTTCTCATCCTTCACTGAGGTTGATCACCGAGAGGTAGCTTTTAAGGGGTGTAAGAAATGAGCGATGATGGATACCCGGCAGAGGTTATTGAGATCATTGCAAGGGCCGGCGTCACAGGTGGCGTTACCCAGGTTAAGGTTCGCGTTCTCGAGGGGCGCGATAAGGGCCGCGTCATCAGGAGAAATATCAAAGGGCCGGTCCGCGTCGGTGACATAGTCATACTCAGGGAGACCGAGCGTGAGGCCAGAGAAATCAGAAGGAGGCGTTGAAATGGCTCGCTGGAACGTCTGCTCCTACTGCGGAAAGGAGTTCGAGCCGGGAACCGGCAAGATGTACGTCAGGAACGACGGCAGAGTCCTGTTCTTCTGCTCCGGCAAGTGCGAGAAGCTCTACTTCATGGTTAGAAATCCGAGAAAACTCAAGTGGACCAAGGCCTTCGAGGAGGCCCGCCTTCAGAGGGCCAAGAGAAGGAAGTGATTTCCTTCTTTTCTTAGTAATTTTAGTTCAATGAATATTCCCGTCATTCCTTAATTTCGAGAGAGCGAAAGAGTTAAATACTATGACGTCGTTTCTTTAGACGACAACCCGTTGGGGGGGTCGGATGCGTCAAAAGGTGGTATGGTTTATACTCGGAGTTCTGGTTGGGAGCCTTTTTGTTGTTTCAGCGTATCCAACGAACCGGAGTGTCCAGTACAGCATCCCAGCAATACAGAAGATTGCTGGAAACAACTATACTGCCTACGTTCTCTACTCCAAGAACGGCCTGCCGTTAAGCCCAGAGTTCCTGAAACAGACAATTCCCAAGCTCGTTGAGAAAAGCGCCCCAAACGCCAAGTGGCATGTATATGCCGCTCCAGAACTGCCAAAAGGCTCAGTCATAACGGGCTACGGAATAAAGGTAACCAAGAATTGAAGGGTTGATATTCTGATCACGGCAACGAGCAGGAACACCCCCATACTACCAGACAAAATTAGAAGTGAGCTTTTGGAGTGGAACAAAAGGGCACCGAAGTTCAAGCCCGACGTAATCCCCAAGGAGAAGATCGGCGTTCCCAGGGGATGGGAAGTTAAAACCGTGGACAGCAACGGCAACGTGAAGGTTTACAGCGGCGAGAGTTCGCCGTACTGGAAGCCTCTAGGGGATGTAACAATAAGAGTGAACGATGCACCCTATGGAAATATCTATGCACTAGCTACTGTGTATGGACTTAAAGACGATAATAATCCCAACAGGGAATACTTCTTGGTTGCCCCACCTAAAAGTGCACCTGCCGAAGGCAGATACGAGATCGATCCCGGGTGCGGGTTAAAAGAGGTAGAAGGGAACACCAATTATAGGGATTATGTAGCATACTCAGCAAAGATCATTCACAATTGGAACATTGACCCCTCCTTGAATCCGGAACTAATGATAGCTGATCCCGTAAGACATCAAAATGGTCACACTACCGTTCAAATTACCTTTGGATACCCTATCCCTGCAGTTACGTTTACTTCAACAATTCCAAATTTCGAGATGCTCCCAGCTGTGGATAGATCAACCCAAATAGCAACATGGCTCTTAAAGTTTGATACAAATTCGTTAGATGCAGAGTATTCATTCAAAACAGACGTAGCCTCCGAGACCAGTATTAGTCAGAGTGTTCTCCACAACGGTCAGTGGCATGCCATTGTGAACGTAAAGTTTCAGGCGGCTTTTCGTGAAGCAGGAGACGTCCTCGACTTGTGGGGAACTCACACCACTTGGGGTGCAGTTACATTTTATGTCAAAGTCGGGTGAGCTTTTATTTCTCTCTACATTTTCTCCTCTTTTCGATAGTTTCAGTGGGTTTCTCTAGAGCCCGGATTTCCAAAAAACCTATTAACTTCCCCTTCCATCTCAAAGTGGTGTTGCCAATGGTGGAGAAGCACATAGAAAGAACCCTTGTTATCCTCAAGCCGGACGCGGTTGTTAGGGGTTTAATAGGCGAAATAATTTCTAGATTTGAGAAGCGCGGGCTTAAGATCGTCGGGATGAAGATGCTCTGGATAACCCGGGAGCTGGCTCAGAAGCACTATGCGGAGCACAAAGGCAAACCGTTCTTCGAGGGCCTGATAGACTACATCACCAAGGCCCCAAGCGTTGTTATGGTCGTTGAAGGACGCTACGCGATAAGTGTGGTCAGAAAGATGGCCGGTGCTACCGACCCAAAGGACGCCGAACCCGGGAGTATACGCGGTGACTACGGCCTCGACATAGGCGATTCCATTTACAACGTCGTCCACGCCAGCGACAGCCCCGAGAGTGCCGAGAGGGAGATAAACCTGTACTTCAAGCCCGAGGAGCTCTTTGAGTATTGTAAAGCAGCTGACTGGTTCTATCACACCCACGCGAAGGCAAAGAAGGAGTACATGGATAAAATGAACTGTCTGGAACGTTGAGTTTTTTCCTTTGCTTTTTACTGTGGTTTTGCAGGTTTTGCGACTTCTAAGTCTTCCTCGCTTTTAATTGCCGAACCTTTTAAAAGCCCCCACATGAGTTAGGGTCAGGGGTGAGGAAAATGGTGGAGAAGATTAGGCAGCCCATCATCGCGGTTCTCGGACATGTGGATCACGGCAAAACTACTTTACTTGACCGTATTAGAAATACTAACGTAGCACGTAAAGAGGCCGGCGGAATAACCCAGCACATAGGTGCTACCGAGGTCCCGATAGAGACCGTTAGAACCTTAGCAGGCCCGCTCATCAAGCTCTGGAAGGGCGAGATAAAGCTCCCTGGATTGCTCTTTATAGACACCCCAGGCCATGAGGCCTTCACCAGCCTGCGTGCTCGCGGTGGGAGTTTGGCCGACCTTGCGGTCCTCATTATAGACACCAACGAGGGCTTCCAGCCGCAGACGATAGAGAGCATCGAGATACTCAGGAAGAACAGGACGCCGTTCATTGTGGCAGCAAACAAGATAGATAGGATAAAGGGCTGGAAGGTTGAGGAGGACGAACCCTTCTTAGTGAACATCAAGAAGCAGGACCAGAGGGCGCAAGGGGAGCTTGAGACGAGGCTCTGGGAGCTGATAGGAAAGTTCTACGAGATGGGTTTCCAGGCGAATAGGTTTGACAGGGTTCAGGACTTCACAAGAGAGCTGGCCATAGTCCCGATTTCAGCCAAGTACGGAGTGGGTGTTCCAGAGCTTCTCGTTCTCATCGCCGGCCTGAGTCAGAAGTATCTCGAGGAGAAGCTTAAGACAGAGGTAGAGGGCCCTGCGCGTGGTACAATCCTCGAGGTTCGCGAGGAACTCGGCCTCGGGACTACCATCGATGTCATAGTCTACGACGGAACGCTGAGAAAGGACGACACCATAGTCGTCGGCGGAAAGGACAAAGCTATAGTGACAAAAATTCGCGCTTTACTCAAACCCAAGCCCCTCGACGAGATACGCGATCCAAGGTTCCGCTTCGACCAGGTGGATGAGGTTGTTGCCGCGGCGGGTATAAAGATAGCTGCACCCGGTCTCGAGGAAGCATTGGCAGGCTCACCAGCAATAGCGGCCCGCTCGTATGAGGGACTTGAGAAAGCGAAGCAGGAAATCCTGAGCCAGATAAGGAGTGTTGTCATAAGTGCCGGAAAGGTCGGCATCATCGTCAAGGCCGACACCCTCGGCGCTCTTGAGGCTCTGAGCAAGGAGCTGGGAGAGAAGAACATCCCAATAAGGAAGGCCGACATCGGGAACATCAGCAAGACCGACGTCATGGAAGCTTTGAGCGTTCACGAGGAGGAAGAGAAGTACGGCGTCGTCCTCGGCTTCAACGTGAAGGTCAATGAGGACGCCGAAGAGGTGGCGAAAGCCAAGGGCATACCCATCTTCACCGGCAACATCATCTACAAGCTCATAGAGGACTATGAGGCATGGATCCTAGCAAAAGAGGAAGAGAAGAAGCGCGATTTACTAAAGAACGTCACATTCCCTGGCGTTATAAGGCTCTATCCCGACGAGCGCTACGTCTTCAGGAGGAGCAAGCCGGCAATAGTTGGCGTTGAAGTCCTTGAGGGGAGAATACGACCCGG
This sequence comes from Thermococcus sp., assembly GCF_027023865.1. Lineage (NCBI taxonomy): Archaea > Methanobacteriati > Methanobacteriota > Thermococci > Thermococcales > Thermococcaceae > Thermococcus > Thermococcus sp. The sequence continues at coordinate 182,956 of NZ_JALVUC010000019.1, read as the reverse complement.
CGTAGTTCTCATCAAGCAGAACGGGGAGAAAGCTGGCGTCATAAAGTCCATCAAGAGCAAGAGCGACTTCGTTCAGGAGGCCAAGAAGGGTGACGCCGTTGCGGTGGCAATCGAGGGTGCGATGGTAGGCAGGCACATCCACCCCGGAGAGACGCTCTACGTTGACGTAAGCAAGAACGACGTCATCCTGCTCGCCAAGCAGCTCAAGAACGAGCTTGATGAGACAGACATAAAGGCCCTCAAAATGACGGCCAAGGTGAAGGCCCAGAAGGATCCCTTCTGGAAGGCTGTGTGAGGGGGCTAAAAGCGCCCCCCAACCCAGTTCTTTAATTCAAGAATCCACTCGAAGTACGTTCTGAGAGACGTTGTAAATGCCTCCCATTTAAGGAGTTCATTGAGGGCAACACCCATAACGACCGCCGCGGGGGGAACCAGCGCGGTCGTGTAGAAAGTGAACTGTGTCGTTCCTCCGAGGGCATACTGGAGGAGGAAGAACAGCACAGTGAACCAGAAGACCCCGAACGGCTCAAGGATTCCTCTCCTCCTCTTGTAGAGCCACGGGAGGGCGAGGATAAAGACTATCATCGAGAGCAAAAGCACAGGATCGGTCTGGGCGAATACGTTGGGGTTGAAGTGGAGTGGGAAGGGGTTCTTGTCAATGAACCACCACCAGACCGGTGAGGAAACAGGGCTTCCACCCTTGTTGGAGAGCTGCCAGCTGAAGCTCCCTAGGAACTGGTTCAGCCACTCAAAGGGTCCGATGGCTACCATCGCGGGTATGTTCGGTATGAGAAAGCCCGTTATCGGGAGAAGGAAGGCGACCGCAAGGAACCTCGGAAGGCTCTTCTCCTGTTTAAATGCCCTGATGAAGAGGACAGGCCAACCAAAGCCCCCGCTCAGCTTTGTCGCACTGGCAAGACCGACGGCAAAGGCGGCCCAGCGGTCTCTGTCATAGGCCAAGAGAAAGACGAAGAGAGCAACAAAGAGGGCAACGTACATGTCAAGCATGGCAACGAACGACATGGCATCGAGCGTCGGATCCGCCACCGTGAAGACGAGTGCTATCAGGGCAGCCAGATAACTACCGCTTATCCTGTAGGCCGCGAGGGCAACAAGGGGCTGGAGAAGAACGAAGGCGATTATGCTTGGAATGCGCCAGTTTATTGGTTTATCCCCAAAGAGCATCGCCGTCATTATGAAATCCTTGCCCAAGAACGGGTGCTCTGTGTTGAGGTAGTTCTGGATGTTTTCCTTGTCGGGATACCAGAAACCGGGAACGACGTAGTAAGAGCCGTTTGGAAGGGTCTCCGCAAGGGCCTTCAAGAACGGCTTAAAGTTTCCAGGTGGGATCTCAAAGTAGAGGCCAGGGAAGTTGTAGTAAGTCATCTCGTAGGTGGCGTTGTACTCAAACGCTATCTCCCCCACTGTGTAGGCATACTCCGCCTGATCACTCTCGTTCGCGAAGATTATGTTGACACCCCTGGAACCTGTTGTCGAGTTAACGTAAGTGAGGTCGACACCGAGCCTGTGGAGGACGTTCCTGCTCGCGGGGACGTACCAGACTTCATCACTGACGTAGTTGTGAAAAACGGGCCTCGAGGCGAAGCTGTAGAGATACCAGAAGGAGCCTACCATAGAGGCTATGAGTATGAGCACAAAGGCGGTTTTCTTCCAGTCCATTTTATCACCCTAACGAAATTGCGGGCAACATTTTTAAGACTCTCCCCTTAAGGCGAAAACATGCTCGAGGACATCACCGAGGAGAAAATCGGAGAGGCCACTGAATTCATAAGGCGTGGCTTTGATGAGAAGAAGCTCCGTGCAAAACTCGGTGAGAACTGGGAGAGTATAGCCGAGATAGCGAAGGCGAGGATTAAGGCCAAGAACAAGTTCTCGCGCGACGACCTCTGGATGGATTTAGAAGGTCTCCGCTACGCCACACACGAGATTGTTGCAAGGTACCGCGCCAAGCGCCTTAAGGAGTTTGGAGTTGGGAGCATCGCCGACGTCTCCTGTGGTATTGGGATCCAGCTCATATTCTACGCGATGGAGGTTGAGAGGGCGTATGGAATCGACATCGACCCCCTCAAGGTTGAGTTCGCACGGAGAAATGCGAAAAAATATGGCGTCTCGAACATCAAATTCATAAACGCAGACTCGCTCTCGCCCGAGACAGTTGAGGGGATCGATGCTGAGGTGATCTTCTCCGACCCTGCTCGGCCTCCAGAGATGCCGGAGCGTAAGCTTGAAGACCTGCTCCCAAGTCCGCTGAGAGTCTATGAGACCTATTCCAGGAAGACTGACGCCTTCATTTTTGACCTGCCGCCGCAGATAAGGCGCAGGAGGGTTCCATGGAGGGGAGAGTTTGAGTACATTGACCTCTTTGGTGCCCTGAACAGGCTGACATTCTACACAGAGCCCCTTGCAGAGGCCGAGAGAAGCGCGATTATCCTCCCAGCAGAGGAAAGGGTTGAAAGCGACCCAAACCTTAAGAACATCGTGGAGTGGACTGACGAGCCTGGTGAATACCTCTACGAGATACCACAGGCCGTTGACTACGCAGATTTAATAAACGAGCTGTTCCATTTGCTCCCCGTTGAGGTTAGGATGCTGCTCCGCGAAAAGAGGCGCGTTTTAGCGACCGGAGATGAGGAGATAAAGAGCTCCTATCTTAAGAGAACATATCATGTTGCCGGAATCGTCCCGTTCCACCCCATTAGGATAAACGACTTCCTGAAAAAGGAAGGATTTGGAAGGGCGACGCTGAGGGTTAGCGTGCCAGACAGCCAGTACTGGAGGTTCAGAAAGCGCGTGGAAGCGAATCTGAACGGTGATAAAAGGGCCTTTGTCTTCCAGCTGGGGGGAAGGGCAATAATTGGAGAGGGGTTATAACTCATCTATTTTCGCGTTCCTTATCCGCTTTGAGCCAATGTGAAGCCCCCTGAAGTAGTTGACGTACTCCTCCGGCAGAAAGGACTCGAGGCTGGTTGACTTGAGGCGTTTTTTCCTTTTATGGGATGGTTCCTTAGGCTTCACTTTGTTCGTCGTATTTTTCAGGTACTCGTCGAGTTTTCTGTCCATCGGTCCACCGAGAATGGTATCCACAGGGGCTATAAAGGCTTTTCCCATTGAAAGCTGAACCAAAGGATATATGAATCCCGGAAAAGTCTCCCTGAGAAAGGCTTTTAACTCTCGCGGTTTATCGAGGAAGGGAGTAAAAGCGGGTGGTTGCCGTGTGTGGAATAATTGGATACATCGGAGATAGGCCTGCCTGTGAGGTAATCGTCAAAGGGTTAAAGAGGCTCGAATACCGAGGGTATGACTCGGCTGGAATCGTTACAGAGGATAACGGCAGGCTCTTTGTCAAGAAAGGTGCTGGAAGGATAGACGAGCTTACCAAGGAGCTCGGATTCCTCAAAATGCCTGGGAGGAGGGGTATAGGCCACACGCGCTGGGCCACCCACGGCGTTCCGAACGGTATCAATGCCCATCCCCACACAGACTGCACGGGGAAGATAGCGCTCGTCCACAACGGTATAATCGAGAACTTCAGCGAGCTGAGGGAGGAGCTCCTGAGGAAAGGACACAGGTTCGAGAGCGACACCGATACTGAAGTTATAGTCCACCTCATAGAGGAAGAAGTGAAGTCAAGCAAAAGCTTTGAGGAGGCCATGAGAACTGCACTCCTCAGGCTGAAAGGCTCATTCGCCCTCGGGATAATATATACCGACGAACCGGACAGGCTTTACTTTGTCAGGAACGAGAGTCCGCTAGTTCTTGGAATCGGAAACGGGGAAAACTTCGCGGCCAGCGACGTCCCGGCTTTTCTGGAGTACACAAACAAAGTGATTTTCCTCGATGACGGGGAGTACGCCATCCTCACTAAGGACTCTTACGTTGTGAAGAACCTCTACACGGGTGAACCCGTCGAGAAGCCCATTCACGAAATAGACTGGACCCTTGAGATGGCCGAAAAGGCAGGGTTCCCGCACTTCATGCTCAAGGAGATATACGAGCAACCGAGGGCGATAAGGGATGCCATCCACGGAAACGCCGATCTAATCAGGGCGGTTGCCGAGGGGATAGCGAAGTATGATAAAATCTTCATCGTAGCGATGGGAACCTCCTACCACGCGGGCCTCGTCGGCAAGTACCTCTTTCAGAGGCTTGCAAAAAAGGTCCCAATAGTCGAAGACGCCAGCGAGTTCAGATACGAGTTCGAGAACCTTGTGGATGAGAACACCCTCGTGATAGCGATAACCCAGAGTGGTGAGACGGCCGATACGCTCGCGGCCATGAAGCTGGCCAAGCGGAAGGGTGCCAAAGTTGTAGCGATAGTCAACGTCGTTGGGAGTATGGCGACGAGAATAGCGGATTTGACGCTCTACACCCATGCCGGCCCGGAAATAGGCGTCGCCGCGACCAAAACCTACACCACTCAGCTGACCGTCCTCACGATGCTTGCCATCGAGTTAGCAAGGGTCCTTGAAACCGCCAAAGGGGAATACCTCAACGCGCTTGAAAATGGTCTCAAGGCGGTTCCGGAGCTGGTTAAAGAGGTTCTCAAGCATGGGGATTCCATCAGGGAGCTTGCCGGTAGCCTAGTTAATATGAGGGACTTCTTCTATATAGGTAGAGGGATAAGCGTTCCAACGGCACTTGAGGGCGCGCTGAAGCTTAAGGAGATAAGCTACATCCACGCCGAGGGCCTGAGCGCTGGAGAACTGAAGCACGGTCCTCTCGCGCTCATCGAGGACGGTGTTCCGGTTGTTGCGATAGCACCGGGCGGAGAGACCTTCGACAAGATGGTAGGTAACATCGAGGAAGCCCGCGCTAGGGGTGCACTGGTGATTTCCCTCGGTGAGCGGAAGGATTTAAGGCGCGTTTCGAGCGTTTTCATTGAGATGCCTTCGGTTGATGAACTCTTGAGCCCGATACTCTACGTTGTCCCGCTCCAGATCCTTGCATATCACCTAGCGGTTTTGGGGGGCAACGACCCCGACAAGCCAAGGAATCTTGCAAAGTCAGTTACTGTGGAATGAGGTGGTGGTTATGAAAACCGATGTCAAAGAGAAGAGAGGGAAGAGAAAGAAAAGCAAGAAAGACGGGAACGCGGAGCTGTCCCGCTACTACCGCCTTTTCAAGGCCTACGGCCTCCCTATAATAGCCCTGTTGCTTGCCTACTGGGGATACGCCCTGAGGGACATCACCTCCAACTACAAGACCTTCCTCGACCCCGATACCTTCTTCCACTACGAGATGTACAAACAGGCCATCCACGAGTGGATTCCGAGGTACTTCGCCTACGCTGACCCTCCAACTGGACTAAAGGTCACTGGTTACCTCGGTCTTTACACCGTCCAAGCGACTTTCTACAAGATCTCCCATGCCCTCTTTGGGACTAGTGTTATGGGAGCGTTCAAGGCATGGCCTCCCTTCGTAGGGGCGATGACGGTCATAGGGGTCTACCTAGTTGGAAAAAAGATCCACTCAGACTGGGCCGGCATTTGGGGAGCGGCCTTTATGATGTTCTCCTACGCCAGCTTCACCAAGACAATGTCGGGAAACAACCGCGGTGGAGGGCCGTTCATGATGTTCTTCCTCTTTGCAGTGTTCCTCCTGCTAGTCTACCTCGATGAGAGAGACTGGAACTGGAAGAAGATAACCGGAGCGGTGCTGTTCCTGATTTCCAGCGTCCTCTACATGGGGGTCTGGACAGGAAGCATCTTCGGCGTTGGAGTACTGCTCCTCGTTGCTGGTACGGCGATCGTCGTGTACTTCACCTTCGGTGAATTTGAGGGGCTGAAGCGCTTCACCGTTGACTACTTCAGCATCTACGGCCTCTCCCTCCTTCTCGGGCTTGCGGTGTCATACACGGACTTCGTTGGGATAAGGCCCTTCCTTATCTTCTCCCTCGAGGCATTCGCGACACTCTTGGCTCTCGTTGCCTTAATGCTCTACGGCGAAAGGCTCGGACTCAACTACTCCGACAAGAAGCACCGCTTCGGGATGCTCGTTATCATAGCCATCATCGGCTTCCTAGCGTTCTACGCCTACTTTGGAAGGGATCTCTTCAAGTTCCTTGGGCAGGGAAGCCAGTCAACCCCCCTCTACCAGACGGTTGCAGAGCTTGCAAGGACAAAATGGAGTGACATAGCAGGGTACTACAGCGTTAGAGGCAACGACGGCATAATCTTCCTGCTCTCCCTCCTCGGCTTTGCAATAATCCTCTTCAGATTCGGCTTAAAACTCGTTAAGAACGACGTAAGCGGTTACAAAGAGATATTCATCATCTCATACTACTTCGGCTCCCTCTACCTCCTCCTGACCGCGGTGCGCTTCATCTTCCAAGCGTCTGGCTCGATAATGCTCCTTGCAGGCATAGCGGTTGGGGAGATATTCATCTATGTTGAGAAGATGAAGGAGAGCACCGGGACGAAGGCAATGTACGCCCTTCTGCTCGTGCTTCTCTTCGTGCCCTTACCCATAGTCGGCGCCCAGTACCTGAGCGGCCAAGCCCACAGGTATGCCGAGGCAGGGGGTTCCGTTCCGGCCGACTGGGTAAATGCCCTTCACTGGCTCAGGGAAAACTCCAACCCACTTGACAGTGCCGCAAGCTGGTGGGACTACGGCTACTGGATTGAGTCGAGCCTGTTGAGCCACCGGAGGAGCGCGACCGACGGTGGTCATGCCTACGACAGAAGATACATTGTCGCAGACTTCTTCTCCAAATATGGAACAAAGAGTGAGCAGGACTTCGAGGCCTGGGAGCTTAACTACCTGATAACATGGCAACAGGACATATACAAGTTCAATGCCATAAGCTACCTCGGTGGTGCCATAACCTACGGTGAATACAAAACGATTCCAATGTTCCAGGTAATTCCAAGGCAGTATATACAGTTCGTAAACGAGAGCGGTAAGACGGTGGTCTACGTCGGAAGCTCCAAGGGCGCCTACCAGCCAATGCTTACCATTGACCTGACCCATGGGGTAATCATAAAGGGCAGGGGCGACATCCCGTACGTCTTATACGTCTTCCAGAACTACGGTCTGTTGGCCTACAAGAAAGTGGCCTTCAGCAACTTCGTCAGATTGGCCTTCCACATACCGTTTTCACCCGACGAGTGGGACACCCAGAAGCTCTTTGCCAACTTCAAGCTCGTCCATACCGACGGAGGGGTCTCGATATACAAGTTCGAACCCTTTGCCGTTTACAGGATAGACGCCCTCCAGAACGGCACGTGGAAGACGGTCTATACAACCCTCACCCGCGGGAAGCTACCTGTAGGAAAGCAAGAGCTTAGGATATGGATTTCCGCCTTTGGAAGGGATGTAAAGAACGCCACCCTGATCTTCAACGCCTACAACGGAACGAAACTCATGGAGAAGAAGGTGCTCGTCAAGAATCTGTACATAAACTACCTCAACGAGACCCCGGTTGAGGTTAATCTCACGGTACCGAACGCCACGAGGTACAACTTCATCCTCGTACAGAAGGGTCCCGTTGGTGTCCTCAACGGCGAACCCAAGGTGAACGGAAAATCGGCCGATCCGAGCTACATCCTCCCCGAGGGGAAGAGTGGGAACCTCGAGCTTAAAGCCGCCTTCAGAAAGAGCTACAGCAACGTCGAGTTTACACTCCGGGCCAGCATTGTTTACTACATAGCCCCCAACGGAAAGGACATCCACAAGGATGACTTCTACCTAGAGCCGCACATGGATATCATAACCTACGTGCCCGTCAAAGAGTTGAGCGTCAAGGCCGGCAACAACACGATAACGGCGGAGGCCGCGATGCCCGCCGGTGTCTTCGAAAAGTTCATCCAGGGGCTTTACCAGAGGTACGGAAAGAATAAGGTTGTCATCGTCAGGGAGAGGATAGAGCCGATATTCCTAGCGGAGAAGCAGTACGTCATATGGGAAGGAAGCTGACCTTTCCTTTCTTCTCTTTAACCTCCACCTGCGGGTGGGAATATCCTGACGTCGTCATCCTCGCTGAGTTTCGTTTCAAGGCCTTTAATGTGGAGGACGTTGTGGCCGTTCACCAGTATCATACCATCTATGGGTTTATCTGGGCCAACGCGAGGGGTCTCGAGGAGCTGTTTCTTAATCTCTGGAGTGTAGTGTTCTGCCAGGTAATCAAGAAGTTCTCCAACCGTTTTCACACCGGTGACCTCCACCTCTTTCCTGCCTATTATCTCCCTAAAGGTCGCGTAGAATCTCACCCTCATGAAACCACCCTCTGGATTTCGATGGAAACCCTTAAAGTGATTTCGACGTAGCTGAAGATGGAAGTGTTCCGGTTGCTGAAGGTTGAACCCTCCGAGTACTACCCGGTTGTGGATAAGCTGTTCGCATCTAAGCTCGCTGAGGCACTTGAGGCCCTCGGTGTTAAAGTTGATGATATCTCCGTGCTGGTTGAACCGGCTGAGAGGACCCTGCACCTCCGTTTTGAGATTGCAGCCTCAAAGCATGAGGGATTCCTGCCAATCGACATCGAAGACGCCGCGGAGGGAATTCTGGACAAATTAATCGATGAAGCAAATTCCTCCTTCGGGAGGTTGTACTCTGTAGAATTTACCGTTGATGACCTGAGAATAAGGGAAGCTTCCAAAAAAGAGAAATCACCCGGGGAGCGCCTAATCGTGAACGGACCGGAAGAGTTTGAAAACAAACTAGAGAGGCTTGGAAGGGGGCTTATCATCACCCTGAGGGAGTGGGGAGTTGAGTTCTCAACGCTCACGCTCAGCGTCCCGTCAAACGGCACAGAGGAAATCAAAGTCGTTCTCAAGACCCTCAAACGGCTCTCCCAAGCGGAGAAGGACTCCTTGAAGAAGGCACTGAAGGGGAAGACCATATCCTTCTCAAGGACGATACTCATGGGGGAGTACCCAGTTGAGGTGAGAATACTCGACCCGGAGGACAAGGCTCTCGCGAGGGTTATGCAAGAGGAAAAATCCGTGGAAGAGCTGGTGCGAGAGCTGGTGCAAGACGAGGATGTGAGGGAACTCCTCAACGTCCTCGGAAAGAGTCCTCCCGAGCTTTGATGTAGTCGAGAAGGGGTTCAATCCTCTTCCACACATCATCTATGCTGCCATGGCCGTCAATGCGCACGTATATCCCCGTCTTCCGGTAGAACTTGATTATCGACTCCATGTTCCTGGTATATACCGTGTACCTCTTCTTTACAACACCTTCCTTATCGTCCGGCCGCTGAACGAGCCGGGAGCCACAGCGGTCGCATATCCCCTGAATCTTTGGAGGGTTATACTTCACGTGGTAGACGGCACCGCAGTTCGGGCATATCCTCCTCCCGGAGATTCTCTCAACACTCTCCCCCTTGGTGATGAAAATCTCCATCGCCAGGTCAAGCTTGATGCCGTGGTCGTAGAGGTAGTTCTCGAGGGAGAGGACCTGCTCCGGCGTTCTGGGATAGCCGTCGAGTATGAAATTCTCCCTCTGGCGCCTCAACTTCGAGATAATAAGCGTGTTGACTATCGTGTCCGGTATCAGATCCCCCCTGGAGAGGTAAATCGCCATCTCCCTCCCGAGAGGCGTCCCCTGCTCAATCTCGCCCCGTATTATGTCCCCTGAGGAGACATAACTCAAGCCGTACTTTTCCACGATGTGCATCGAGTGAGTGGACTTTCCACTCCCTGGAGGGCCAAAAATTAGTATGTTCATAGGCATCACCTCTGACCTCTTCCCTGCCGTGAAAGGCGAAGGGTTCCAACGGTTTAACCCCTCGCCAAACTCGGGAAGGTTTGAGGGGCTTCATTAAAACCCAAACTAAAACGGGTTTTTAACCCCTCTGGCTCGGCCTTGAGCCAATTACCCCTCCCTTGAGCATACAAACCTCCCAAGTTCGGGGTTATGGTTTTTGCCACCTTCTTTAAGATATTAAACGCTCCAACTAAGTCCGCGTTAAAGATAAGCCCCGTCGTAGGACACTTGAACAATCCCCGAACAAACCTCGCCTCCTCGTGGGGCTTCCCGCAGACGGGACAAGTCTTCGAAGTAAAAGCCTCATTCACAACCACAACACTAATACCATACTCTTCCGAGACTTCCTTGAGACGCTGAATTACCATATTGAACCGCCAGACGTGAGAGAGGAGGAAATTCTGCCTCGTTCCCTTATCAGAGTTTCTACTGATGCCTTTAGGGTGGCCAATCGCAATTCTCGAAACTCCAAGGTGATACAGTCTTTCGAGCGTCTGTCTTACCGCCGTGTTAATGTAGTGTTTGGCTTGAAGTTTGGCCTTCTCGTGCATTCTCTTAAGCTTCCGGCTCTTCTTCGCTCCGGACTTGTTGAGTTTTGACTGATAATCAGCGATAACCTTCCTGAAGTAGAAGTCAATGGCTTTTAACGGTCTTCCGTTCACGAGGAAGCTTTCACCGTTTTCCACGTAAACGGCCATTAAGTTGTTCACTCCCAAGTCAATGCCAGCAGAGAGGTTGCCTAATGGTTCTCTTGGGACTTTAACCCACTCACCATTGGTTAACTTTTCTTCAACGGTAAAGCTAACGTGAGCATACCATTTACGTTTAACGGTGTCATAGGTTATCTCTAAGCGTCCTTGCTTGCCCCTCAAGTGTATTCTACCATTGAATTGAATTTCGAGGCGTTTGAATTTTCCGAGACCTTTTAGAATGAGCGTATTCCCGTCAATCTTGTATTGGTCGTTCCTGAGGACGATTAATGGTTTTCTCTTCCCGTCGTCCTTCAAGTAGTTTGGTGGTCTTGGTTTGAACCATTCTGGTAGTTCTCCGTCCCGCTTATTCCTTAAGAGTGAGAAGAAACTACGCCAGCTTTCAGCGTTCTTCCTGCAAATTTGCTGGACTGTCGCAGAACCGATTTCCTTTTTTAATTCTTCATAAACAATCTTTTCAGTCTTATTGAAGTCAATGATTTGTTCTTTGAAGAATTCTTTGCCTGCGGAGGTAGTTTACTCGGTTCCAGACTTTAGCCTCAATGTCGGCTAGCTTGAAGAGGGTTTTCTCTTGTTCTTTTGAGGGCTGGAGTTTGATGGTTACTGAGCGTTTCATCTCAAAGTATGGTATGGTTCTTAGGTTTTAAAATGGTTTGCTTTCCTGTTTGCGGGCTGGTTTTAGAACCCTTGCATCCCCGCCCTAAAGGACAAGGCTTTCAGAAGAAAGAAGTAAACACTCCTGCTTACGCAACCCATTTATAGAGAACTATCCCTCTCTCTTAGGGTGATGGCATGGCATTCCTTAAGGTTGTACCACTTGAGAAGGCGCTTGAGACGATAAACTCATTTCCTCTCGAGCCAAAGGTCGAGAAGGTTCCGCTTGGGGAGACACTCGGCAGGGTCCTGGCTGAGGACATTGTTTCCCCAATCGATGTTCCGCCCTTTGATAGGGCAACCGTCGACGGCTACGCCGTTAGGGCGGAGGATACCTTCATGGCGAGCGAGAGTGATCCGGTAAGGCTGAAGGTTATCGGTGAGGTTCATGCAGGCGATTCCCTCGATGTGAAGCCCGAGAAGGATGAAGCAGTTTACATCTCCACAGGTGCTCCCCTTCCAGAGGGAACCGACGCGGTGATCCAGTTCGAGGACGTCGAGAGGAGAGGGGATGAGATTTTAGTTTTCAAGCCTGCATACCCTGCTATGGACGTCATGAAGGCAGGTGTGGACATTCCAAAGGGTAAACTCCTCCTCAGAAAGGGCACGCGGCTGAGCTTCAAGGAGACTGCTCTCCTCTCGGCGGTGGGCATCTTGGAAGTCCCCGTCTTCAGAAGGCCGAGGGTGGCAGTGATAAGCACAGGTAGTGAGGTCGTTCTTCCGGGCAGGGAACTAGCCCCCGGTAAAATCTACGACATAAACGGAAGGGCGGTAACAGACGCGGTGAGGGAGCTTGGGGGGGAGGCGGTTTTCCTTGGAGTAGCAAGGGATGACCGCAAGAGCCTTAAGACCCTCATCGAGAAGGGTTTGGAACGTTGCGATATCGTTATACTCAGCGGGGGCGCGAGTGGAGGGGTGAGAGACCTCACGAACTCCATCGTTGAAGAGCTTGGTGAGGTCAAGATACACGGTATAGCAATACAGCCAGGAAAGCCGACGGTTATAGGCCTCATCGATGGAAAGCCCGTCCTTGGTCTTCCCGGTTATCCAACGAGCTGCCTCACCAACTTCACGCTCCTTGTTGCACCGCTCCTCAGGAAGCTAATTGGCAGGGAGAGCGAGGTCAGGAAGGTCAGGAAGAGGCTCGCCCACAAGGTTTTCTCCGTCAAGGGTAGGAGGCAGTTCCTACCGGTCAGGATAGAGGGAGATAACGCGGTGCCGATACTCAAGGGTAGTGGGGCTGTTACCAGCTTCGTCGATGCCGACGGCTTCATAGAGGTTCCTGAAAATGTGGAGATACTCGAAGCAGGGGAGGAGGTTGAGGTTACTTTCTTCGGCTGAAAGCCATCAAAACCTTTTTTAAAGTTCTTCCCCTTCTTCCCCCAGGTGAGAGCGATGCTGGACATAAAGCTCATCCGTGAAAACCCCGAAGTTGTCAGGAATGACCTCATCAAGCGTGGCGAAACCGATAAGCTCGCCTGGATAGATGAAATCCTCAAACTCGACAGGGAGTGGCGCGAGAACCTCAGGAAGATAAACGCCCTTCGAAAGGAACGCAACCAGCTTGCCGTTCAGATAGGCAAGCGTAAGAAGGCTGGGGAGCCGATAGAGGATCTCCTGGCCAAAAGCAATGAGATAGTGGGGCAGATCGAGACCCTCGAAAAGGAAGTCGATGAACTTAGGGAAAAAATTGACTACTACCTCTGGCGTTTGCCCAACATAACCCATGAGACCGTCCCCGTTGGAAAAGACGACACGGAGAACGTCCCGATAAAGTTCTGGGGCAAGGCTCACGTTTGGGAGGGCTTCCTTGAGAGCTTCAAAGAGCAGAGCCTAGGAAAGATGGACTACGAGCTTCTGAGCTGGAGGCCGAAGCTCCACGTTGACATGCTCGAACTTCTCGGCGGAGCAGACCTCGAGAGGGCCGCTAAGGTCAGCGGCGCGCGCTTTTACTACCTCATGAACGAGCTTGTCCTCCTTGACCTCGCTTTAATCCGCTTTGCCCTCGATAAGCTCATTGAAAAGGGATTTACTCCGGTTATTCCACCCTACATGGTCCACCGCTTTGTTGAGGAAGGCGTTACCAGCTTTGACGACTTCGAAGACGTCATCTACAAGGTCGAGGGGGAGGATCTCTACCTCATCCCGACGGCAGAGCACCCACTCGCCGGCCTTCACGCCAACGAAATAATAGAGGGCAGGGATTTACCACTTCTATATGTCGGCGTTTCACCGTGCTTCAGGAAGGAAGCGGGAACGGCAGGAAAGGACACGAAGGGAATTTTCCGCGTCCACCAGTTCCACAAGGTCGAACAGTTCGTCTACTCCCGCCCGGAGGAGAGCTGGGAGTGGCACGAAAGGCTCCTTCAGAACGCGGAAGAGATATTCCAGGCCCTGGAGATACCCTATCGCGTTGTCAATATCTGCACCGGCGATTTAGGCTACGTTGCGGCAAAGAAGTACGACATCGAGGCATGGATGGCGGGCCAGGGCAAGTTCCGCGAGGTTGTTTCAGCGAGTAACTGCACCGACTGGCAAGCAAGAAGGCTTAACATCCGCTACCGCGACAAGACTCACGAGAAGCCGAAGTTCCTCCACACGCTCAATTCGACGGCGATAGCAACTTCGAGGGCGATAGTTGCCATCCTCGAGAACCACCAGACGGAAGAGGGCATCGTGAAGCTCCCGAAGGCTCTGTGGAAGTACACGGGCTTCAAGGAGATACTGCCTGCCAATATGAAGGAACGCTGTTGCCAGGACTGAGTTTATTCCCCTTTCTTTTAAGTTCATTCTTGAGAGTCCTGGGAGATGTTATTGGTTTGATGTCTTCTTCTCGCATGTCTCGATAAAATCTGAATTGAGCATTATGAGTGCAGAGCATCTGAAAAATCTGCAGTCGCGAGTATAATGGCGTCGTTCGGCAGGAGGCCGTGTTCATCCAGTATTCTCTTTGTCTCCTCAAACACGAACTCGTTTACCCCCAGAAACACGATCTTCTCAAGAGGGATATTATTCCTTCATAAGCACATAGAGCGCTCAATCTGTTTTCCGGCCTTTTACTTGGGATATGATAAGGCAAAAAGGTGAGATAAAACCATAGCCTGCTGGATAAAAAAATTCTGAACAATATCTGGCAACGGAAAAGATTATATCCACCAGGAAAGAAAAGTAGACCGGTGACCTATCATGAATCCTGAAAGTGCCGGAAAAACGTGGCACGATGTTGTAAAAGAGAGCGTAGTAAACCTACTTCGTTTCTACGGATTTACCGCAAGTTCTGAAGCACCAGCCCGCATACCAGAGGGTGGTTGGGGCCGGGCCGATGTCGTGGGAAGGAAAGGAAACACAACTATCGGCGTTGAGATCGTGGACACTGGTGATGTGGCCAGAGATGCAAAAAAACTGGCTATGAACAACTACGATTACAGATATATCATCGTCCTGAGACACTCAAAAAAGGTTGATGAGGTTGTAGTCGATGGAAAGAGGATAAAAGTACTTGACATAGACTCTTTTGAACACGAACTTCGGAGAGACCTTGGTGTACCACCGGATTATCCCTACTCTTCCAGGACAAAGGAAGAAAAACCACCGGAGGTTTTTGTCGGTGCCTCGGAGAGAGAAATCAACCGTATAATTGAAGAGCTTGAGGAGTACGGTCTTGAAAACTTTGCTGATGAGGTCTTGAACGCACTTGGAATGGTTTATATCTCAAGGGATCTCCCCGTAGAAGTCCGCGTCCATTACAACCCAATGACCGGACCAACGGCCCCAAATGAGTACGAGAGCGTGAACATAAAACCACAGGTTCTATCTATCCTCCAACGACTCAATTTGGTGAATATCTCGAGAAAAGGGACAGGGTACGCTAGGAAAGCTTTTGCAAGCCCAAGCGAAAGGGGACTGAAAGCTGGGCACGAGCTTATTCTCAAACGTCTCAGAGAGCACAAGGCGGAGCTTGAGGAACTCGCCAGAGAATACGGCGATAAGCTGTGGATAATACTTTACGGGTCGCTTTGGTATACACCGAACCACTTCTCGCTTGAGGTCGTTCTCAAAGAATACGAGTACACACCAATAACAGGCGGTAGATATGCCAAAAAGGAGGACCCAATACTCAAGGCGGTAAAGAATGTAAGAGTACTCGGGAGATATAGCTATTTCGACCTGGACTACATGGAGCTTTCTGAGCATCCGACCATTCCAATGTTCTCGAACTTCCTCGTGAAAACAGCGTTGAGAGATGATGCTCTCAGATTTTTCAGCGAACTTGAAAGGTATGGTCTGACGATCCAGGACACGGAAAGAAATTCCCGTGCTGAGCCAATATATGATGTTCTCAAGGCTCCAATAGAGGTCTTTCAGTATCTCGTAACAAAGACAAAGCGCCCGGCCAACTTGGGGTATTATGCACAGAAGTTTGGTGTACTCTACACGATACTCACAGCGGGTGTTGCCAGGAGGGAATATGAGGAGCTTCTACAAAAGCTGGAGTTGAATGAAAGTGCGGTAGCGGAAGTACTCGCGGACATGAATAGGCGTGGTATCACATCGAGATTGATAACTGACCCGGAGAAAGCGCCATTCATAATACTGGACATGAAGGGTTTCGAGGATTATCTCAAGTTCAGTCTCGCGACAATATCGGATTATTTCAACTCGAGGGGATGATGGTGTTAGGTGGTTCCTGATTTGCACTACCCCTTCTTCATCTTGTTTATTTTAACGGTTTCTAAACCCCTCCCCCCTCCTTAACCTTCCTTCTCACGTTTGGGTCGCGGTCGGCTATGGTCTTTAGAGCCTCTTCAAAGCTCATCCAGTCAGGAACCTCCTCGTTTATGTATATCCCAGTCCTTCCGATCTTGTCTCTCCTTGTTAGGACGTGAACGCGCTCGGTGACGATATCAACACTAACCCCAAGGATTTTCGCGACTTCGCTCTCCCTCCCAACGACCTCGCGCTCGACGTGCCCTTTTTCCGTTGGGAAAAGGAGGATGAGCTTTTTATTGACGCCTGGAACGCGTTCGCTGGTTTTGATGCCCCTCAGATCTATTGCCCCTCCCCAGCGATAGAACTCTAGCTCCCTGTCAGTGGGGTCGATCAGCGGGAAGGTAACCGTCGTCTCCTCGTCTATCTCGATGACGCCCTTGATGAGGTGCCAGGGCGTTGCCATGACGATCTTTCTTCGCCGTGTGAGATCCTCTAAAGCCAACTCAATGAGGTAGCTCGGGGCCTTCACCGGGATGAATATGTCCACATCGCTGTCCTTCCTGACGTCCCCTCGCGCGACGCTGCCGTAGAGGATTGGATCGAATTGGGTCAAACGCTCCATTATCCTGAGCGCTTTCTCGCGCTTCTCCCGGAGGTAGCGCCATCTTCTTGGAGTATAAACGACTTCCCTATCATCCCATATCCTAACGGTCTTTTCTCTCACCATCGGTGAAACCTCGCCGGAAATCTTAAAG
Source organism: Thermococcus sp. (assembly GCF_027023865.1). Taxonomy (NCBI): domain Archaea; kingdom Methanobacteriati; phylum Methanobacteriota; class Thermococci; order Thermococcales; family Thermococcaceae; genus Thermococcus; species Thermococcus sp. Next base: position 166,401 of record NZ_JALVUC010000019.1, on the reverse strand, counting down.
CCCTACCGATAGTTTTATACGTGGCGCTGGTTAGTGGAGGTGGTGATAGGAATGCCGGTGCTTGGGTTCAACATCTCAAGGGTGGAGCTTAAGAAGACCTCTCCCTTCGTTCCATCGGGTCAGATTGAGGTCAGACTTTCACCCACTATACAGGAAGTTAGACTGGGTGAGATGAGGACACCAACGGGCAAGATAAACGGGGTCGAGGTCATCTTCAGTTACGAGATCGAATATAACCCCAAGATAGCCCAAGGTGTCATTGACGGTGCAGTTCTTTACCTGCCATCTAACAAGGAGCAGGTAGATGAGATACTGAACCTTTGGGAGGATGAGAAGAAGGTCGACTCCATAACCTTCGCCGAGGTCGTCAATTTCATAACGAGTGAGGTGGCACCCCTCTTGATGATCCTCGCTAAAGAGCTTCGCCTTCCGTACCACGTTCCCATTCCGAGGGTTGAAGTTAAAAGGGAGGGCTGATGTCCGTTCTCTCTTTTGCTCACTGGGTTTCTTGGTAAATGCCCTCTGCCTCGTAGACGCCTTGGAGGACTTCTGCGAGTTCTTTCCTCTTCTCTATTGCCTTTTCCGCGAGGTTGAGTGCACGTACATAGTTATCTTTTCTCATGTAATATTCGATGGAGTGAACCTCACGGAGGAGTTCCGGACTCCCTTTTTCAGAACAGTACCTCTTCAGAAGCGCCAGTCTGAACCTCACCCGAAGTTTGATATCGCTCTTCGTCTCGAGTGCCGCTCGGTACGCTCGTAGGGCCTCTTCGATTTTACCTATTCCAACAAGAGCCTCGGCAAGCTCTATTATCTTCACGGCGGTTGATTCATCATTTCCCTTAGCCCTATGGGTTCCTATAACCTGGTTGAGCATCCTGGCCGTGTTTATACCTATGAGTTTAGCTCTGTTCGTGTTCTTCGCGAGGAGGTAAGAGTACTCGGCCCTGACGAGGTATGTTGTTGTTCCGTCAAGGTCACCCTGTGAGTAAGAGACCTTGCTGGCCTTCTCGAAGTTCTTGGCGGCGGTGTCCATCATCTCCATGAAGTGAATGTCATAGCCGAAGATGGCCTGTATGTACCACGCGAGTCTGTAGAACTCCTCAGCCGCCCCGGCTATGTCCCCCCTCTGGAGCTTTTCCTCTGCCACCTGACCGTAGAGTGTGATGAGCTTCTCTGCCATGGCGCGCATTCTCCCCTTTTCATCTATGATAACGCTGTAGTGGTAGGCTGACTCGTAAGCCCTGATGGCCATGGTTACATCGTCGCCTTCCTCGTAGGCGGAGCCGAGATCCTCATATATTGCAGCGAACTCCTCGGCGTATTTTTTCAGATTTTTGACATCGTTTACCGCCAGGAATATCTCTAGCACACTGAAGCAGAAATCATCGAGGCGGTTAACGTCCACCTCCGGCCTGTCAATCTCCTCCTCGATGAGGTCTATGTAAAAGTATGCGCTCTTTAGGAGGGATGGACGTGCCTTCTCGGGGGAGCCTGTCCTCTCGATGAGCACGAAGCCTAGATACTTGTAGAGTCTTGCGGCGTCCTCCCTCTTCCCTATTTCTTCATACTTTTTAGCCGCCCGAAGAATCAGTTTTAACCCATCCTTTATCTTACCTTCCTTTATCTTCTGGAATGCAAGCTCCTCAAGCTCCTCCGGCCCCTCAAAACCTGTCAGCGCGACCAAACCGCTCACCCCTGTGATTCAAGCCCCTCTTGGCCATCTTCGTTCCCTTACTATTTAAGCGTTGTCTATGCCCGAACTATCCTGTATCCCGCCGCTTTTCTCAGCCTGTTCATCACTGCAAGACCAAGGCCCCTCTCCTCAATTCCCTCGGCGATGATGACATCAACTCCCCTCTTGTCAAGCTCTCTGAGTGCCCTGAAGATGTTTCTGGCTACTTCCTCAGTGGTGTTTCCCAGGTAAAAGAATTCGTCTGCTTCCGTCTCTTCAGTTGCCATAACTCCAACGTGGAGCCCCTTTGAGTGGTATTGCTCCACAAGCTCAGCTATCCCCGCTCTAACGCGCTCCCTCGGTCCTTCCACCACCACAACCTGAGCGTTCGGAGAGTAGTGCTTGTACTTCATCCCGGGTGCCTTTGCAACGTTGACGAGCTTGCCTCTCACCGCAGGGTGTATCTCTACTTCACCGATGACCCTTTCTATATCCTCGAGCGGCAGGCCACCGGGCCTGAGGAGGGTCGGTCTCTCCGAGGTCAAATCCAGCACCGTCGACTCAACACCCACCTTCGTCTCTCCACCGTCTATTATGGCTTCGATCCTGCCGTAGAAGTCGTCAACAACGTGCTCCGCGAGGGTTGGGCTGGGTTTCCCGCTTATGTTGGCTGAGGGGGCGGCTATCATGGTGCTGGCCCTTATAAGGGCGAGTGCTATGGGGTGAGCGGGCATTCTAACTGCAACGGTATCCAATCCACCGGTGGTGACGTGGGGGACCTCTTCCCTCCTCGGGAGAACCATCGTGAGCGGCCCGGGCCAGAACTTTTCCGCTAAAAGCTTCGCCTCCTTTGGGATTTCCCTAGCGAGTATCTTGAGGTCGCTGAAATCGGCTATGTGGATTATGAGTGGGTTGTCTGCGGGCCTCCCCTTCGCCTCGAATATCCTCTTAACGGCTTCCCCGTTGAGTGCATCGGCTCCGAGGCCGTAAACAGTTTCGGTCGGAAAGGCGACGAGCTTTCCATCGAGTATGAGCTTCGCCGCCACGCTAATCTTCATCTCGTCCAACCCGTCGCGCATGTTTATTACTATCGTCATGCTCTCACCGGAGATAGCTCTGAAAAGCGGTTAAAAAAACTATTCCAGGACCGAGAGGTATACCCTCTCAACTTCTTCCGCGACATCTTCCCAAGAATATGTGGAGGCGACTCTTCTTCCGATTTTTCCGCTTTTTCTGTTTTCTTTTGGCTTCAGGAGGGTTCTTACTGCCTCCACTAGTTCCTCAAAGCTCTTAAAGGTTAACCCGTTCTTGCCCTCTCTGATAAGCTCGGGTATCGCGCTCACCCTTCTTCCCACGGCGGGAACACCTAGCGAGTTCGCCTCAAGGATTACGAGGCCAAAGCCCTCTCTCCTTGATGGAAGAACAAGAAGGGCGCTTTGTGAGAGGATACTCTCCACATCACCCCGGTATCCAAGGAAGCGGACGTTTGGCGGCGCGCTCCTCTCCAGCCTTTCCCTAAGCGGTCCATCTCCGGCCACTATGAACTTCCGCTCGGGAAAGCGCTTTGCAAGCTCGATGAAGGTTTCCGGACTCTTGTAGTTCCTGAGGGCACCGATAAATGTTATCACCTCCCGTTTTCCGGAATCAACCTCTTCGAGTTCCCTCACGCCGTTTGGTATCACCCTAACCGCGCTCGCTCCCAGAGACATCACTTTCTTCGCTAGCCAGTGGCTGACTGTTATAACGGCATCCGCCTCACTCAGGCTCTTTTTGACGTAGACCCTCCCCAAGGTTAGCTTTGCGGTATGCTCAAGGTCACTCCCATGAGCCGTGACGACGAGCGGTAGTCCTGTTCTTTCCTTTGCAAGAACGCCCGTGAAACTAGTAGTTCCAACGAAGTGGGTGTGGATGAGGTCAAAGTTGAACTCGTGGTGTAGTTTTACTATCTCTCTTGAACCCAAGAACGCGAAGCTTGTCCCCCTGAGGCCGTAAACAGGGGGGACGCGAACCTGATGAACGAGTTCCCTCTCGAAGCCCCTCGGTTTGATAGGCCCGTAGGTCAGGACGTGAACCTCATGCCTCCTCCTGAGCTCCCTCACAAGGCTATCAAGGTGATTTGCAACGCCCCCTCTGTGCGGGGGGTAGTGTCCAACCATGAGAATCCTCATTTTCACCGGGAAAAATAGGGAAGGGCATTAAAAAGGGTTACGGCCTCCCGTTCCGTCCCCCGTGTGAGGATCCATGGCCGTTTGATCCACTGGGGACTCCGTTCTCAGCGTGCCTTAACTTTACACGCCCCATGCGTACTTCCATGGCCAATTCTCTTTTTATCTGTGGCAGCAGATCGTTGAGAACCTCCGAGTAGTTTCCCTGGTTGAGGGCGTTGAGTGCCTGCTGAAGGAGTGCCTCCGCATCGCTCACGTTGTAACCCTGCATCTTCAGAAACTCGACCATAACCTGGAAGCGGGTGAGCTTTCTCCTGAGCATCAGTGCTGCCGAGCCCTGGTAAACGGTCATCATCTCCCTATAAGCGCTGGCTATAACGAAGTCGGCGTTCCAGCTAGCTCTCATTATCATTTCGTAGGCGCGGTAGTAGTCACCCAAGCTGTAGGCGTCCATGGCCATCTTCAAAAAGCTCTTTGCATCCTGAAGCCTCTTCCGGGCGGATGGAATCTGAAGACCGTCCAGGAGTTTCCCGGCCTCCGAGGTTTTGTTGCTGACCTCCTCAATCAGCTCCCCCAGTTCGATGGGGCCGGGTGAGATGGCTTTCTCCTCAACCGCTAACTGGCTTCCAAAGCGACCCCTCGCGAAGTCGCTCAGCCATTCTTTGTTCAGAGGGAGGAGGGGTTTTCCATTTTTCGTGGTGCCTAGATAGACTAGTTTCTCGATTTTTCCAAGTTCATCAAGGGCTTTCATCGTCTCCTCAACTTTTCCTGAGCCCGTTAGGATGAGGAGGGATGGTGCTCCTGTTCCGATCAGCAACTCATCTGTGTAACTCTTGAGTGCGAGTCCGTCGCGTCCGTTTATCACGACAACCGTTCTAACGTCGTTGAGAACCTCTGGAAACTCCTCCCGGAGATGTTCGACCACTTGTAGGTTCGTCCCATATCTTGTTTCACCATACCAGCGTTCGTAGGAGATTCCGAAACCACTCAGATCCGCGGTGTAGTCCTCCGGAACCGCCACTGGGCCGCCAATTATTATCACCCTATCCGGTCTAGCGCTCAGGATTTCAGCGCTCACCTTCGGGTCGTAGGTCCCCCAGGGACTGACGATAACCTTCGCATTTAGAAGGGCAGCCACATTGTAGGCAACCGCCAGATCGGCCTCATTGTTCGTGGTTAGAATGACCAGTCCATCGCTTGTTGCTCCCACGTAGGTCTGTGAACCGAGAACCGGGGTGAGCATGATGAACATTATAAATCCTACTATGATCCACCTCCACATCTCTTCCACCGTTTCTCTCTTGGAAGGAGTCCATTTAAGCCTTTTTCACGAAACCGTTTGTCTTCGTTCCCTGCCTGGTCAGCAGAAAATGTTGGAAACCTCCTTGGAGGGCCGGATCATTAAACAATGTTCAGGAGAGTTTAGTCCCGTTTAAATACCTCCTGAAAGGCCTTTTCAGCGTATTCACGCAAGGTCAGTCCTTCCCTCCTTGCGAGCTTTTTGAGAAGCTTCTGGCTGTTACTCCCATACTGTGCGGCCTTCTTCTCCCTCATGGCGAGATCTTCCGGCAGACCGGCTTTGACAGCGGCTTTTCTAAGGATCATCTTCTTAACGCCATCTTCGATTTTACGTTCTACCGGGATGTTGATTGCGGCCGAAACGACCGGAAGACCCAGGAATGGAAAGCGTCCCTCGACCGAGTTGAGCATCTCTATCTTATCGTCCCTTGCAAGATTCCTCTCGGCAAGCTCCCGCAGATCTTCGTCCATCAGCTCCGGCCTTTCAAGGTACTTTGCGTAGCCGCCGAAGAGCTCGTCCGCTCCCTGGCCACTTAGGAGAACCTTTGTCCCTTCTCCTCCCGCAGTTCTAGTGGCGAAGTAGAGTGGGATGCCTATTGCGAGGTTCATTGGGTTTGGTTCTTCCATGGCAAAGGTTACCTTTGGAACGACCTCTTTAACTTCCTCAAGGTCGAAGATATACTCCCTGAGGGGCAGTCCGAGGGTCTCGGCGGCCTTCCTCGCCCACTCAAGGTCAGGGCTTCCCTCTGCTCCGGCAGTGTAGAGGATAACTTGGGAGTACTTTGATGCGAGAAGTGCAACGAGTGAGCTGTCGAGTCCACCCGAGAAGAGGATTCCTGTTTTCCTCCCAATGCGGTGTTTAACAGTGCAGTTCAAAGCCCTAAGAACTGCATTGACGGCGCGCTCTCCCGTTAAGGGCTTCCTCCTCAGATTCTCAAGCGAGAAGACCCTCCTGATCTTAACCCCTTCTTTGGATAATGTGACTAGTTCTCCCGGGTTTACAGGTATGGCGTCCTCCCCTATCGCCCATAGAACTTTCTTCTCGCTCGCAAAAAAACCGCTGGGGGAGTAGTAGAGCGGCCTGACCCCAACTGGGTCGCGGAAGAGGTATATACTTTCCCCGTCCGAGAGAGCGACCGCGTAGTCGCCCTCAAGCATCGACATAGCTCTTCTCACTGCCTCCTCAATCTTGAGGCCCTCCCCGAGGAGGTGCTCTATGAGTCCGAGAATCACCTCACTGTCCACGTCACTCTCAAAGGAGACCCCCCTACCCTCTAGCCAGTCACGAAGCTCACGGTGGTTGTATACCTCTCCGTTGTGAGTAAGGGCGAACTCGTTGATGAAGGGCTGTGTGAAGGTCTTCGAACCTGTCATGGCCAACCTGCACTGGATAAGGCCAATACCCCCCTTGGGTATCTCAGAAACCTCTGAAAAGTCATCTGATTTGAGCACACCTTTATCAGTCCAAACACCGAAGCTATCAGGGCCGCGATGTTTTCCGGCGTTAATCATGGTGATGAATTTTTCCCTGAGATTTGAGCCGATTCCTCCCGCTATAAGACACATCCTTTTCACCGATAGGGCTTTGCCTCGGGGAAGAAAAGACTTCTCCCTTTCGCGATGGTGTGGTTACGAGAGAAAGGGGGTTTCTCTGAACGTTTGTTCAGATGAGCTGGAGAGGATTGGACTCCTGAACCCTCCCCTATCCCTCGGAACACTAACCCATCACTCTTGCCTTGAAGCCGGCTATGCGCGTTATCCTCTCGGCCAGCTCCATGAAGGCCTTTGCTCCATCGGAGTTTGACCTGTATTCAACGACTGGAACACCCTCAAGGGTCGCTTCTCTGACGGACGGATCCTCGGGGATGACCTCTAGAAGGGGAACCTCCATAACCTCCTCCGCCACATCCGGCGGTATGTCGTTGTCGCTCCTCCCGTAGCGGTTCAGGATGAATCCGAGAACAGCTAATCCGGCCCTCTTTAGGACTATTCCGACCTTCATCGTGTCCGTTATGCACGAGATCTCCGGGTTGGTGACGAGCAGAACCTCCTCTCCGCTCAGCATAGCGTTCATCGCGTCCATCTGTAGGCCGGCAGGGCAGTCGATTATCACGAAGTCAAAGGCGTCCTTGAGAGCCTTTATCGTCCCGGGCAGGCCCCTCGGGTCGGCCCTTATGACGTGCTCCCAGTCTATTGCCGCTGGGATCAGATAAACGTTCTCGTAGGTGGTCGCGTAAATTGCGTCGTTTATCCCGGCCTTTCCTGCTAGTACATCATGTATCGTTGTGTAGGCGTCGTCTATTCCCATTACGAGGCTCAGGTTGGCCATGGTGAGGTCGGCATCGACGGCGCAGACCTTGTGGCCCATCTTCCCGAGAGCTATTGAGAGGTTTGCGGTGGTGGTCGTCTTTCCGGTCCCCCCTTTGCCTGAGGCAACCGATATGAGCCTGCCCATTCGTATCTCCCTCTAAATCCTACGGCATAAACCTTTATGAACCTTTAGTCAGAGGGCTGTCCGGATGAAGGGGTGAGAAGAATGAGAGTGTTCGTTGCTGATACTAGCGTGATAGTTGACGGTCGCCTGACGCAGTTCCTCTCAACGTTCAACGAGAAGGTCAAGGTCGTCATCCCCGATGCTGTCGTAGCGGAGATAGAGCATCAGGCCAACGAGGGGAAGGCGATAGGACACACAGGCCTTGAGGAACTTAAGAAACTCAGGAAAATGGCAGACGAGGGAAGAATCCTATTTGAGTTTTACGGCGGGAGGCCTGAGCAGTGGCAGATTAGACGAGCTAAGGCCGGTGAGATAGACCACATGGTCCGTGAGACGGCGAGGGAGCTTGGAGCCACCCTTGTAACCGGCGATGGGGTGCAGAGAGACGTTGCGATAGCGAAGGGGATAGAGGTTGTCTACCTCACCGCTAAGAAAGAGCCGAGACACCGCCTCGAGGACTTCTTCGACGAGACCACGATGAGCGTTCATCTGAAGGGAGGTTTAAGGCCCTTTGCCAAGAAGGGAAAGCCCGGAAACTGGAAGTTCGTTCCGATCAGGGACGAGGTTCTAACGGATGAAGAACTCCACGAGATAGCCGATGATATAGTCGAGCGCGCGAGACGCGATCCGGAGAGTTTCATCGAGATGGACGAGCCTGGGGCGACTGTTGTTCAGCTCAGGAATCATCGTATAGTCATAGCGAAGCCGCCCTTTTCGGATAGAATAGAAATAACCGCGGTGAGGCCGGTTATAAAGTTAGGCATAGAGGACTATGAACTTGGTGACAATCTTTTAGAGCGCCTTAAGGATAGAGCACAAGGAATTCTCATTTCCGGTGCCCCTGGTGAAGGAAAAACCACCTTTGCGCAGGCTTTAGCTGAGTGGTACGCCTCTATGGGTAAAGTCGTAAAGACCATGGAGAAGCCGCGCGACCTCCAGGTGGGTAAAGAGATAACACAGTACACCGCTTTGAACGGTAGGATGGAGCTGACAGGAGACATACTCCTCCTAGTCAGGCCCGATTACACGATATTCGATGAGATGAGGAAGACCAGCGACTTCAAGATCTATGCAGACCTTCGCATGGCTGGAGTGGGAATGGTCGGCGTCGTCCACGCGACGAAGCCGATAGACGCGGTTCAGCGTTTTATAGGTAGGGTCGAGCTTGGAATGATACCGCAGATAATCGATACGGTCATCTTCATCAAGGCCGGCGGTGTTGAGAAGGTTCTGACGCTGGAGTACCTCGTCAAGGTGCCGAACGGCATGAAGGAGGATGATTTAGCGAGGCCCGTTATAGAGGTTCGTGATTTCGAGACCGGCGAGCTTGAGTACGAGATTTACACCTACGGTGAAGAGGTCAGCGTCGTCCCGGTCAGGAAGGAGGAGAAGGCTCCCGCTTTGAAGCTCGCTGAGAGGAGGCTTAAGCAGGAGATAAAGAAGTTTCTGCCTGATCTCTACACTGAGGTTGAGATAACGAGTCCGCACAAGGCGGTTATCTACGCGGATGAGTTCGACATCCCGGCGATAATCGGCAAGAAGGGCAAGCGTATCACTGACCTTGAGAAGAAGATTGGCATAAGTATCGATGTCAAGAGCTTCGCCGAGCGCGAGGAAGCGAAGCCGAAGGAGAAGGTTGCCGTTGAGGTCGAGGAGAAGAAGAAAACGATAGCGCTCCGCGTCTCTCCGGATTACGCGAAGAAGCCGCTGAAATTCTACGGTGGCGAACAGTACATCTTCACGGCAACGCCGAGCAAGAAGGGTCTCGTTAAGGTGGGCAAGAGCACTCCTATTGGGAAGGAACTCAAAAGGCTCATCGATGCAGGTATACAGATATGGGCGAGCACCTGAGGGTAGAAAACTTTTTATGATTTCTCTTATTTTTTCTTCTAATGGTAAAGAATGGCCTGTCTTTGATAATTGGGGGTGAATAGATGAGGCTCGTTGAGGATTTCTCTGCCCTGTTCACCATCCTAATCGCCGCCGCCCTCCTGGCCTACAGCACTTTTGAATACAGGGCAACGGGGATTATCATGCTCTGGCTGGCCCTTCTCATCCTCGCGTTTCTCCTGCTTGCAATTTCAGCGGAGCTGGAAAGGCTGGGGGAGAAGGTAGAAGGGCTGGAATCGAACCTTAAAAGTTCAGGAGAATGAAGGACAACTTTTTAACCCTCCCACCTATTTCTCACTGGTGGTTGCGATGAGGTATGATGTTATCATAATGCCGGAGACATTTCACAAGTTTGACAAACACAACCTGGAGCACATCTGCGTTCCGATGGTTATAGAGGACAGGAGCTACGATATAGCGATGGAGATACTCAACGGCATCGACAGGGTTCTAAAGGCACGTTTCAACGTTTCCACCGATACTCCTGAGGGCGACGACTGTGACGTTGTTTACAGGAAGTATACACTGGAAAAGGATGGAAAGAAGGCCATTGTCCATACGAAGCTCAGAAGGATGGGGAGTGACTGTCCAAAAATTAGCGGGAACCTTCGTAGTGTTTTTGAGTTCGAGAGGGACGTTGAAGAGGTCGTCAGGGAAATTGAGGGGTGCTTAACCTGATGTCTTTAATCCTCGCCTCCTCCAGCCCGAGGAGACGAGAGGTACTCTCCCATTTTATTCCCGAGTTTGAGGTCGTGCCGAGCGGAGCTAGTGAGGGGTGCTCCCTGAGCGAGCCTGCCGAATACGTCCTAGAACTGGCGCGGAGAAAGGCGAGGAAGGTTTACTCCCGCGTTTTCCCTGATTCTACGGTGATAGGTGCTGACACCGTGGTAAGCATAGACGGCCGAATCTTGGGCAAGCCAAAAACCGAGGGAATTGCCTTTAAAATGCTCAAACTCCTCAGCGGGAGGATACATAGGGTCACGACAGGTTACTGCATAATCCATAAGGGTGAAGAACACTGCGGGAAGGCCGTTACAGAGGTCAAGTTCCGCGAGCTTGACGAGGGGTTGATACGGGCATACATAGCCACTGGAGAGCCAATGGACAAGGCAGGGGCCTACGGCATACAGGGGAAGGCTGGCCTCTTCGTTGAGTGGATAAAGGGCGATTACTATAACGTCGTTGGTTTTCCCCTTGAAATAGTCTGGAAGCTTAGAGAAATGGGTTTTGAGGTTCTATCACGTTAAGTCTTCTGTTTTTAGGATTTTAAGCGTTTTGGAAATTTTTTTCGTGGTTTCATCTGCTATTTTCCCTTTGGAAGTTTTTAATTACAGTTTGTTATTATCAAACGAAGTGTTACAGATTATCAAAAAATCCATAACGAAATTTTTTTCGAATAGTGATGTGGGGAACGAAAATCGCCTGAATGCCACTATTTCCTGTTTTAAAACGTTGCAATAAGACTCTAGGAGATGTATACCTCTGATGGAATGGATTTGAGGGGGTGTGGGGGACGGAACGTCCCCCCGGATAATAAGACTCTAGGAGAATTGAAATGCAGTCGTTGAAGCTGTTCTACCCGTATCATAAGCCCTCACAAAATTCCCCGAAGAGCAAATCCCCCTTTTCTCCACCTGCCTTTAAAAAGGCCTTCTCGCTCCATTCCACGTTTCCAACACTTCTGGGATTGTGAGCATCACTCGCGAAGGTAAGCTTTATTCCGCGCTGTATGCACTCCCTCACGAACCCGACGTCCGGGACGCGGTAGCGGGAGCTGATCTCAAAGGCCTTTCCGTTGGCTTCCGCAAGCTCAAAGATCTCCTGAAGTTCGTCCGTCCCTGGAAAGCCGATGTAGAGGAAGTTGGCACCGAAATGACCGATCACATCGACGTTTTCATCCATCAGGGCTGCCTTTACGAGTTCAAGGTATTCTTCCGGCGTTTCGAGCCACTCGTGGACGCTCGCTATAATAAAGTCCAGCTTCTTTGCCATCCAGTCCGGAACGTCAACGCCGTCGACCGTGATGTTGCCCTCAACGCCAACCAGGACCCTGACCTCCGAATCCTCAGCCCAGTGCCTAACCTCCCGGACGTAGCGGTTTAGGGTTTTAGGCCCGAGGTAGTGGCTGTGGTCGGTTATCGCGAGAAGTTTTAGTCCTCTATCCTCGGCGATAGCGATGTTGTCGGCTATCGCGCCGCTCCCGTCTGAGTAAACCGTGTGGGTGTGGGTGTCGTGTGGGAACCTCAGCATGTCTTGGGGTAAATCCTATGGTTAAAAAGGCTTCTGGACAAAATATCCAAAGTAAAGCCCACACTTGAACTTTGACAAAGGTTTAAATATCTCCTAGCCTAAAAAGGGACGGTGGTGAGCATGGTCGAGCGTTCAAAGGTTCGCGTTGTCATAGCAAAGCCTGGTCTGGATGGTCACGACAGGGGTGCGAAAGTCGTCGCCAGGGCACTGAAAGAGGCAGGTTACGAGGTTATCTATACTGGGATAAGACAGACGCCAGAGCAGATAGTTGAGACGGTGATCCAGGAGGACGCACCGGTTTTAGGGATAAGTATACTCTCCGGCGCACACATGGTTCTCATTCCGAGGATACTAAAGCTCCTTGAGGAAAGGGGTCTCAAGCTGAACGAAGATGTCGTTGTCTTCGCTGGTGGTATAATCCCGCCCGATGATGCAGAGGAACTCAAAAAGATGGGTGTCGCGGAGGTCTTCGGACCTGGAACCTCCCTTCAGAAGACCATTGAGTTCGTTGACAGGGCCGTTGAGAACCTCAAGAGGTTTAAGGAGGCTTAGGTTTATATCCCCCCATTTCTTATTCTCCCCGATGCCCTATGAGCTTCGAAGAACTGGTGGAGGCACTTCTCAAGGGCGATAAAAAAGCCGCGGCGAGGCTTATTACCCTTGCCGAAAACGATGAAGAGAACGCAAAGGAGATAGCGAGGCTCGTTTATCCTCACACCGGGAAAGCCTACGTCGTTGGAATAACGGGCCCTCCCGGGGCTGGAAAGTCAACCCTTCTGGACAAGCTCATAAAGCTCGCAAGGGACGAGGGAAAGGTCGTTGGAGTCATAGCCATCGACCCCACATCACCGTTCACGGGTGGTGCCCTCCTCGGTGACAGGCTGAGGATGCAGAGGCATTCCACCGATCCGGGTGTTTTCATAAGGAGCATGGCCACTCGTGGTTCTCTCGGCGGCTTGGCAAAGACAACGAACGACGCGGTTAGAATACTCGACGCCTACGGTTGCGACGTCATTTTCATTGAGACGGTAGGAGTCGGCCAGACAGAAGTGGACATCGTGAAGACCGCTGACACGGTGGTCCTCGTTAACGTTCCAGGCCTTGGGGATGAGGTTCAGGCTTTAAAAGCGGGGCTGATGGAGATAGCCGACATATTCGCCATAAACAAGGCTGACAGGGAAGGGACTGAGATGCTCTACCTTGAGCTGAAAATGGCCATCGAGTTCGAGAAGGAAAAATGGAGGAAGCTCGGCTGGGAGCCGCCGATAGTCGAGACGATAGCGTTCACCCTGAAGGGCGTGAAACCACTTTGGGAGGCCATAAAGAGGCACCACGAGTTCCTCAAGAGAAGTGGGGAGCTTGATGAGAGACGGAAAAAACGCGCCAGGGAGGAGATAAAGGCCATCGTCGCCGGGGAAGTGGCGAGAAAGGTTGAGGGGAAGCTTAGGGAGGAAAACACTGAGGGACTTATAAACGCCGTCGTTGAGAGAAAGCTTGACCCGTATTCAGCGGCCGAAAGGATTATGGGCGAAGCTCTCAAAGTTTAGGTGGTGATACCATGTTTAAGAAGATAGACCATGTTGGGATTGCAGTTAAGAACCTCGACGAAGCCATAAAAGTCTGGGAGGGTCTTGGCCTCAAGGTGGATGAGGTGGAGGAAGTCCCGGATCAGAAGGTCAGGACAGCGATAATTCACGTAGGGGAGAGCAGGATAGAGCTTCTAGAGCCAACGTCTGAAGACTCACCGATAGCAAAGTTCATAGCCAAACGTGGTGAGGGGATACACCACATCGCCCTCGGAGTCGACGACATAGAGGGACACTTATCGGAGCTTAAGGGGAAGGGTTATCGCCTCATCGACGAGAAGCCCAGACCCGGTGCTGGGGGAGCGAGGATAGCCTTCGTCCACCCCAAGGCCGTGACGGGGGTTCTCCTCGAACTCTGCCAGAGGAACTGATTGCCCTTTTTCGTTGATTGTTTATTTTTGTTAAATACTAATACCCAATTGTGTCCATTAATCTAGTAAAATGGAAAGTTTTATAAATTTCTGTTATTATTATGCTGTGGCTTAAATTCAATTCGTCCACCGGTGAGGCATATGTCACTATGGTTTGGCAAGAAGGAACCCCTGTTTCAGGGTTCGGGACTTCTCGACGAGGAGGGCTTTCATAGCATCCTTCAGTCCAACCCACACATCCAGAAAGTTGTCATAACGAGACGGTACAACATTAATCCCTCTACCAACGTCAGGCTCATCTACCTCTCAAAGGTACCCCACCCTGGACATGTGGATCCTTCAAAGCTTCATATCCTTGAGCAAACCATCTGGCGGCTTCTTCAGGATTCCCAGTCGGACGTAATCCTAGACGCCTTCGAGTACCTAGTCATTGAGAACGGCCTTGATACTGCCCTTAAATTCACGGGCAAGCTTCGCGATACGGCTGTCCTAGCTGGTTCTAACTTCTACGTCACGGTGAGCGGTGCCCTTGACGAGAGGACAATTCACATGCTCCGCAGGATACTCGATTGAGAGTCGGGGTAAAGTTATATAACCTTCCGCACCATTCTCGCGTTAGGTGTGAGCTATGCCTTACATTGAAAAGATTGAAATGAAGGGCTTCAAATCCTACGGTAACAGAAAGGTTGTGGTTCCATTCTCAAAGGGATTCACTGCGATAGTCGGTGCCAACGGTTCTGGAAAGAGCAACATAGGTGATGCCGTTCTTTTCGTTCTCGGCGGGCTTTCGGCCAAAGCAATGCGCGCGACGAGGATAAGCGACCTCATCTTCGCCGGAACTAAGAGCGAGCCTCCCGCGAAGTACGCTGAAGTGGCTATGTACTTCAACAACGAGGATAGGGGATTTCCCGTTGATGAGGATGAAGTTGTCGTTAAGAGGCGCGTTTATCCAGATGGCAGAAGCACCTACTGGCTCAACGGTAAGAGGACGAGCAGGAGCGATATACTTGACGTTCTGAGTGCCGCGATGATATCGCCGGAGGGATACAACCTCGTCCTGCAGGGTGATATCACGAAGTTCATCAAGATGTCCCCCACCGAGAGGAGGCTCCTCATCGATGAGATCTCTGGAATAGCCGAGTACGATTCCAAGAAGGAGAAGGCAATGGCTGAGCTGAAGCAGGCCGAGGAGAACCTCGCGCGTGTTGATCTGCTCATAAGGGAGGTAAAGGCCCAGCTCGACAAGCTTGAGAAGGAGCGCAACGACGCCCTTCGCTACCTCGACTTGAAAGACAGAGTGGAGAAGGCTAAGGTTACGCTCCTCCTCGGGGAGGTAAGGAGGCTTGAGAACCTCATAGGAGAGAGTAACCTTCGAAACAAGGAACTTGGGGCCGAGATAGCAGCGGTTGAAGCCAGGCTCAAGGAAGTTGCAAAGGAAATAGTCGCAAAGGAGAAGGAGCTGAGTGCAGTTGAGGGAGAGCTTGAAGAGAAGAGCGAGGACGGCATACTCGAGGTAACGAGGAGGATAAGCGAGGTTAAATCCAAGATCGAGCTTGCCAAGCGGAATATCGAGAATGCGGAGAAGGAGATAGAGGAGAGCCAGAGACGTATGGCCAAAGCTAAGGAGGATCTGAAGAAGGTCTCCGGAGAGGTAAAGAAGAGCAGGAGCGCGATAACCCGTTGGAGCAAGAGGAAAGAGAAACTCATAACTGAAATCAAGGAGAAGGAGGTCGTCAAGAACGAGCTTGTTGTGAAGCTCGGCGAGATAGACAGGAGCTTTGCCGTGGCGAAGGAGGACTTTGACAAGGTCGTTGCTGAGCTTGAGGAGGCAAAGAAGGAGCTTTACATGCATGAGGGCGACATAAAGAAGTTTGGAGAGGAGATAGAGCGTGCGAAGGCTAAGATAGCTCAGAACAACGCAAAGAGGATGACATTGAAGTCCAGAATTGAGGAAGCTAGGAAATCCCTCGAATCGAAACGCTCCGAACTTGATGATGTTGAGGAGAAGATCTCAAGGGCCGAGGCGAGGCTCAGGAAAGCAGAAAAAGAGCTTGGGGAGACGACAAAAGCTTTGGAAAAGGTCGAGGGGGAGAGGGCCAAGGCAAAGGAGGAGCTGATAAAAGCCGAAGCTCAGAGGGAGGTTCGCGGAAACCGTGCGGTAGAGTTCATCAAGGGGAGCAACATCCCCAGCCTCTACGGCACCCTTGGTGAGCTGATAACCGTCACTGATGAGAAATATGCACTGGCCGTTGAGGTGGCCCTCGGTGGCAACTACGACAACGTTGTTGTGGAGGACGACCGTGTTGCCGAGAGGGCTATAAAGCTCCTCAAGGAAAAGAAGCTTGGAAGGCTTACCTTTCTGCCGCTTAACAAGATAAAGTCGCGCTCGATGCGCGAAAAGCCAGCCCTTGGTGTTCCTGCCATCGACGTAGTCCACTACGATCCGCGCTTCAGGAATGCAGTAGCTTATGCCCTCGGCGACACTCTCATCGTTGAGGACATGGATGAAGCGAGAAGCGTCGGAATAGGTAAAATCAGGATGGTCACCCTCGGTGGTGAACTCCTGGAGAGGAGTGGTGCCATAACCGGCGGCCACTATAGACCCCGCGGAAGGCTTGGGGTAAATGTGGAGGAGATACGGAAGCGCGTTGAAAAGATGGAACGCGAGAAAGAAGCTTTGGAATCCGCGGTAAACGCCCTCAAGCTTGAGGTCAGGGGGCTCGAGAACGAGCTCTTCAACCTGCGCATGAAGAAGAGCGACCTGAGCAAGGACCTTCAGGTCGTCCAAAAGGAGATGGAGAGGCTTCTTGCGGAGGACAAAGCCCTATCGGAGGAGGTTGGGGAGAACGAGAGGCTTATCAAGGCGCTGGAGGAGAGAATCCACGGGGTAAAGGGTGAGATGGCGAAGCTCCGCGGCAGGATAGAGAGGCTGGAGAAAAAGCGCGAGAAGCTCAAGAAAGCCCTCGAGAACCCGGAGGCGAGGGAGCTGAACCAGCGCATTAGGGAGGTCGAGGCCGAGATAAGCAAGCTCCAAACCGAGTTGAGCAAGGTGGAGAGTAAGCTTGAGTCCCTTGAGGCGAGAATAAACGAAGAGCTTCTTCCAAGGAAGGCAGACCTTGAAGAGGAGGTAGAGGGCCTCGTCAACAGAATAAATGCACTGAAGGCTAACATCGAGGAGAACAGAAAGGCCATAGATGAGTACGAGACGGAGCTTGGGGAGCTTAAGAAGGCGGAGGAGAACGTTAAGGATGAGCTTAAGGAACTCCGCGAGAGACGCGAGGAGCTTAGAAACGAGATAGTGGAACTCCGGAGCGAGAAGGATGAGCTTTCGGCAAAACTGCAGGAGCTTCGCGTAGAGGCTAACACACTGAAGATAAAGCTCGCCCAGTATGAAGGTGCACTGGCGGAGAGGCGGGAAGAACTTAAGCAGTATGATTCAAAGATCATACGCTCAATAACGGAGATTCCGCTCGAACTTGACGCCCTCAGGGAGCAGATAATCAAGATGGAGGAGGAGATACGCTCTCTCGAGCCTGTGAACATGAAGGCCATAGAGGACTTTGAGGTGGTCGAGCGCAGATACCTCGAGCTGAAGAGCAAACGCGAGCAGGTCGTCGCTGAGAAGGAAAGCATAGAAGAGTTCATTGGAGAGATAGAGGGTCAGAAGAAGCAGGTATTCCTTCAGACGCTGAATGCCATAGCGAGAAACTTCTCAGAGCTGTTTGGAAAGCTCTCCCCTGGCGGGGATGCAAAGCTCACCCTTGAAAACGAGGAAGATCCATTCGCCGGTGGTCTAGAGGTCGAGGCAAGGCCCGCTGGCAGGGAGGTCAAGAGGATTGAATCCATGAGCGGCGGTGAAAAGGCAATAATAGCCCTCGCTTTTATCTTTGCCATCCAGCGCTACAAGCCCGCTCCGTTCTACCTCCTCGACGAGATAGATGCCCACCTTGACGACGCAAATGTAAAGCGTGTTGCCGACCTCATCAGGGAGTCCTCCCAGAACAGTCAGTTCATAATCATGACCCACCGCGACGTCATGATGGCAAACGCGGATAGGATAATCGGCGTCAGCATGAGAAACGGTGTTTCAAAGGTTGTCTCTCTCAGTCTTGAGAAAGCCAGGAAGATACTCGCCCAGATACGGGAGAAGAACGAGGAGGAGCACAGGGAGATGTTTGGAAGAGTGGAAGGGTGAGCAAAATGGAGGCACGAAGGGAAGAGGAGATAACGCCCGTTGACATCCTCCTCCAGCTCGTCACTATGGGCAAGGTCGACCCCTGGAACATCGACATAGTCGACCTCACCGAGAAGTACATCGAGAGACTGCGTGAGATGAAGGACCTCGACCTGAGGGTTTCGGCTAGGGCTATCCTAGCCGCTTCGATACTAGTGAGGATGAAGAGCGAGGCTTTGCTCCACGAGGATGAGGAGGAAGAGGAAGAGCAACACGAGGAGCGCCTGAGGGTCGAGGTCGAGCCTCTCGCACCTCCGTTGAGGAGGATGGAGCGCTACTACACCTTTGACGACCTGCTTGACGCTTTAATGGACGCCCTTGAGGAAGCAGAGAGGAAGAAGCCACGGAAGCGGAAGAAGATTGAAATAGAAGAGGAGGTCTTCGTCGTTGAGGACTTCCGCGTTGACATCCAGAAGCACGTCAACAGGCTCCATGAGATAGTGGTCAGGATGTACGGTGAGACCGGCTCGCCGATACGCTTCTGGGACCTCGTCTTCGACCCGACGCCAAAGTACGTGGCAAGAACATTCCTCTACCTGCTCTTCCTCTCAAATATGGGGAAGGTTGAACTCATCCAGGAGGAGCCTTTTGGTGAAATCCTCGTCGTTCCTATTGAGGAAAGCGCGTAGTTCTCCCTTTCGCTTTTCTTCGCCGGCCTCAATGTTATCGCCAGCAGAGGAGGCTTGCTTCCAACATAAAAACTCCTCTTCTCACGGTTGATGTAGAAACAATAGACACCATCCGGAACCAGTTCGAGGAATTTCAATGGAATCGTTTCCTTCACGAGCCTCCCATCAGAAAAGACGCACTTGCAGGGTTGTTTTATCCCGTCAACCCTACTCTTAATCTCCCCCAATGAAAGCATCTTGCAGTCGAGTTTAACCGAAACGAGACTCTTCCGTCCGTCCGTAAAAATCACTACCTCATCGTTTACCCTAATCCTAACCGAGCGGTTCAGAAACTCCCAGAGCTTGGAATAGACTCGCTTGGACTTTCTCCTCTTCGCGAGCCTCTTGATAAGCCTCTTCTCTGCGTGCCTTGTGAGGAGCATGCGATAACTTGGGCGAAAACTTTAAACCCTTTCCTGTGTAGGTTCCTATGTATGTGGTGACTATAGATGAGAGTATCAACTCGGTGGTTTTTGATTCTCTTTCTCGTTGCCTCAGTGGCGGATTTCACAACCACCATCTATGGAATCCGCTTTGGCTTTTCAGAGGCCAATCCAGTTCTCGCCGCTAGATTGGGGAACCTTTGGATGTTCACCCTTACGTACCTGGTGTACACTGTTGTTGGTCTAGCACTTCTGTGGTTCACCCTGAAGATGACCAAGTTCTCTCCCGTGTTTGGGATATTTGCGGGGTTTTTCGTGCTCCTCAAGACCCTCCCAGCCGTCAATAACTCCCTCTTACTCGCAGGAATTCAACCGACGTCGTTCGCCTTCACTGCCGTCCGGTGGCTTCTCAGGCTCGTATGAGAAGCTTTTTATCCTCGGTCTCTTTCTTTAAATCATGGGTTACCTCAGGAGAGATTCAATCGAACCGCGCGTCTATCAGGAAGTCATCTACGCGAGGTGCAAGGAGCGCAACTGCCTCGTCGTCCTTCCGACTGGACTGGGGAAGACGCTCATAGCGATGCTGATAGCGGACTACAGGTTATCGAATTACAACGGGAAGGTTCTCTTTTTGGCTCCGACGAAACCCCTTGCAGTTCAGCATACGGAGGATTTTAAAAGGCTCTTTGACCTTCCACAGGAGAGTATAAACGTCCTGACTGGAGAACTGTCGCCTGAAAAGAGGAAAAAGCTCTGGGAGGAGAGCATTGTCATTACCGCAACACCTCAGACCGTGGAAAACGATATCCTAACGGGCAGGATTTCTCTGGAAGATGTGGTTCTGCTTGTTATAGACGAGGCCCACCGCGCGGTTGGAAGCTACTCCTACGTCTTCATTGCTAAGGAGTATTTGAAAGCAGCCAAACATCCGCTCGTTTTGGGATTGACAGCATCTCCAGGGAGCGATGAGGAGAAAATACGCGAGATAGTGAAGAACCTCAGGGTGGAGCACGTAGAGATGAGAACCGAAAGCTCGCCCGATGTCAAACCCTACGTCCAAAAGATCGCCTTTGAGTGGATTAAAGTCGAACTTCCGGAGATTTACAAGGAGGTCCGCTCCCTCCTGAGGGAGATGCTGAAGGAGAGCCTCAAACCGCTTGCCCACTTCAAGCTCGTCTCAACCTACTCACCCGAGGTCTCCAAGAGGGAGGTTCTCCAAGCCGGTTCAAAGATCAACCAAGAGGTTGCAAGGGGAAACTACGAAATCGGGAGGCTGAGGATGCATCAGGCCAAGGCCATAAAGCTCCTCCACGCGATAGAACTCCTTGAAACGCAGGGATTAACCGCTCTAAGGGCCTACCTCAAAAAGCTCCGTGAGGATAAGAGGGCTAAGTCGAGCAGGGAACTCATGGAGGACCCGCGCATGAGGAGGGTGGTCTATCTCCTAGTTCAGGCGAATGAGAGCGGAATCGACCACCCGAAGATGGAAAAACTGATGGAGCTGGTGAGGAAGCAGCTCGAGAGAAAGCAGAACTCCAAGATAATTGTCTTCACCAACTACCGCGACACTGGAAGGAAAATCGTTGAGGAGCTTGGGGAGATGGGGGTCTCAGTGGAACGTTTCATAGGGCAGGCCAGCAGGGGAAAGGATAGGGGAATGAGCCAGAAGGAGCAGAAAGAAGTCCTTGAAGCTTTTTCTAGGGGAGAGTTCAACGTCCTCGTTGCCACAAGCGTTGGCGAGGAAGGCCTCGACGTCCCTGAGGTTGACCTCGTAGTTTTCTACGAGCCTGTGCCTTCAGCGATAAGGAGCATCCAACGTCGTGGTAGAACGGGCAGGCACAGACCTGGAAAGGTCGTCGTTCTGATGGCGAAGGGAACGAGGGATGAAGCATATTACTGGAGTTCAAAGCGGAAGGAGAGGGGCATGTTTGAAGCGATAAAAAAAATCGCCCGGGAGCTTGAGAAGGAGAGGCCGAAAGAGAAGAACCCTAAAATAAGGGAAAAAGTTTCGGGGAGTGCCGAGATGGGTAGGGGAAAGATAACCCCGCTGGACTCGTTCCTGAAGCCAAAACAGGAGGAGAAAGAAGAACTCTCAAAGGCAGTGAAAGAAGAGAGTCCAAAGATGGAAAAAGGTTCCAAAGTTGAAAAGGATAAAAAGGAAGCCGGAAAGATCCCGGAAGAAGACAAAGAACTTCCCATAAAGCCGATTTTTGTGAGGAAACCAAAGGGTATCGTTGTTTACGTCGATTCACGTGAGCTTAGGAGCGGGGTTCCGAAGCTTCTGAAGGAACTCGGAGCGGAAGTCGAGGTTAGAACGCTGGATGTTGCTGACTACGTTGTCAGCGAAGAGGTGGGAATAGAGAGGAAGAGCGCCAACGACTTCATACAGTCCATAATCGATGGCAGGCTCTTTGACCAGGTGGAACGCCTGAAAAAAGCCTATGAGAAACCGGTGATAATCATCGAGGGCGAGCTTTACGGCATCAGGAACGTCCACCCGAACGCAATAAGAGGGGCAATAACTGCCGTAACCCTCGACTGGGGCGTTCCAATACTCTTCTCCTCGACCAAAGAGGAAACGGCGGGTTTCATATACTTAATGGCCAAACGTGAGCAGGAGGAGCGGAAGAAGGAGGTTCGCCTGAGGAGCGAGAAGAAAGCTTTAACCCTCTCTGAGAGGCAGAGGCTTATAGTCGAGGGTCTTCCGAATGTCTCGGCGACTCTGGCGAAGAGGCTTTTGAGGCACTTCGGCAACGTGGAGCGGGTCTTTACAGCAACCGAGGAGGAACTAAAGGAGGTCGAGGGCATAGGCGAGAAAAAGGCCAGGGAGATCAGGAGGGTCATCACCGCGCCGTACGTTGAGGATGGAGGATAATCTCAAGAGCCTTCTCCTGGCTTTTATACCACGTTAGGTTCGAGATGTCGAAGAAGTGAACGTCCGCATTGATGTCATAGGGGATTCCGGCTTTGGAGAGGGCTGAAACCATGGTCCTGGTGAAGTTCAGTTCGAGTCCCATCGGGCACAGCGGTTCATTCCCGTTTCCTCCACCTTTCAGGTAACAGTTTGGCCTCCACGCCCCGAACCACGTGGGAATTCCGGTTTTCCGCGACCAGTTCAGGGCGCTTGAAATTGCGTTTTCAATGTAGCTCTCGTTGTATGCGCACTTCTTTGGTCCGGATGCGTAGATGTGCCATTCCGCTAAGGTATAACCATCGTTCGTGACGTGGAGGTCGTTTAAATAGAAGGGGCTTGAAGTGTACGGCGGCGTGACGAAAACCAGCCTGTAAGGGTCTATCGCCCTTATCTCCTGTATTGTTTGGCTGTAAACCGCGTTAAGGATCTCCGGGTGGGTTTTGATGGCCCCGCTCGACTCTATGAGCAGGTCGTAGGAGAGGGTGTAGGGATAACCCCTGAAGTACTCGGCGACGGTCCTCCACCACTCAACGAAGTGCTCCTGCGCGGATTTGCTCGTGGGGTTCTCCCTCAGCTCTGGGGCCGTGTAGGTTATTATGGGAATCAACCCGGCCTTCAAGGTGTCGTTAACGATTTCGCCGAGCTGGAGGAGTGCAGTCCTGTTCGCAACGACGTCCTCGCTCACTCTAATCCTGACGTTGGAGAAGCCCTTCTCTTTGAAATACTCTGGAATATTCACTCCACTTGAGCGCCAGTGGAAGTAGTAGTGGTTAACCTTCGCAAAGGCCATCCAGTCCACGTTTATGCCCACGCCCAGCATTCTCTGGTATTCGACGGCGGTTATCGAGCTTCCACCCGAGGTTTTGACATCCCCTGAGGAAGTTCCCTTTCCACGATGCTCGCCAGTGTTCCAGGTAAAGAACACCAGGAGGAGTGTAGTAATTACTAGCACGCCAATTGCTTTCTTCATGCTCCCACCGCTGTCATTCACTCTTTTCTTGTAAAACTACTTTTGGTACAACCCTTGAAGTATGCCGAGACTGAGAAGGATAATCACTCTCAACCCAGCGCTTGAAGAATGAGGGTCATGAGTGTGCCCCCGGGGAGCGAAGGGGACTCACGGCTCGCCAAAGCGCTCATCCCCCGCGGTTTCCCAGGGGCGTTGGGACCTTCAAGGCGTGTTCTTAAATCCCTTTCGCGGTTTTTTCATAACCGGCAGGAATATTCGTCCGCCGGTTAAATTACCATGGTAAATGAAAAAGGTTTTATACGACTTTGTTCATAAAATAGAAAGGTGAGAGGCATGAAAACGGTTGAACTTGAGATGAAGCTCCCCTACAGGGAGAAAGGAACCGTGCTGTCAAAGATCCTGCAGGAGATAAGGGGGAGAATAAGGGCCGTGCACTTCCTTCCGCCCGACCACAGGGGGATCTCCGAGGTGAAGCTGGAGATTTTGGAGAACGATCCGGAATCCCTCCGCAAGAAACTCAGAAAAATGATAAAGAACGGCGGGTTCTCCCTCAGGATAACCGCAGGTGCATGAGATTACATGGCGCTCAGTGCCACCCAGATGAGGAACATCGTCCCTATAACATCGCTGAGCGTCGTAACTACCGGTATCGCCACGTTGTCGGGGTCCCAGTTGTACCTGTCCGCCAGGAGTGCCACGACCAGCCCGATGAGCATGGCCATGAGGATTATCAGAGGGAACCCGAGCACGAAGTTCCAGAGTATCCTGGCCGGCCTGTGGATGTAGTGAACCACCACCCACATCGAGATCAGGTTCGTCAGGTAGCCTATTATGGGGGCGATGATGAGAAGGGCGATGAAGTCGTAGAGGGTTTCCCTGCTCCTGACGGCCTTGGCACCCTTGAGGTGTATCTTCGTTGAAACCTTCGCCGCTATTATGGAGCCGAAGTTGCCCATGCTGTCGTTGACGCTCGGCCACATGACGCTGACGATTATGACGGCGTTGATGACCTGCTGGTAGGTGACGAGCAGGCCGCCTGTGACGGTTTCTATAAGGGACATTGCACCGATGACCGCCGCGAGCTCGCCAAAGGCCCTCTTGTGCTCCTTCTTGAAGCGGGCCTTGAATGCCAGGAAGATAAGAACCGCCAGCATCGAGAATGCCAGCAGGTAAAAAGCCCCCTTGTTGTTCAGGTAGAGGAGCGCAAAGTAGACCATCGTGGGCATCGTTATGAGGTCAGCCATCGAGCTTATGAGGGGGGCCGCTATCAGGTCCGGATCGTAGCCCCTCTTGAAGGGAATGATCGTTATGAAGGCCGTTCCGTAGCCGAGGAGGACCCCGATGAATATCGCAGAGGCTATGACCATCAGGAGGACTATAACGTCCTGGAAGATGTTGTGGACGATGAACAGGCCAACGACCCAGAGGACTATGAGGGGTATCTTGCTGCTCAGGATGGCCATGACTATCTGGGTTGTAACCTCGGGATCGCGGACGCTATCGATGAGACCGAGGTTGAGCTTCGTCGTGAAACGAGACGCCAGGGCGGAGAAAATGTTGCCGCGGAGGTCCATCAAACCCGGCATTATGAACACAAGTATCGGGAAGTAGTTCATTATCGTGTCCCAGTTCTTACCGAGAACAGCACCGCCTACGAAGTCAAATATCAGGCACAGGAACAGCGCCGGGAACGAGAGAAGGAACGCGTCCCTGAGCTTGCCTCTGAACGTTTCTGAGGTTCCAAGCGCGGCCTTTACTACCGTCATCCTCCTCACCCCTCATTGCTCTCACCTCCACGTCGGTTCCACTGAAGTCCATCACGGCCTAAAGCTGGCCGGGAGTTTATAAAAAAGTTGTGGTTCGTCGGCAAAAGAAAGGAATCATCCTTTTATTCCCCTGTTGAGTTCCTCAAGCTTTTTCCTGGCCATTTCCAGAGAACCGGCCTTCTCTATCGCCGTCCCCGTGACAACGATGTCGGCCCCGGCTTTCACAGCGGCCCTTGCCTGCTCCCCGGTTTTTATGCCACCCCCTACTATCAGCGGGACGTCTATGACTTTTCTCACGATGGAAATCATCTCAGGGGGAACCGGCTTCTCTGCCCCGCTACCGGCCTCAAGGTAGACAAGGCGCATCCCGAGGTATCGGCCGGCCAGAGCGTAGGCAGCCGCTATCTTTGGCTTGTGTCTCGGGATGGGTCTAGCATCGCCGACCCAGCCGACGGTTTCACCGGGTTCGATTATGAGGTATGCCATTGGTATTGGCTCTATACCGTAGCGCTTCACTTGGAACGCTCCCAAAGCCTGCGCACCTGTGATGAAGAAGGGATTGCGCGAGTTGAGCAGGCTCATGAAGAATATTGCATCAGCGTACCTGCTTATCCCGCCGTGGGAGCCGGGGAAGAGTATCGTTGGCAGTGATGATGACTCCTTAATTGCCCTAACGACATCGTCTAAAACTTCCCCTTCCGCACCAGTAGAACCGCCTATCATTATCGCATCGGCACCTATCTTCTCACTCATCTCCGCTATCTTCCCGGCCGTTTCTGGGTCAACGTCATCTGGGTCGAGGAGAACGAAGTGGAGCTTCTCCTTTTTGAGCTTTTCGTGGATATACTTCTCGACCTTCCCAAGCTGAAGCTTCATCTTCTTCCACCGAACTTCCTAATCTCTTCCTCACTTTTAACCCTTTTCCACTTCAGGCTAAGCTCCTCAAGAATTCCCATCAGGACTTCATCCGGCTTCTCCTCAAACCGGTAGAGATTCGTGCTCACCCTAACGTCGCCGGCGCCGAAGCCCTCAACAGGCTGGCCGAAGCGTGAAACTTCCAGAGACAGCCTCTCTTCAAGCCTATCCTTGCTTGGAATTAGGTATGCCCTGAGCAGCTCCGCCTCTTTTAGAAGATAGTCGATGTGCCAGTGGAGCCTTTTCTCCTTCGAGAAGTGCCTCTTAACCCTTTTTTCGAGGGAGTTCATAGCCGAGCCGACATAGACGTAGTAACCCTTCCCCAGCGGGAACTCCCGGGCCTTTGTTCTTACGATTTTGTCACCGTCAAGCCGTATCACGAGGAAGTAAGACCCCTTCATGGACGGAACTTCACCCACCGATTTATAAACCATTGCACCGAAATCGTTGTGGTGTACCGGATGGACGAGAAGAAAAGGAAGAGACTCCCTGATGACTTCGCTTGGCAGGAGTACGACAGGGAGGAGTTTGAGGAGACTTTTCCAGCGCTAGCGAGGGAGCTTGAGGGATGGGGCCTTCCGGTGGGCGCCTACCGCTCGTCTGAGGGGGAATCAGAGGAAGATGAAGAGGCTAGGAACTTCTCGGGCTATACTCCAACGGTTATAGACTTCCTCAGGAGGTGCGAGACGGACGACGAGGCCCTTGAGGTGATCAACTGGATGGAGGAGCACGGTGATATAAGCCACGAGATGGCTAAGAGACTGCGCGTAATCCTTGTCCATGAGGGCGTTAGGGCCTTCGGCCCGAAGAAAGGATGGGGCTGGTACGAGAGGCACAGGGGCTGAGAGGTGGCCGCTGTGAGGCTCAATCCTGAGGCGAGGGCACTATACAAAAACATCCGGGAAGAGATAAAGAAGCGTTTGCTCCTTCCTGGGAGCGCCCGCTTTCTCGATGAGTTCAAACCTACTTCCGACCCAGAGGAGATACTACGACGCCAGTCATACCTCAGAGAGGGCCTCGGGAGGGTCTCGACCAGCCTCGCGGAGTTCATAGGGCACGTGCGGCCGGTTAAGTTCCGAAGGGACTATCTCCACGACAGGGTTCTGATAGTTGACCCGGGAGAGATTGAAGAAGCGGAGAAACTGGGCCTATGCCCCGTCTCGACGTCGCCTGAGGATGCGGAAGGCTACACCCTCGTTCTGAGCACGGTCAGCTACGGAATCGACGTCGAGCTTGCCCCCTCGCAGATTGCTCCCGAGCTTTACGTGATGCCCCTCTGGGAGAATCGGGATACACTTGAGGCGCTCTCAGCGATTGGGGAGCTAACCGGTATAAAAAGCGTTGCGAGGGAGATACTCAATGCACTTGAAGAGCTGGAGGAAGTTATGCAAAAGCGGTTGGTTCTCGAGTCCCTCGAGGAGACCGTTGCCGAAGCGGAGCGTGAGCTGAATGAGAATGTATCCAAGAAGCTGGAGAACTTTAGCCTGACGCTGAGTGGTAGGGAGCTGGTTGAATTTCTCGGGGAACTCAGGGAGGGAAACTACGAAGCCATCTTCCGCCACTTCGGAAAGGTCGAGGACGAGATACTTGGCATGATAACCCGGACCGAGAAAGACCTCTCAACAAGACTCGGCGTTTCGGTGGAGCTATTCCCCAGGGAGGAGCTTTTCCCGGTCAGGGCCCCACCCGGGAGGATTGAAGAGCTGAGAGAGGTCTTGGAGCGCGAGCTTGCGGTGGAGCTCTACCTTAAGAGCAGGGAAATCCTGGAGAGTATTATGCCACTCCTTCCAAAGCTCAGGGAGGAGCTGTTGGGAGTTTATGAACTCGACTTCCTCCTGGCGGTAAAGGGCTTCACTGAAGGTTTTACGTTTCCGGAGATTGATGGGTGGGGAGTGGCTTTCATCAACGGGAGACATCCCTTCATCGATAATCCCCAACCCGTGAGCTACGTCGTTGGTCCGGTTCCGGAGGGCTTTGAAGTCCCGGGTTCTGAAAACCTCCGAGGTGAGAACGTTGTAATCCTCACCGGCGCCAACAGCGGAGGAAAGACGACCCTGCTCGAGCTTACCGCATACATCTCACTGCTGGCCCACATGGGCTTCCCGGTTCCGGCTGAAAGGGCATGGGTAGGGTCATTGGACGAACTTTTCTTCTTCAGGAGAAAGAGGAGTGCCTACGGCGCCGGCGCCTTTGAAACCGCCATGCGCTCGTTCGTCAGGGCGCTCAAAGGCTCCAGGAGGAAGCTGATACTCATAGACGAGTTCGAGGCGATAACCGAACCCGGTGCGGCCGTCAAGATAATCGGGGAACTCCTGAAAGTGGCTCACGAGAAGGGTTTCAACGTTGTCATAGTTTCCCATCTCGGGGAGGATCTGAGAAAGGAGCTCCCGTTTGCGCGGGTCGATGGAATAGAGGCGAAGGGCCTGAACGAGGACTTGAACCTCATAGTTGATAGACAGCCAAAGTTCGGGAGGATCGGAAAGAGCACGCCCGAGCTTATCGTGGAAAGGCTCGCCAGGAAGAAGCGCGGAAAAGAGAGGGAGATTTTTGAGAGGGTGCTGAGAGCATTCAAGGAGGAATGAGCGCTACCGTGGGGTTAACCCACCCAGCTCCTTTCCCTGTACCTGCCGCGACTCTCTATTTCTTCCAGTTTTTCCTCAATTTCCCTCCTTGCTTCTTCATCCAGGCTTTCCCCGTAACCATCCAAAACGGCGTTGAAGCCCTTCTCGGCCCAGGTGTAATGGGTGCTCTCCATCGCCCTCTGCAGGAGGTGGAGGTCAACTCCCCTTGCCTCGAGGGTTGAGTCGAAGTCGGCCAATCCAAAGTCGATGAGGTAAACTTTGCCCTCCTTGAGTATCATGTTTGAGGTTGTCAAATCCCCGTGGACTATGCCCGCCCCGTGAAGTCTCGCCACCTGCCTCCCGATCTCCCTGCATATCTTCAGCCGCTCTTCAATTGGAATTCCCTCAAGGTGCTCCTTCAACCGGAAGCCGTTTATGAACTCCATGGCGATCTTCATATCCTTTATGTCAACTTCGTAGACGTGGGGGCAGTTGACGCCGAACTTCTTGGCCCTATGTAGAATCCTCGCCTCCCTGATGGTGCGCTCTTTTCTCAGCTTAACATCTATCTCCTCTATCCTGTAGCGCTTTGGAATCCTGTGCTTCACGATGACCCGCTCGCCAGGCAGGAGGGTTACCCCAAAAAACTCCTCAAACTCTGCCAAGTAAATCTTGGCCTCGGCGCCCTGCTTTATCAGCTTCACCCTATCACCCCACATCGCTTGCACAGTACCTCTGGCAACATTCAAGTCTATGGTTTAATTCACTTTCAGGTTTTAGCCTTTTCTTCCATCTTATTGAATCTTTTTGTATTTTAAACAAATTTTATCCTAAATCTTGAAATTTTTGAACAAAAAACTTATATAGAGTGCTGACGAAGTGTTCCTGCAAAAAAGAGTTGACAGGAGGAATGTGGAATGGCTCAGTTGAGTGGACAACCGGTTGTTATTCTGCCGGAGGGGACCCAGAGGTACGTTGGAAAGGACGCTCAGAGACTGAACATTCTCGCAGCCAGGATAATAGCCGAGACCGTGAGGACCACCCTCGGACCAAAAGGAATGGACAAAATGCTCGTCGACAGCCTCGGCGATGTAACTGTCACCAACGATGGCGCCACCATCCTCGACAAGATTGACCTCCAGCACCCGGCCGCTAAGATGATGGTTGAGGTTGCTAAGACTCAGGATAAGGAGGCTGGTGATGGTACTACTACTGCGGTTGTTATCGCTGGCGAGCTTTTGAGGAAGGCTGAGGAGTTACTCGACCAGAACATTCACCCGAGCATCATCGTCAAGGGTTACACCATGGCCGCCGAAAAAACCCAAGAAATACTCGACCAGATGGCCATAAAGGTCGACCCTGAGGATGATGAAACCCTTATGAGAATAGCCATGACCTCGATGACTGGCAAGAACGCTGAGAGCCACAAAGATATCTTTGCGAAGCTCGCCGTCGAGGCCGTCAGGCAGGTTGCCGAGAGGACCGAGGAAGGTTACACCGTAGACATCGACAACATCAAGATCGAGAAGAAGGCCGGTGAGAGCGTCGAGGAAAGCGAACTCATCCGCGGCGTTGTCATCGACAAGGAGCGCGTTCACCCCAGGATGCCGGGCAGGGTTGAGAGCGCTAAGATAGCGCTCATCAATGAGGCACTCGAGGTTAAGAAGACCGAGACAGACGCCAAGATCAACATCACAAGCCCGGACCAGCTCATGAGCTTCCTTGACCAGGAGGAGAAGATGCTCCGCGAGATGGTTGACAAAATAGCCGAGACCGGTGCTAACGTCGTCTTCGTCCAGAAGGGTATTGACGACCTGGCACAGCACTACCTCGCCAAGAAGGGCATCCTCGCCGTTAGACGCGTTAAGAAGAGTGACATGGAGAAGCTCGCCAAGGCCACCGGCGCCAAGGTCGTCACCAACGTTAAGGACCTCACCAGTGATGACCTCGGTGAGGCTGAGCTTGTCGAGCAGAGGAAGGTTGCTGGAGAGAACATGATTTTCGTTGAGGGCTGCAGGAACCCGAAGGCGGTCACCATACTCATCCGCGGTGGAACCGAGCACGTTGTTGATGAGGTCGAGCGTGCTTTGGAGGACGCTCTCAAGGTCGTCAAGGACGTCATGGAGGACGGCGCGGTTCTCCCGGCCGGTGGTGCTCCTGAGATTGAGCTTAGCATTAAGCTCGACGAGTACGCCAAGCAGGTTGGCGGTAAGGAGGCCCTTGCTATAGAGAACTTCGCAGAGGCCCTCAGGATAATCCCGAAGACCCTGGCAGAGAACGCCGGCCTTGACACCGTCGACGTCCTCGTCAAGGTCATCAGCGAGCACAAGAACAAGGGTGTTGGAATAGGCATCGATGTCTTTGCCGGTGAGCCTGCTGACATGCTCGAGAGGGGCATCATAGCTCCCGCAAGGGTTACGAAGCAGGCCATCAAGAGCGCGAGTGAGGCGGCAATAATGATCCTCCGCATCGACGACGTCATAGCGGCGAAGGCCAGCAAGTCAGAAGGCGGCCAAGGCGGAGGAATGCCCGGCGGAATGGGTGGAATGGGCGGCATGAACATGGGCATGTGATGCCCTTTATCCCCTTTTCTGACCAGCGATTTTTATAAGCCTTTTTTGAAATTTTTATCAGGGTGGTAGAATGTATCAGGTGAAGGAGAGTCCGGCGGGGTACCTCTTTGACCTCCCGCGCGAGAGGATAGCGTTCCTCTTCCTAAAGGGCGGAACCTACGTTATGTATCACGACGAGAGAACGCTCTGCTACTCTGGTAGATCTATAAACGTCCCAAAGGGAGAGATTGAGCATTTCAAGCGGACAGGTGAGCCTCCAGAACTCATCAAGGAGATAAAGTCGGGAAACTACCCTGAATCCTGCGTCGTCAAGGAGCTTCCTCCAATAGATGAGGACCTTGAGCCATTGAACCCCTCAAGGAAATGCGTCATAACCTTCACCGGCTTCCAAGACACGGTGATAGACTACGTCGAGCACGGAAAGGATGTTTTAGCGGTCGCAAGGCTTATCGACGAGCCTGAAAATGTCTGCCGCTTCTTCGGAAAGGGCAATTACAAGATGGCAGCGGTGAGGCTCAAGCGCGGTGAGGGATGCCTCTCGAGGGGAGAGTTCCTCCGGAAGGTTGGGGAATGCATGTCCAGATCCCTTTAAGGGAAACTTTTTATATCCTTTTGTTAGTTTAATCTTGGAGGTGAGAGGATGGGTATGGCGATGTGGCTTAGAACCGGCCTGCTGATGGCCTTATTGACTGGCCTTCTCATGGGCATAGGCTACCTCTTTGGCGGGCCAAACTGGGCGTTTATGATGTTCCTATTCTCGTTAGCCTTCAACTTCATCACCTACTGGTACAGCGACAGGATTGTGCTGAGCTGGTACAACGCTAGAATAGTCGATGAACATGAGGCTCCGGAACTCTATGCTATTGTGAGGGACCTGGCCGAGAGGGCCGGCCTTCCAACCCCAAGAGTGGCCATAGTCCCAACGGAAACCCCAAACGCTTTTGCCACAGGTAGAGACCCCAAGCACGCGGTCGTCGCTGTAACCACGGGCCTGCTGAAGCTCCTAAACAGGGATGAGCTTGAGGGAGTTTTGGGACATGAGCTGACGCATATCAAACACAGGGACATGCTCATAGGAACCTTCGCGGCAGCGATGGCCGGTGCGATAATTCAACTCGCTTACTGGGCCAGATGGATGGCAATATTCGATGGCTTCGGTGACGACAGGGACGGGGACAACGTCATAGTGGCGGTTATGATAGCAATCCTCGCTCCAATCGCAGCGATGCTCATCCAAGCGGCCGTAAGTCGCTCCAGGGAGTTCTTAGCGGATGAGGGTGGAGCAAAGATAAGCGGCAAACCTCAGGCACTCGCAAGCGCGCTGATGAAGATTGAGGGGGCGGTTCGCTACAGGCCCCTCCAGGAGGGAAACCCTGCAACGGCCCATATGTTCATCATTAACCCCTTCCGGGGCGTGAGCATAGCTAACCTGTTTTCCACCCACCCACCGACTGAAGCCAGGATAGAGCACCTCAGGAAGATCGCGGAGGAAATGGGGATTTATTTCTGAAGTTTCCTCCTCTGTTTTTGAGTTGGATTTTCCTGAATATTCAAAGGAAAATACCCCTCGTCATCGCCCCGTCGATAACCACGGTTGAGCCGAGCATGTACTCTGCCTCGTCGCTGAGGAGGAAGGCCACGAGCGAGCCGAGTTCGCTCCATCTCCCGGTCCTGTGGAGCGGCGTTCTGGAAAGCACTTCCCTCTCCCAGGTATCCGCGAAGGGTTCTCCCCTCTCTTCTGCAACCGCCATTAGGTTCTCTCTCGCGCCCGGCGTGTCAAAGCTACCGAGGAGAACCGAGTATGCCCTTATCCCATGCTTCCCATAGGTTCTTGAGACGCTCTTCGCCAGCTGAACCAGCCCAGCCCTTGTAATGTCTGCCAAGACAAGGGGGGGCATCGGTTCCTTTATTGAGATCGAGTTGAGGTAGACGAACCTGCCCGTCATCTTCTTCTCAAGCCACGTCTGGACGAGGAGCGTCGTTAGATAGCCTGGAGCAACAGTGTGAAGGGCGGAGGCTTCAATCCAGTTAAGGTAGCCCGCCTCGTGGAGGAGACAGGGCTCGCAGGGCACGTTAGGAGCGTTCCAGACGAGGGCGTTGACACCGTCTAGGAGTTCCCAGGCCACTTTGACGAGCTTCTCAATATCCTCCTGTCTGAACAGGTTCGCCGGAACCGCGTGAACCTCCCCGAATTCAGACAGCTCTTCTCTGGCCTTTTTGAGATTATCGGGATTATGGGAGCTTATAACAACCCTTGCGTTTCTTCTCAAAAGCTCCCTTGCGACGTTGAAACCTATTCCTCTTGAGGATGCTGTGATGATAACCCCAAGGCCGTTAAGGTCGATTCTAACGCTCATGCCATCCCCTACCCCTCACAACCTAATAACCTTGCGGTTGGCGTTTCTACAATTACTGCCTGGATTAGGGTAACCTAATCCGTCATCTTGACAGCTTTTCCATCGAAAGCCTCTTAAGACGAATAACATTCGGTTCTAAACAGATTTTTTGAAAAATTTGGGGGGGATTGGGTGAGGTTCTACATCTGTAGAAAAAAGTCCAAACCGAAGCCTTTCAGGATAGCGGTTATCGGTGCTGGACCTGCCGGCCTCACCGCCGCTGGTTACCTCGCCTGCCGGAGATACGAGGTTCATGTTTACGAGAAAATGCCAGAAGGGGGTGGGATGGTCGCCTTTGCCATCCCAGAGGCTAGGATACCAATAAGTTCCGTTAGGGAAGGAGTGAGGGACCTTGAAAGGCTCGGCGTTCACTTCCACTTCAGGACGAAGGTCGTCTATGACTCACTGAGGGAACTCGGCGATGAGTGGGTAGAGCACTTCGTCTCACTTGAGAGGCTTTTGGGAGAGTTCGATGCACTCCTCATAACGACAGGAGCGTGGAGGCCAAGGAAGCTGAAAATACCCGATGCAGAACTGCCAGGTGTCTACGATGCCCTAACGCTCTTACACCACATAAAAATGGCGAGGATAGGTTACTACCCTTGGGAGAGGATTCCGGACCTCAAGGGGAAGCACGTCGTGGTAATCGGAGCCGGCTACACTGCGGTTGACGTCGCCATTGAAGCGGGACTCCTCGGGGCTGAGAAGATAACAATGGTCTACCGCCGCTCCCTTGAGCACAGCTACGCGAAGGCTGAGATTAAAAAGCTGATTGCCGAGGGTGTCGAGTTCATCGAGATGGCTTCCCCGGTGAGGGTGTTAGGGGCTGAAAGGATCCAAGGCGTCAAGTTCGCGAAGACGAGAATAGAGGAGGGAAGCGTCGTAACCACCGACGAGCGGTTTGTAATGGATGCAGACGTCGTTGCCTACGCCATCGGCCAGCTCCCTACGAATCCGATCAGGGAGGTTGTCTGTGCCAACGAGGGAATTCTGAAGGGAGCTGGGATTTTCTTTGCCGGCGATGTGGTTGCACCGCGGAACATCGGAACGGCGATGAGGGAGGGTAGGGCGAGGGCCAGGGAGATAGAGGAGTGGCTCCTGAAAAAAGCTCCAGGAAAAGTCCTTTCGGTTCCGGTTACGGCCAGGCTGACGGGTTCAGTCATGGGTGAAAAGTGTTAGAGTGTGAGACGATGCCCTAAAACACACGTATACGATGCCCAAAAGAAGGTTAAGTTTTTATTCTCTGTGTTATAATGATTATCGAAAAGAAATGACCGCGGGTGATACTATGAAGCAAATAGACTTTCAGGTTGCGGCTGAACTCCTCTCAGCCACTTCCGAGTGGATTGGCGATGGAAGGACGAAGACGACGATAGGTAAAAGGGAGATCGAGGTTGACAACCCTCTCTCAGTCCCGCCGATGGGGGCGCCAGAAAACGTGACCTGGCCCGAGCAGTTGCTCCCCGCTGCGTTGGCCGCGTGCTTCATAACCACCATGACCAGTATAAGTGAAAGGCTCAGAGTGCATCCAAAGAGCATAAGGGTTACGGTGAAGCCCCTCCTTGCCAGGGACAGCGATGGGGGCTTTAAGTTTGAGAAGATGCTAATCACGATCGAGCTTTCGCTCCCCAAGGAGGAAGCGGCCAAGGCAGGGAGGCTCGTCGATCTCACCCACAGTTACTGCCTTATTAGCAAGGTCATGAAGGGCAACGTTGAGGAGGTTATTGAAACTAAGGTGCACGAGATTTGATGTCTG
Organism: Thermococcus sp.; assembly: GCF_027023865.1. Taxonomy (NCBI): domain Archaea; kingdom Methanobacteriati; phylum Methanobacteriota; class Thermococci; order Thermococcales; family Thermococcaceae; genus Thermococcus; species Thermococcus sp. Next base: position 131,535 of record NZ_JALVUC010000019.1, on the reverse strand, counting down.
ACCTTTTTATTCTCTGTTCTTCTTGTAGGGCACAAGTTTATAATTGCCCTTCTCCAATCTTCACCCATGACCGAGCCAAAAGACATCGTCCTTAAGGAGAGTGAGGGGGTTGAAGGGACCCCTATAGAGGGCCCTTGGCTTGACGAAGTTTCCAGCCTTGAAGAGGTTTTGGATTATTACGAGCGTATAGGTTTCCAGGCGACCCACCTCGGAAGGGCCATCGACATTTGGAGGAAGATCGAGAAGAAGCGTGCAGATGGAAAAGAAGTCCGTGTCTTCCTTGGATACACCTCGAACATAATCTCCTCCGGCCTGCGCGAGCTGATCGCATGGCTCGTGAAGGAGAGTAAAGTTGACGTCATAGTAACGACGGCTGGAGGCATCGAGGAGGACTTCATAAAAGCCCTCAAGCCCTTCATCCTCGGTGACTGGAAGGTGAATGACGTCGAGATGCGCGAGAAGGGCATCAACAGGATAGGCAACATCTTCGTGCCCAACGACCGTTACATCGAGTTCGAGAAGTACATGATACCCTTCTTCGAGCGGGTTCTTGAGATGGAAAAGGAGCACAAAAAGCCGCTCACGGCCAGCGAGTTCATCCATGAGATGGGCCGTTACCTGGACGAGAAACTTGGGAGGGAGAAGGAGCGGAGCATAATCTACTGGGCCTACAAGAGGAACGTGCCAATATTCTGCCCGGCTATAACAGACGGCTCCATTGGGGATATGCTCTACTTCTTCAAGGAAGAGAGGAGAGACAGAGAACTTATCATAGACATCGCCAACGACATAGTGAAGCTCAACAACTTAGCGGTTACCGCCAAAGAGACCGCATCAATAATCTTAGGTGGCTCACTTCCAAAGCACGCGATAATCAACGCCAACCTCTTCCGCGGCGGCACAGATTACGCGATTTACGTTACCACCGCTATTCCCTGGGACGGCTCACTGAGCGGTGCTCCTCCGAGCGAAGGGATAAGCTGGGGAAAGATAAGAGCCAAGGCGGACTACGTGGAGATATGGGCAGATGCCACGCTCGTCTTCCCACTGATGGTTTGGAATGTGATGAAATAACCTTTTTTCGTTTTATTCTATCTAGGCCCCCTTTGACCGAGTGCAGGTCGAGCCTCTCGTACTTGTGGACTATTGTATTTCTCAGGCCGTTGTAAACTCTTAGAAGGGATACCTCACCCTTGCTGAGAACGTCTTTCTCCCTAAGCCTGCCTATGTTCGTGTAGTCGTCCTCGACCGTTATGCCTAGGTCTTTCGTCAGCATTGCCACGATGTCTAGGGTAACATCCACGCATACCTGGAACGGATACAGGAGTGCCCTAGCGTGACATCGTCCTCTATCTCGTGTCCTTTTCGTACTCCTCCTCGAACTTCTCAAGCTTCTCTAAGCACCTCTGCCTTCTCACGGGCACACATGCCTCTTGAGCTTTACTTTCTCCCTTATGCTCTTGAACTGATTCTCCTTCGCACGGTGCTCCATATCTTTCCAGAGTTTCTTAACCCGGTAAAAGTTACTCGGAAAGCTAAAGTCTGACAATCACAAAAGCTCTAAAATCTTCTCCTCCCCGCCCGGTAGAACAAGCGGCCTCGACAGGTGCTTCCTCGCGTCTGGCGGGACCTCGTAGATTTTCTTCTCCAAGTCACGAGGCACCTTGACCGGAACCAGCTTCCTCGGCATCTTGTAGCCACAGCGCTTGCACTTGAGGTAGTCGCCCTTGCTCTTCATCGTTCCTCCACACTTCGGGCACTTCGGCTTCCGATATTCAACCTTCGGGACGAGCTTAACCGGATAGAACTTCTCCAGGTTGAGCGTGAGGACACCCCCGTGCTCCTTGACACCACCGGCCGCTATGATCTCATCCCCTGGCAGGAGTTTTCTCACATAGTTGCGGAACTTCTTGGTCGGCTCAAAGGCTGCAACGCGAATCCGCCCCGTCTCGTCCTCCAGCTCGAAGAAGACATGCCTTCCGTGCTCCCAATAAGGGCCGGCAACCTTTCCCCTCACTACCGCGCTGTCGTAGAGCCTCAGCTCGCCAATTTTCTTTGGAGTAAGGTGATCGTCGGTGTTCTGGTTGGTCTTGTAGAGCTGGTAGAACGCGACCGGCTCTTCGAACTCAACGCGCTCAAAGACTTGGAGAACCCTGCCGTGGTCAATCCCCCTTATTCCAGCGAGAACGGGGTCTTTGCCGTGCGGTGTTATGAGAACGATTCGCTTGTGAGGGTCAACGTTGTCGTGGCTGAATGGATAAGTCCATTTATCCGCCAGAAAGACGCTCTCTTCTTTAACCCTTCTCGGCGTCCCCCAGTTCTCAGGCTCGCGATAAGCCAGAAGCTCGTAGGTGAACCTCTCCAGGGGGTAGCCGATGGCCGCGAGGGAACCGATAATCCCGCGGCCAAGCTTGAACTTGAAGTACTCGGCCCCGACCTCCCTAGCGGTTCTCTCCGCTTCCCTAATCGTAACGTGCTCCCCCAAAGCCTTCAGTGAGAACTCCCTCAGCTCATTCGGGATCTTTCCCTCGAGGAAAACCACTCCCGGGTTGGTGTTCTCGTGCTCTAAGTCAGCAAGCTGGCTCACGTAGAAGAGGACGGTGTCCTTAATTTGGGGGATCACCGTTTCATCCGCCCCGAAGCTCATCGCTACTGCGCCGTTGCCGCGTGTTTTGTAAGGAATGTTTGGGTTGAGCCTTATTAACCTCGGCAGGTCGAGAGGCTCTGCGATCCGTGAAAGCTCGCGGTAGAGAAGTGCCCCTAGGTAAGTGGTACACATGCCGTTGGGTGAGTCGGTGTCATCGATTCCGATGTGGATGAACATGTTTGGAGAAAAGGGAAGGGGTTTAAAAATCAACCGCCCTGAACCTCTCAAAGATCAGCTCATCAACGAAGCCTTCTTCCGGTATGTAGTGGTGTTTTCTCAATCTCCCCGCGAGTTCGAAGCCGTTCTTCTCGAGAACTCGCTGGGAGGCCTTGTTAGGGGCGTAAACCCTGGCGTAGACCTTCCTGAGATTGAGCCACTCAAAGGCGTACTGAAGAACCATTTTCACCGCCTCACTTGCGTAGCCGTAGCCCCAGTACTCTCTAGCAAGGAAATAGCCGAGCTCCGCATGACCGTCCCCCTGTTCTATCCTGTAAAGCCCAATGAAGCCAACGAGCGATCGGGATGAGTTCTCCACAATGGCGAAAACCTTTTCATGCTTTTTCTCCTTGCGCAGGGTCTCGTACCACTCAAGCTCGTCCTCGTAGAAGAAGACCTCGGCGGGTTCTAACAGGTATCTCCTCACGTCACGGTCGTTGTACCAGAGCCACGCCTTGTGAAGGTCGTCCCTGAGTGGAACACCAAGCGAAACCAGCTTGCCCTTGAGAACTATTGGCCTCATTCCAACACCTTAAGTTTATTAAGCCGTTTGCATATTTAAAAATGATGGACAGGGAGAGGCTTATAAAAACCGTCGAGGCCGTGCTGAAGGGTACTGGCTACAAAACCGCGCGGATGGAGTTCCGTGGCTCGTGCTTTGACTTAGTTGCGAGCAGGTTATTCATGCTGCTGTTCATTAAAGTTGCCACCAACATCGACACCGTAACCGAAGATCAAGCCGAGGATTTAAAACGCCTTGCCCAGTTTTTCAACGCTTCTCCCATCATAGTTGGTGTGAAAACGAAAAACGCGGGGCTTGAGGAGGGTGTGGTTTACGAGCGCTTTGGGATCTACGCGTTGAGGCCTGAAACACTCTACGACATCCTCGCCGAGAACGAACTGCCGGCCATCTTCGCCGAGCGCGGTGGCTTCTATGTGAGGGTTAACGGCCAACTCCTAAGACGCCTCCGTGAGGAGAGGGGTTATTCGATAAACGAGCTGGCCCAGTTACTAGGGGTCTCACGGAAGAGCTTGATAAACTATGAACGTGGTGAGCAGGCGGTTTCCCTAGAGGTCGCGGTAAGGCTTGAGGAACTCTTCGATGAGCCGTTGGCTGAGCCTATTGACGTTCTCCACTCCCTGGTGGAGGCCAACCTCAACGTCAACCCTGAGACGCCCCTTGAGAAGGAAATCCTCGACCGACTGAAGAGGCTTGGTCTCGGTGTCGTTAAGGTGAATAAAGCACCGTTCAACGCCGTTTCAAAGGAGGATGAGTTTAGAATTCTAACCGGCATAGACGAGCGCAAGACCCGCTCCACGGTGAAGAGGGCAGAGATGGTGGCTGAAGTGGGGAGGATAATAAACTCCGATGGAGTCTTTATACTTGAGAGGACAAGGAAGGAGGTTGTCAGTGAGGTGCCGCTCATCCCAAAGGAGAGCCTTGAAGAGGTAAGGGACGCCGACGAGCTAATAGACCTTATAGAAGAACTGAAAAGAGAGATAAAAAGACAGCTCTTCGGTTGACTTCTGGATACACCTAAGAGAACATCACCTTCTTCCAGACTTCCTTGAGCTTTGGAGCATATTCAGCAGGTGAAGCTATCAGCACCGCCCAGCGCGGGGTTTGGCGCCTCTTGAGGGCGTTGGTCAGTGGAGTGACCTTTGTGAGCGGTTGAATCTTGCCGTTCTCTAGGAGAACATTTATCTCAGCCGATTTAAGCCTTGGCTCACTGAGCATTAGATCTGCTATGCTGAACTCGAGGATGACCTCCCCCTCACTGGCTTCAACTGCATCGGCTAAGGCGCGCTCTATCTCCTGTCTTCTCTTAACGTTCCGGTAGGCCGTCAAAAGCTCCCTCTTCTCCTCCGTGCTCAGCTCGTTGGCGCTCGCCAGAACGGCCGCCTTGTAGAGTTCGCGGTACTTCACACGCCTGACCATCTCCGCCGGGAGACCCTCAAGGTCCTCAAGCTCAACCAACACACGGCAGTCTATCATCCTCCAGAAGTCCCAGAGGTGACCCTCTTCGAGGGCGAATTCCAGAGCCCTCGTCAGCATCCCTTCCGCTATCTTAACCGTGTGGTGGAAGTAGACGCGCGAGTACATCAGAGAGCGCGCCACCATCATCCCCTCAACGGCTTCAATGCCCTTCTCATCGACCACTAACTCCCCATTGTGGATTCGGAGCACCTTTAAAAGCCTCTCAAGGTCGATTATGCCGTGGGCGACTCCCGTGTAGTGGGCGTCCCGTATCAGGTAGTCGAGCTGGTCTACATCCACATCCCCGTGGAGCATCTGGCCGAGGTAGGTCTTTTTTGCCTTCCCGAGGATGAGGTTTGCCACATCCTCCGGCGTGAAGTCATAGCCGTAGCCCTCGATTATCTCTGGAATCCTGCCGCCGTTCTCGCTCTCGGTTATGTTCGTCCTTCCGAGTATGATATCCTGTCCAAGGCGCATGTGATCGTGCTCCTTGACATAATGCTTGTATATGCTCTCGAAGGTGTGACTGAACGGCCCGTGGCCGATGTCGTGGAGGAGCGCCCCCACCTGGAGGAGCATGTTCTCGTCCTCACTGAGACCAACCTCCTGGGAGAGCCTCTTGGCGATGTTCCACGCGCCAAGGGAGTGCTCAAAGCGGCTGTGGTTCGCGCCGGGGTAGACGAGATACGCCAGGCCGAGCTGTCGTATATTCCTGAGCCTTTGGAACTCGGGTGTTTTGACGAGGTCGAGGATGAGGCCGGTTAGCTTCATACTCCCGTGAATCCCATCATGAATAATTTTTCCGTCCATCAGCACCACCGCTGGAGATTTGAGAATTGTCTTAAATAATTTTTCGGCATTGTGACAATGAAGTTAGTAAGGAATAAACGAAAAGGGGTTTATGGAGCTTTTAAATGTCTTTGCCGGCTATGTATATCCTCTTCGTCTTGCCGAGCCTCTTAGGGAGGTCCGCGCGGAGCTTCTCGAGAGGGACGGCCTCTATCACAAGCTCCGCCTGCCTGGATTCCTCGACCTCGTAGCGGATCGGGTTGTTGGCATCGTATATAAGTTCCCTCACCTCATCCTCTATTCCGGCAGGTTTTTCCTCCCCGTAGGCGACGCGGATTACAGCTTTTGGTTTGGGATTCTCCGGAGAGAGTGGGTGGTAGATTATCACAAAGTCGAGAAGCTCGGGGTGGTCGTAGACTACCCCCATGATCTGGTCTATGTGGAGCTTTGCCCCGGCGAGGCTTATCACATCCTTGACGCGGATTATATTCTTGACCTTACCATTCTCAACCCTCGCGAGGTCTCCGATGTCGTAGTTGAAGAGATGAAGGCCTGTCAGCTCTCCCTCGCGCATCACCTTCGTGATGTATATCCGCTTGTACTGATCGTAGCCGTCCCCATCATCTTTGAGAATCACTACGGACTCCGTGAAAGTGAAAGGTGAGCTTTTCTTCTCTGTTATCACGCGGTAGCCGGTTACATCGTCCTCCGTCGAGCCAAAGTTGTCGATGATGACCGCGTTCGGGAAGAGTTCGAGGGTTGCCTTCGCAAGCTCCGGTGTTAGTGTCTCACCGCCGACGACTATCGTCTGGATGTCGTTCTTTATCGACTCCGGTAGGTTGAGGCCGAGGTTGTAGGCTGTAGCCGTAAGGCAGAAGATTGAGGTCGGCTTTATGTCCTCGAACTCGCGTAGGAGAGCGTTTCTGTCAAGGAGGTACCGGATGGGCACCTGGTAGTAGGCAGTCTTGGCGTTGACAGTCTCAAATCCCCCGTAGGCAAACATCCCCGATGATGAAGGAAGCGGTGGGAAGAAAGAGGCAATCCTCTCGCCCTTATCCATGTACCCTCTTATCCACGGCTCAAGCTGCCTTCCAGTTCTGATGCGGTCGTCTTGGGTGTAGGGGACCCTCTTGGGTCTTCCGGTAGTTCCACTCGTTCTCATAACGGTGTAGAAGAGTTTGGGTTCCCTGATGTAGTCCGGCCATATCATCCCCGTCGAGTATAGGTCGTGCGGCTGTATGTTGACCCTCTCCGTTAGCCTTGCGAGCAGCTCGGGGGTTACCTCTGCGGGATCCATATCTTCAAACTTCTTCCTCCAAAACGGGGTGGTTTCAACGGCCTTCTTAACTGTGTACTCGAGGTATCCCTTTATTCCATCGTCCAGTTTCCCCTCTATGATTGACATAGATAAACCCTCAACATGAGTTAACGTAGATAGTTTTAACATTTTCGAGGGGAGTCCGGGTGAGAACGATGGACGAATTCAAAAATACTTTTATACCTCTGCCACGTACAGATTCCCTATGAACTATGAAAACATTCTATCCCAGATTATGGAGAGACCTCTAAGGGTCAGCAAAGGCACGGTTGGGGAATACCTAAGGGAGGTCTTTGAATATCACTCCAAATTCACCCCCCACTGGAGAGATGTCAGGAATACCTTGAATCCGGACGTGGATAAGGTTTTCCATGGTCCCCCCGCTCGAATCATGGAGAACCTGCTGAACGGTGGGTTTGCGGTTGAGGAAGATTACCTAAGGGCAAACTGGCTCCGGTTCCTGCCGGAAGGGTACACCGGGAGGGTGCGCTTTTATCAATCCTCTGGAACGACAAGGGAGAGGGCGATCGGCCACTGGGATGCCCAATACCTGAAGGCGCTGAACGCCTACCTTTACGCCGCCCTGGATGAAATCTACGGCCTCTCCGGAGTGTACGGTGAAGGACATAGAATGAGGGCGATTGCCCACGGTCCCTACGGCTGGTATCAGGATGAGGTGAGCGAGCTGGTGTGGAGATACGGTGGAACGCTCTACTTCATAGGCATGGAAACGGACGGCCTCAAGAGGGTTCTAAGGGAACAGGGCCTCGAAGCCACCCTGAGGCTCCTGGACCCCCTGGTCAAATACACAGAACGCGTTATGAAGACCGACACCTCCGTAAACACCGTCCGCACGGCCCCACCGCTTATGTCTCTCTTCGAACCCTACGCGGAGGGGATTGAGACCGCGATGATCAGCGGTGTTGGAATAGACAAAAGCTTTGTGGGATATTTTGAGGAGAACTTTTCTAGGACAACGTTTATACCCTTTTACGGCTACTACCTATTTGGGGATCTGGTAGGGGTGCAGAAGAGGGGGCACTTTACATACTATCCAAACTACCCTTTCACGTTGGTCTTTCCGGTTAAGAGGGAGGAAGACAGATGGCGGGTTGTTGATTATGGTGAACGGGGACGCTCCGCCTTCGTCATAGCCCGGCCAGAGGTTTTTGTGGTCAAGGTGGAGAACGAGACATCAATCCGGGCGAAGCCGGGAGAGCCTTTTGAATGGGATGGATTTTCGGATCCTAACAGGGAGGTTTGATGCGGGAATGGACGGTGTTAGTGCTCTGGTGGGTGTTGAGTTTTCCATTGTACTGCTTGGGGGATATCACGGCCTTCGTGTGGATGCTGAGGGTATACTTTAAGAACAGACGCGTATCAGCGCTTTCATTCTCCCTTGCGTGGCTGTTTGATGCCATCGCAATAGCCCTCTCCGCATCGCCCAATGTTCCCATGAACTACCTCGGCTACATCTCCATAACGATTTTCTCGGCCCTGATATTCTACGGTGCCGTGAGGTTCCTGGATGAAGAGGGCATTTCGATACTCAACCAGACTGCATACTACTTCTCGCTGATTCCTCCCGCACTGATGGCCTACCTCCTTCTCATTTATCTCTACACTGGCGATGCTGTCTGGACCGTTGGTGGGGCCGCCGCCCTTGGAATCGCCAGCGCCTTCGTTATAGTGGGTGGCTTCCTCCTCCGCCCGCTCAAGGAGATTTATCCGAGAATCATGACATACCTTTACGGAAGCATCATACTCTTCGGAATCCACCTCATCCCCGCCGCCATTTTTGGCTACCATAAATGGTACCTCCCCATTGGCTTCATGTTCTCAGCATCGCTCATAGTGGCGATGGTCTGGGCGCTCTTTAAACTCACATCAACAGAGAGGTTCAACGTCCCAGTGGGGACGGTTCCGCATAAACTCGACCTCAAGAGGGGAGTTTTGCTGATCGACGTGGATGAATATAAAGATCTCAAAGGGCAACTCTCGAATTTTCCGGCCCTAGCGTTCCTCCGCGACCTCTCGGATGTTCCGAAGGCATGGCAGGCATACTTTGTGACGGCAGTGCCGTTCAAGAACTCCAGCGATAAGGTTATCCCACCTACTAACTTGGCCAAGATGACGGAGCTTGCGTTCCAGTACTCCGAGGGCTTCAAGAAGGCTGGTGGTGGAGGCGTTATGGTTATGGACTGCATTGAGTACCTCATGGTCTACAACAGCTGGAGTTCACTCCTAAAGTTCCTCTCAAAGCTCCGTGATTTTACCCTCGTCAGTAGGGGCAGCCTGATTGTCGTGATTGACAGGGACAGCTTTGAGGAAACCAAGTACGCACAGCTCGTCAAGCTCATGGAGTGAGCAGTTTTATATACTCCTCCCCTTCAACTACTACTGCCCCTGCGCGAGGACCCCGGGGAGAATGAACCGGGGGGCGATGCGGGGGCTACAGCCCGACCTTACAGCGAGGTCCCCGCGGGAGGGCCTTCCGCGTTACGGAGCACGATGGCCGCGGGAAACCCAGGCCGGGCACAGAAGGCCCGTCCGGGTTAACCCGCTCGAGTTCTGCCGTCAGGCTCCAATGAGAGCGGGGGTTACGGATGGGCCATATCATTACTTTCCACGTTTGTGTTACTCTTTGTTATAGTGTGCCAAATATGAAGAGAAAACGTTATTAACATCTGTAGCGTTAAACGTACTGCGATGACCTGCATGGCATATGATAGCCGGGATGTTAAGGACGTGAGGGAGTTGCTCCCATGGGTTGCAGAAACGCCGATTAAAGATCTCATGAATGCACCGGAGGAAAAGCTTCTCCTTCTCAGAAAGATGAAAGAGAAAGACGACGAACCCCAGCTTGACCTTCCCAAGGAGCTTCAGGGGATAGTCAAAACGAAGAGCTTTACGGCCCTAATGGAAAGGATAATTCAGTAGAGGGTCACCCAGACCTCTTCCCCCTCGAGGTAACCTTCGCTGTCTTCAGGTATCTCCAAGTATCCGTTGCTCTCAACAAGGGAACTTATGATTCCGCTTCCCTTCTTGTGTATCGGCCTGACCTCCCCATTCTCATAGCGGATCTTGATGAACTCGTATCTTCCAAGCTGACTCGGAACCCTCTCGATGAGTTTTGCCCAAACCCTAGTCTCGTAATCTATAACACCAGTGAGTTTGGCGAGGGCGTGCTTGACATAAAGGTGGAACTGTGTGAAGACTGCCGCCGGGTAGCCGCTCATAATGAAGACCCTCTCTCCGTAGCCTACCGGTCTGCCGGGTTTTATAGTCGTCCCATGGAAGAGGAGGTTAACAAAGCGGTGCGCAAAATCCCTATCGCCGAAGGCAGAACCACCGGTAACCAGAACGAGGTCGCACTCTTTCTTAGCCCTTGCAATTGCCTCCCCAATTATTTCCTCGTCGTCGGGGATTACCCCATAGAACCTCGGCTCGCCGAAGTACCTCTTTACAAGTCCCTCCAGCATCACTGAATTGCTGTCGAAGATTTTGCCGGCTTTTAGGGTCTCCTCATCAAACTCTTCGATGAGTTCATCGCCCGTAACTATTATCCCGATGAGGGGCTTCCTCTTCACTTTGACTGTCTTGAAACCGAGGCTCCTAAGTAGTGCTAAGTCTTGGGGTCTTAGAACCTGACCCCTCTTGAGCACCACTTCGCCTTTTTTCACGTCTTCGCCGGCGAAAGCGACGTTCTGCCCGGGGGCGACGGGCCTTAGAACTCTTATGATAGTCCCATCCCTTTCGGCCATCTCCTGCATTAGGACCGCGTTGGCACCCTCGGGTATCTTTGCCCCAGTGGTGAGCTTTACAGCTGTTCCATGCTTCACTTTAACTTTACTCCCTTCTCCGGCAACTATCTCGTCGATGACTTTAATTTCAACCGGTCTGTACTCCCTAGCTTGGAATGTGTCTTCCGCCCTTAAAGCGTATCCATCTACTGCGGCTCTGTCAAATAGTGGACTGTCTATTGGTGAGACGATATCCTCCGCTAGAACCCTGCTAAGCGCGCCTCCAAGCGGAATTTCCTCGACTTCTCCAATCTCCACTAAATCCCCCAGCATGAGTCTGAGGGCTTCCCTATATGGCGTGAGCCTCTTAAACTCCCTCATATTACTCACCCGCGTGCTTCAGGACATGTCCCGCCTCATTCAGTATGATTTTAATTCCCGTCTTCGCGGCGCCAAGGCTCCCCGGCAGGCAGAAAACTGCCATAGCCCTTCCGGAGCTCTTGATGACTCCTCCGGTGGCCCTACTCATCACGGCGGCAGTTCCGATCTCATCGTAGCTCAGGAACCTGAATATCTCTCCAAAGCCTGTAAGCTCCTTATCAAAGAAGGGTCTAATGCTCTCTATAGTGATGTCCCTTGGGGCAATACCCGTTCCCCCCGAGGTAACGAGTACGTCGGCTCCGGCTCTGAAGGCGTTAACCACTGCCCCCACGATCTCCATCTTCTCGTCCGGGACAATAGTGTAGTAGACCTTCTCGTGGCCCGCTTTCTCAAGCTCCTCTAGGAGAAACCTCCCGCTCGTGTCTTCCTTTTCGCCCCGGCTCCCGGTGTCGCTGACCGTTACAACGGCGAACTTGAACCTCCTTGGGGCTTTCCTCTTGTGCTCTTCAACGCCCATGCTACCACCGGGTTAAACTTGTATGGTGCATTTAATAACGTTTTAGAAAATGAGAGTGTTTAACAACCAAACGAACATACAAAACGGTGGGATAAACGGTGAAGAATAGGGGATAGGAAGGAATCAGCCCGCTCACTGTTGCGGGCAGACGTCCTGCTCCTTTGGCGGATTCGGATCGAGGCCTTTCCTCTGCCTTATCTGGCGGATGATGTTGAGGGCTAACTCGTTCGGGACACGCTTGAACCCCGCATGCTCGGTACTCCAGAGCGCCCTTCCGCTGGTGGCACCGCGGATGGCCCCGGCGAATCCGAACATCTCCGCAACCGGTGCCTCGGAGATAATGATCATTACCTCGCCTTCCTGGCGCATGTCTATGAGCTGGCCACGCCTCTGGTTGATCTCCCTGCTGACGGCACCCATGTATTCATAGGGCACGTTGATGACGACCTTCTGGTAGGGCTCGTAGAGAACCGGGTTGGCCTTCATCATGGCGCAGTGGATAGCGGTCCTTATAGCCGGGTAGATCTGGGCCGGACCGCGGTGGACGTTGTCCTCGTGTATTTTTGCGTCGTGGAGCCTTACCATCACCTTCATGACCGGCTCCCTGGCGAGCGGTCCCTCGTCCATTGCCTGGTGGAAACCGTCAACGAGGAGGTCCATGACCTCGTTGAGATACTGGAGACCCTTGGTGTTGTCGAGGAAGAGGTTGCCCTGGTAGACGTCCACTATCCCCTTGGCTACCTCGTAGTCCATGCCGAGTTCAGCGAGCTTCTTGGCGACGGCCTTCGGGTCCTTCGGCCTGCCCTCCGGGATGAGCCCCTCGTGAACCGCCTCGTATACCTCGTCCGGAAGTGGCTCCACGGTGATGTAAAACCTGTTGTGCTTGTTCGGGGACTTGCCCTCAACTATCTGGCTCTGCTTGGTGACGCTCTCACGGTAGACGACTATCGGAGGTGAAACGTCGACATCGAGCTTCCAGTCCTCCTTGAGCTTGACGAGCTTGACCTCAAGGTGAAGCTCACCCATACCGCTGAGGAGGTGCTGACCGGTCTCCTCGTCGATCTTGACGTGTAGGGTTGGATCCTCCTTCGCGAGCTGTCTTAGGGCTTCGATGAGCTTCGGAAGGTCCTTAACGTTCTTGGCCTCGATGGCCACTGTAACGACCGGTTCACTCGCGTAGTGAAGTGCCTCAAACGGCTCAATCCGTTCAACAGAAACAGTCTCGCCGGCCATTGCATCGCGGAGACCGGTTACGGCGACGATGTTACCGGCCGGGACGGATTCCATATTGATCCTCTCAGGCCCCATGTAGATACCAACCTGCTGGACCCTAGACTTTCTCTTGGCGTTTATGAGGTAAACCTCTTGGCCTGTCTTAACGGTGCCGCTCCAGATGCGGCCGGTTGAAACTTCCCCAGCGTGCTTGTCGAGGATAATCTTAGTGACTACCATCGTCATCGGTCCCTTAGGATCGCACTTGAGCATGGCCTCACCGATCTCACTCTCGACCTCTCCCCTCCAGAGGTGCGGGATCCTGTACTTCTGAGCCTCGAGTGGGTTCGGAAGGTGTTTGACGACCATATCAAGGACGACAACGTGGAGCGGGGCCTTCTTTCTGAGGGTCTTTAGGTCGCCGCTGTTGGTAAGCTCGACGATGTCCTTGAAGGAAACTCCCGTCTTCTTCATGTAAGGGACGCTGAGCGCCCAGTTGTAGTAGGCACTTCCGAAGGCGACGCTACCGTCTTCAACCCTAACGAACCACTGGCTTTTGAACTCGTCAGGGGCATACTTCTTGATGAGCCTGTTGACGTCGGTGATTATCTTCGCAAAGCGGTTGAGGATATCGTTCGGGCCGAGCTTGAGCTCCTTTATAAGACGGTCGACCTTGTTGATGAAGAGAACGGGCTTGACGTATTCGCGAAGGGCCTGCCTGAGAACGGTCTCGGTCTGGGGCATAACACCCTCAACGGCGTCGACGACTATTATCGCACCATCAATGGCCCTCATGGCCCTCGTAACGTCACCGCCAAAGTCGACGTGACCAGGAGTGTCGATGAGGTTGATAAGGTAGTCGTTGCCCCCGTATGTGTGGACCATCGAAACGTTGGCAGCGTTAATTGTGATGCCCCTTGCCTGTTCCTGCTCGTCGAAATCAAGAACGAGTTGCTTTCCGGCAAGCTCCTCGCTTATCATCCCAGCTCCGGCGAGTAGGTTGTCGCTAAGCGTTGTTTTACCATGGTCAATGTGAGCGGCGATACCCATGTTCCTGATCCTTTCAGGCTGGGTCATCAATCCCTTAATCTTCGCAATCATCTCTTCCCTTCTTCCCATATACACCACCATCCTTGGATGAGCTTGTCGGCTTAACTTAAAAGGTCCGGTTATAAAGCTTTTCCCGGTTTAGAATGGAGGCGGTAAGGACGCGTTTAAACTACTTAAGGGTTTTGGATGTGATTGGCGATGAGGGTGCGGACTTCTTATAAAATCTTTTTTAATGCCCTCGATGTTCCATCTTTAACGTCTTCCCTCGCGTAGACTCCCTAGTACCAGTGGGTGCCTTGAGTTCCACCAGCGAGCGAACCAAAGGGGAGACCTCACTCAGCTCGCCCATCCCTCGTTCTAATAGCCCCAGCAGGATAAGGAAAGGTTAATAAATGTGCCTGTTTAAACTTCAACTGCTGGCAGGGGGTTTGCCGACCCTCCTGCCCTAGGGCGGAGAATACGCCCTCACGGGCGGTAGTGACTACGTCTAAGTAATATTTAACGTTTACTTCGAACTTAAAATTAAATTTCCAAAAAAATCGGTGAGGCTTGACATTATAGTTATCTGCGTCAAGTTTTATGTGGATTTGGTTACTTAATAACTCCATCATAGTCAATTTAACGAAACAGTTTAACAAAACGTGGCAGAGTTCCGAAGAAAGTTTGGCTATGGGAAAGGGGGAGAATGCAGTTTGAATTTCAACCTCAGCTCCACGTCTCCGCTATGACGTCGTGCTTGTGTATGCTCTCGTTGCTGATGACCTTAACGCGGATTTTGCCTGGGAAGCGCTCCCTGGCCTTCGCGAAGATCTCCCTGGCGACGTCTTCGACGAACTTGGGGTTTGTAAACATGCCCTGAACAACGGTGTTCTCGTCGACCGTCTTGAGGAGTGTGTAAGTCGGGTTGCTGAAGGAGCTTTCAACGACGTCTATCATGTCCTCGAGGGGTATTTCCTTACTGAAGGGCGCCCTGACCTCAAGCTCCCCAATTGCGCGTTGAATGTGCGTCTTTCCGTTGTTGTTTGCCATCGCGTGCGGGCAGACGGTGTTGCCAATGACCTTAACGCGGAGAACCTTTTCAAACGAGCCATCGTAGTTCTTTATGACGCCGACCTCCACGTCGTAAGGCTCGTAGCTTGTCTTTCCGCTCGCCGGCGTTTCCCTTGGGATTACGAGGTGGGTTTTAATCCAGACCTCCGCCCTTTTGTGCGGGTGCTTCTTTTCAATGTGCTTTATAACGCACTTCCCGAGTTCCTCAAGGGAGGAGTGGGCCTCCAGAACCTCGCTCTCAACTGCCTCGCTCATGCTCTCAGTTATGCTCTCAACCAGGCGGCTCATATGGATGCCCTTCTTCTCCGCGGGAACGTCTATGGTGACCTCAAAGAGCGGGAGAAACGTGTAAACGCTTCCCTTCCAGTTTATCTTAGCAACTGTTCTGAGGTTGGTTATACCCACGCGGTGGAGGCGCTCTTTGATTTCTGGGGTTTCTTCCTGGGTCTCAAATATCGGCATGGCAATCACCTTCCACTTTAGTCCAGTCTCGCTTCAGGCTTCCTCTTTTAAATGTAGTAGGTCAAAAACGTCCACCACTCCGGCTGCGTTCTCCCCCCACCTGCTTCGCCATGTAATAAACCGTCCGCAGGGGGATTCCAAGACTCTCGCTGACCTCCTTGGCAGACATTCCCCCTCGTATAAGCTCTCTCACCCTCCTAACCGTGCCCTCATCGTACTTCCTCGGCCTCCCCCGGGGGTAGCCCTCTGGGAGGAGTTTTATACCCATCTGAGCGAGGGCAGCTATAACCTTCTTCGAGACCTTTGGATAAAGGCTTGGCGGGCAGGAGATTTTCCTCACGTTTGGGGCGTTTTCGAGAATCCTCACCAGTATCTCCTTCGTCGGGCGGAGGTTGATGTAGACTTCAGTAACCTCATCGCTGAGGCTCTCGCGGAGCTTTCTCACGAGTTCTGCGTTGTTCTTCGCTTTAACCTCCACCCTCATCGGATCACCCCTGTAAAAGGGTGAGGAACTGCTTCGCCCTGTCGCTCTTGGGCATGAACTTCTCGAACTTCTTCGTATCGGCGAATAGGGTTTTGTGCAGGCCTGAGATGACGAACCTTTTTATGGCATCGACAAGCTCTTCCCTGTCTATACCGAGTATCTTAGCCACTCCTTCCTCGTCGTATGCACCCATGCCATAGAGCAGGACGCCGCCGAGGAGATGGTTGGGGATGCTCGATATCTCCTTCCTCTTCCCGACGAGGGCTTCCTCCATCTCGCACTTCCTCATTATCAGTATGCTCCCATGGCCGGTTCTAAACTCGGGCTCGTCCCTAAATGGCAGATCGAAGAGGGAGTAGTGGCAGTCGATGCAGAGCCTTATGTCAGGGTAGAGGCCAAGGTTCTCCCTGTCATTGCTGGATGTGAGGAAGTAGTAGCGGAACAGGTCGAGGCCGAGCTTTTCGGCGCCTTTTTCAGGATCGAGGATGGCGTAGGCGAGGGAGAGATTGTCCACTGTGTAGTGATTGTTTATGAGAGCCCCCTTCGTCTTCACAAAGCTGAGAACCCTCCAGCGGAAGCGCCTTCCGTAGCGCTTCCTAAGCTCTCCTTCGATGTCAGCATCGGCGGGGAGGTCTAGCCTCGCCTTCTTGAGTCTGTTGCTCTCCCAGTACTCAACCTCTATCCTTAAACCGCGCGTCCTCACCGTTCCCTTCTCGCGGAGCCTACTTTTTATCTCCTTGAAAGCTTCCCTAACGGCTATGCTCTCCCTTGAGAGTAGCTTGAGAACATCGCCGGAGTAAGCCAGGTAAGGCAGAACTTCCACTCTGCCGAGCTGGACGAGGTTTGGAACGGCCTTGATTCCCTCCGTGTTTTCTCTCGTTAACTCCTTGAGCGCTACTGGCCTTCTCCCAAAGAATAAGGTATAGTTGGCAGAGATTAAAGCCAGGGCCATTTTGTGGGCGGTTATTGCCGAGCGGAGACGCTCTAGGGCGAGAACCCTGTTGCGCTTCTTTCTGTAAATCCACTGGACGTGGGGATCTCGGTTCTTTTCCCCGGTGATGCTTGTGAACGGGGTTACTTCGCCCACGCGCTTTGAAAGGTCCCTCTCAAGCTCTTGCAAAAGCGAAAGGTTCTCCTTCAAACGATAGGCAATGGACGGGAGGTGGAAGGTCTCAAATAACCCGTCCATATCTATGCCAATATCGTCCAGTATCTTGTTGACCTGTGCTACCAGCTCTTCCGTCGTCGTCATGGCAGCAGCTCCCCGCTGTTTATCTTTTCGGGGAGGTACCTCTTGGCAACGAACTCAAGGCTCTTGTTGGCTAAAGCCTGCTGTTCAATCCTGACTCCCATCTTAAGGGCCATCTTGAGCTGCCTCTGCCACTCCTTGTTCTGGAACCACGGGTAGTTCATCTCCTCAATGATCCTCTTGTAGTCACCGGTCGGACCGCCCTTCTTGTTGGGCGGGATCCCCTTGAGTTTCTCAGTAACGTTCTTCAGGCCGTAGCGCTCTATGTCGTCCATGCTCATTCCAACGAATTTGGCCTCGGGAGTTGCGAGCTTCTCGCTGAGGTATGCGAGGTTGATCGAGCCTTGCTTTATGGTGGAGTAGATGTACCAGCCGTAGGGGTCGCCGTCGGTAAAGACGATTATTGGCAACCCCTCCTCGTAGTGGAGCCTGTGGATGAGCCTTCTGACGCCACGCGAGGCCTGGCCCTGCGTCGCTATGATGAGGGCGTTCTGCTTTTGGGCGAACTTTTCCTCTATCAGGCGGTCAGCCATAGCGGCGGTCTCGACTACGAGGGCATAGTCCACGTTCACCCCAACGAACTGAAGGTGTTCCACCGTTCCGGGAACGGCCCAGCCGCCCATACCGAGCTTCCCGGCGTTGAACTCGTCCTCTCCGTCGCGGATGACAATGTCGCCGTAGATGTAGCCGCGCCTGTCCGCGGTTAGGTGCATCTCCTCCCTCAATACACCCATCATCCTCTCAAGGTCCTCTATGATGGGATCGCTCTCGCGCTGGTCTTCGAAGGTGTTCTCTTTGGTTCCGGGAATTGTGTGTTTGTTGGCGTAGTAAGCTTCACGAAGACTTGCGTGCTTCCTCTCGGAGACGAGTCTCTTGACGTAGGCCATGAGAAGGAGCGTTTGCATGAACTTCCTTGTGTGGGCCACGTTGAGGAAATAGCGCCTTGAGAGCTTATCACCCATCCTGATGACGCGCCTTTCCTCATCAAAGTAAACGTTGTTCAGCCCGCGCATCGGTATGTCAAAGTAGGGGTTCCTTCCGGCCTTTACCTCCTTGAAGATTCTCCTGCCGTATTCCTCGAGCTTGGTGAGAACCTTAGTGGGGTCGTATGAAAAGCGCTCCTTTGGCTTTTCGCGGTGTATGGCTTTGCCTTTAGGCATTCTCGCTCACCTCCCCCTCCTTCGCATTCTCCTTTTCTGCGAAGTGGTTCTCTATGTATGATGCGAAGTAGGCTCTAACTGCATCCTCAGGTTCACCGATCAGGATGCTCAATGCCCTTGCTATCTCTGGAACGTATTTTTCAAAGGTTCTTCTTCTCTTTACCTGCGCCATCTTCCGGTGCTTGCCGCTTAGGTACGTTTGCAGTCTTCTGGCAGCGTCCATTATAGCCAAACGAATCTCGGTCTGAATCTCCTCGACGTTGGCTATGCTCTGCTTCCCGGTTCCGGTGTAGGGAACATGAACGGAGATGACGTTTATCATTAGGGCCAGTGGCGCCCTGTCGAGGTCGTCGACTTTATAACGCTTCCAGTCGACGGAGCGAGCGGCGAGTGTTGTAACACACGAACCCGCATCGAAGAGGAGGGGAACGCGGTTCGCATACCTGAGCAGTTCAAACCCCGCCGGAATCTCACCGCCGTACGCCAAACCCACTTCGACTTGGAACGGGATCCCACCGGAGTAAACCTTGGGCGGCCTTGTTACGGCAGTCACGAACTCCGGCTTGAGGATTCCGGTCAGACCCTTCTCGAGGTTTTTCTCTCCGATGGGTCTGAGGCCGTGTGTCGGGGGTGCCATGAACTTCATGTATTTGAATGCCTCAACTATCTCCTCCGCCTCCCCCCAGGTGAGCTTTTCGGGCGGTTCGTCCATTATCTTAGCCACCTGCTTGATGACCTTGGTGTACCCTCTGAAGGAGCGGAGGACGGTCTTAACCTCACCTTTGGCAAGTCTCTCGTAGAGTTGCTCCTGAACGGCCCTGTCCTTCTCTGTCTTAATGAGCCTTAGGGCCGCTATGTACTCGACGAGTTCATCAACCTTCTTGTCGCTTATGCGCGAGAACTCTCCAATGAGGAAGCGTTTTACCGTGTTCCTCCTCGTCTTCTTAGCCATTCTGTAAATGTCATCGGTGAGAACCCCGCGCGGGTGGGGTTTCATCTCAACCGGCGGCTCGGGAACCTCCTCGCTTGAGCGCGGGAATGCTATCAGCTTTCCGTCCGGCTCGATAAGCTCGATGTGGGTGTGGGGGTTCGCTATTGCCGTCAGCTTGAGATACCAGTAAACTCCCTGCTTCGAGCGGACGTAGCGGACGTTCTTGACCTCAAGTTCTATCCTCGTGCCGCGCCAGCCCTTTGGGTTTGGGTGTTTTTCCTTTCTGACGATTTTACCCTCGTTCTTGTCCACATCTATTTTAACCCATGCCTCGATTATCTCGTCGTTCCCGGTGGAGGTTATGACGCGCGTGGCCTTTCCGCTCGTCGTCTGTGCGAACATTACCGCACCGCTTATACCGAGACCCTGCTGACCACGGCTCTGAATGTTCCTGTGAGCCTTGGTTCCTGCCAGCATCTTGCCAAAAACGTGGGTTATGTACTTCTCAGGGATTCCCGGGCCGTTGTCCTCCACGGTCACAATATAGTGCTCCCTTCCGAGTTCCTCAATTTCAACGCGGACGTAGGGGAGTATCCCTGCCTCCTCGCAGGCGTCGAGCGAGTTCGTAACAGCCTCGTGGATGACTGTGGTCAGCGAGCGTATCTTGCCCGTGTAACCGAGCATTGCCGCGTTCCGTCTGAAGAACTCGCTGACGCTCTGTATCTTAAACTCCTTAAACAGTTGCTTTGCCTCGGCCATCTTCAGTCCCCCCAATACTCTTCGTTTTCAGAGCCTTCGGAGTAGTCTCCGGTTTCACTCTCCAGGGCCTCATAGTAGTTCGAGCTTTCAAGTTCGAGGTCTTTCTTGCGCCTTTCAAGGTATTTGTAGACGACGCCGTGCGGCGAGCCTTTGGCAAGCTTTTCAATGGCGGTCTTCGCAACCTCAACCTGGAGGGGGTTGCCGATTATGGCGACGGTCTTCCCGTAAACACTAACGTCAGCTCCACTCATTTCCTCTATAATCTCCCTTGTTCTGCCTTTCCTGCCGATGATCCTACCCCTGACCCTGGGCAGGGCGTTTTTGTCGTTGCCGATGATTATATCCGTGAGGGTGACCACCTCCAGGGTTTCTCCTTCGTTGAAGAGTCTAAATGCCCTCTCCGGGGAGAAGCCCCTCCCAATGGCCATGACAACATCGCGAGCCTTCCACACTGCGAGTGGATCATCAGTTTCCTCTGTGGAAGTTACAAAGACTTCTCCCGTGTCTCCATCGACTTCTATCTTTGTCTTTGTGCGCTCTTCTATCTCCCTCTTTGTTTGACCTTTTTTCCCGATGAGAACACCAACGCGCTCCCTTGGTATGCGCAGGAACTCCTCCTGCTCGCCCTCTGCAGTGTAGTTCATCTCCTCCTCGGGTTCTTTCCTTAGGACTGTGCCATCCTTATCGATCCTCTCGTACTTCCGCAGGAGTCTCTCAAACTCGTCCATTCTCTCACCCCTCAATAAGATCGCGGAGCTTCTGGTTGTAATCGTCAACCGAAACGCCTTTTCGGGCGAAGTAGTTAATAATGTTCCGTAAATCTCTCTTTAACAACTCGACGCTCATCCTATTCCTCTTCACGGTGGCCTGCGACCAGTCTATGACAACCGGTCTGTCCCATATTAAGATGTTGTACTCGCTCAAATCCCCGTGTACCATGCCACCGCGCTTCCAGAGGCGCTCAATTACGCCCATTGTGAAGCTGTAGAGCTCCTCAAAATCCTCTCTGGATAACTCCCGTTCGGCGTCCTTCAGCCTCGGGGCAGGCAGTTCATCGCCTATGAACTCCATAACCAAAATGTTGTTCCAAAAGACTACTGGTTCAGGAACCCTTACGGCGTACTTAACCGCCCTCTGGAGGTTTTTAAATTCCCTCCTCGTCCACTGGAAGACGAGCTTGCGCATGTCCTTCGGTATGTAACCGATTCTGGGGTCTGCCGCAAGGTACTCCCACATCCTCCTGAACTCGGTGGTATACGTGCGGTAGATTTTGACTGCTATCCTATCCCCATCGGCGTCAATCCCTGCAAAAACGTTCGCTTCCTTGCCCGTGCTGATGACACCATAGAGGGTTCCTATTTTGCCCCTTCTGTGGAGATACGCTAGGGTCTCATTTGTGGTTCTGTCAAAGACCTCGTTGGCTATCTTGTACAGTTCACTGTCCTTTTCCTTTCGCTCCCTGTGGTGGAGCATCTGCTCAACTTCAAGCTCAAGGGCTTCCTCGCGCATCTCCATCACTGCCTGTCGCTGAGAGGCCAATTCAGAACAGCTGTTCGCTGCCGGTGAGGAACTCCCTGCTTATCTTGCCCCTCCTCAGGAGCCAGTCAACCTGGGTTCTCGTGTAGCGGTAGACGAGGTCGCCGCGCTCGTCGCTCTGAACATCCCAAGGCTGGACTATGACAACGTCGCCAACGCGCATCCACATCCTTCTCTTGAGTTTGCCTGGGATCCTGCATCTCCTTATCTTGCCATCCGAGCAGCGGACGTCCATCCAGCCCGAACCAAGGGCCTGCTCGATTACTCCAAAGATCTGCCCGTTCCTCGGTAGGGGAACTCGAATCACCTCATTTCCCTGAACCTGTCTGCTCTTCTTTTTCCTATTGTTGTTCCCACGCCTGTGATACGCCATTATCATCACCTCCCTCCGCTCAACTTTGAGCCTTATAAACCTGAGCCTTGCAAAAATTTTATAATTGGGGTATGGGTTGGTGCTTTTAAAATTTTTGCAACCCACTTTCGGTTTTTTGGAAGAACCTTTCAGTACACATTCTTGTCCACTATAACCGCATGAAAGTTTAAAAATGACCTCCTTAACATGAACATGGAGATGGAAATGGAGGCCATAACCGCAGAGAACCTCACGATACTCTACAACGGAAAGCCTGCCCTAGGAGGAGTGAGTTTTTCCATTGAGAAGGGTGAGACGCTCCTCCTCCTTGGACCGAACGGTGCAGGCAAGACCAGCCTACTCAAAACCGTATCATGCTTCCACAGGGAGTACACCGGAAAGCTTGAGGTTTTTGGAAAGAACCCCTGTGAGGCGCGTGAGTTTATAGGTTATGTGCCTCAAAGCCACAGCCTCAATGAACGCGTCCCTTTGACGGCACTCGAAGTTGTCGCGATGGGTGCGGTCTACAGGAGGGGCTTCGTTCACTTCAAAATCCCACCCGAGACTATGAGGAGGGCAGAAGAAGCCCTTGAGTTCGTAGGTCTCGACGGACTCGGTGAGCGCCTCTTCTCCCAGTTCTCCGGTGGCCAGAAGCAGAAGATCCTCCTAGCGAGGGCACTCATAAGCGATCCCAAGCTTCTCCTCCTCGATGAACCCCTCTCATCACTTGACCCCAGTGCCCGGGCTGAGGTTGCAAGAATTCTCAGCAAGATAAAGTCTCGGAAGGGTCTCACGATGGTCATCACGACCCACGACATAAACCCACTACTGGACATTGGTGACAGGGTTATGCTGATAAACAGGAGGTTAATAGCCTTTGGAAAGCCGGAGGATGTTCTCACGGACGATGTCGTTAAATCGGTCTATGGCCCCCTGGCGAGGGTTATTCCAGTCGGCGGAAAGCTTTTCTGCATTACGGGCGATGTCCATCTCTACAGACATGGGGGTGGGGGGAAGTGATTCCCGAGTATCTCCTCCGCGCCTTCCTTGCGAGCATTATGGTGAGCGTCCTGCTGGGCATGTTAAGCCCTCTGATAAACACGAAGGGTCTGGCTTTCCTCACCCATGCCCTCTTCCACTCACTTCTCTTCGGCGCGGTTTTAGGCATGATACTCGCCCTGATCTTTGAGAACCTGTCACTAGTCATGCTAACGGCCCTGTTTGTCACCCTTGTGGTTGTCCTCCTCATAGCATACCTTGAAAAGCGCGGGTTTTCTCCGGATTCGGCGGTTGGCATAGTGGCGAGCTTCGCTGCCGGACTGACCGTCTTGGGCTTCGGTGTCCTCTACAACGTAATGGCCGGTAGACCCTACTTTCCCCTGAGCGAGGATATAGTCTCATACCTCACCGGTGACATCTTCTTGATTACACTCTCCAACCTTGAGGCGCTCTCCATCGGCGGTGCAGTACTGTTCTTCATCATACTCGTCCTCTACCGCGACTTCCTCTACCTCAGCTTTGATCCCGACGGAATGGAGAGCTACGGTGGCAACACAACCGCCTACCTCATGATTCTCTACACCATAGTTGGTGCCATCGGTGCCTTGATCGTCCAAACTGTCGGCCTGATAACCCTCCAGGTGGTTGCGGTTCTCCCTGGAGCCATAGCCCTCATGGTGAGCAGTGACCTGCGGAAGGTGCTTGGAATGAGCCTCTTGGTTACCCTCGGCGTTCAGCTCTCCTCGGTTGCCCTCGCTTACTTCACTAACATCCCACCCAGCGGTCTGGCGACGATAATGCTGGGGCTGATATACGGGACGCTTCTCCTAAGGAGGTGAAAAAGTGGGACGGAAGCTGGCTGGAATAGATGAGGCTGGCAGGGGACCGGTCATCGGCCCGATGGTCATAGCGGCCGTCGTCGTTGATGAAGATAACGTTCCAAAGCTGGCGGATCTCGGTGTCAGGGACTCGAAGAGGCTGACGCCAAAGCGACGCGAGAGGCTCTACAACGAGATCATCAAACTCATCGATGATTACGTACTCATAGAACTTTGGCCCGAGGAGATAGACTCAAGGAAAGGCACCCTCAATGAGTTTGAGGTCGAGAACTTTATCAAAGCTTTGAACTCTCTCAAAGTGAAACCCGACGTGGTCTACATAGACGCCGCAGACGTTAAGGAGGCCCGCTTCGGCGAGGACATTAGGAAAGGTCTGGACTTTAAGGCGGAGATCGTGGCGGAACATAAAGCAGACGACAAGTTCATCCCCGTTTCCGCCGCCTCAATCCTCGCGAAAGTCACCCGTGACAGGGCGATAGAGAGGCTGAAGGAGGAGTACGGCGAGATAGGGAGTGGCTACCCCAGCGACCCGCGGACAAGGGCCTTCCTTGAGGAATACTACCGCGAGCACAGCAACTTCCCGCCGATAGTCAGGAGGAGTTGGAAAACGCTGAAGAAGATCGCGGAGAAGCTGGAAGGTGATGTGAAAGGACGGGAACCGAAGAAAGCCGGCCAGACGAGCATTGACACTTTCCTGCAGGATGGGGGCTAAGGTCCCTATTCCTTCTTCACGAGCTCCACCACCGCCTCAACGTGCGGCGTATGCGGAAACATGTCGATGAGAATCGCCCCGTCTATATGATAGACACCCTTGAGATGCCTCTCGTAGTCGAGTTTAAACGCCTTCGGGTTGCAAGAGACGTAAATGACCTTCTCAACTCCACTTTTCACGAGAAGCTCGGCCGCTTCTTTCAGCCCCTTCCTCGGCGGATCCACTATAACAGTGTCGTAATCCCTGATGGGCGTCTCCTCAGCCTTCCCAACTCTGAAGATGGAGTCAACACCGTTCAGCTCCGCGTTTCTATTGGCCATCCCAACCGCGAAGGGGTTCAGCTCAACGCCTTCAACCTTAAATCCCCTCTTCGCGAGCCAGACACCGAAGGTTCCAACGCCGGAGTAGAGGTCCAGAACTCTCTCACCATCGGTGGAGCCTTCAACGGCCTTCAGGAGGAGCGGCAGGGCGTAGCTGTTCGTCTGGAAGAAAGAGTTTGGATGAAGAAAGTAGGTGACGTCCTTAACCCGCTCACGTATGTAAGGTTTTCCAGCTATAAGCCCTGCCTCGCCGCGTGGATCGTCCCTCCCATCGACCTTTAGGCTCCAGTAGATGGAATCCGCTTGAGAGAAGTGGTCATTGAAAGCCTTCAGAATCTCATTTGACGGCTTCACGTGGGCTATGAGGGTTACCATGACCTCGCCAGTGAACTTCCCCTCTCTGATTTGGAGGTAATGGATTTCGCCGCTTTTCTCCCTGGGATTCCAGGGTCTTAAACCGGTCTCTTTCAGAAAACCCCTGAGGGCGCGGAGGTATCCCTGCGTTCTCTTCGAGAATACCGGGCACTCGCGGAGGTTGACCACTCCTAGGGGATTCCCGTACCCTTTTAGCCCTATCCCGCTGGTTATAACTATGAAGTTGCTCACGTTTCTGAAGCCCCAAATCTTGGGGGAACTCTTTATCTCGGCCTTTACTCCGGTTATCCTTTCAAAAATTTTTGCCTTTAGCCTCAGCTGCTCCTTGTACTTCAGCCCCTGCCAGAGGCAACCGCCACAGGTTCCAAAGTGGGGACATCTCGCCCCATGCCTCAGTGGGGATTCATCGATAACCTCGAAATCCAGCGCGATTCTCCTACCGAAGCGGCGCTTTGCCTTCCAAACTTGCACAACGTCGCCGGGATAAGCGAACGGGACGTAGAACTTCCTACCCCCAACTTTAAGCATCCCAAGGCCGTCATCGCTGATGCCACCCACTCTACCCTTGAACATCATGGTATCCAGTACGGGACAGCATTTTTATACCTCACCCAAAGTTCTTACGGTGGTGTCGATGAAACCGAAGGTTCTCATCACGCGGGAGATTCCCGAGAACGGATTAGAACTACTCAGGAAACACTTTGAGGTCGAGATCTGGGAAGATGAGCACGAGATACCTAGGGAGGTTCTCCTTGAGAAGATCCGTGAGGTTGACGCCCTCGTCACGATGCTCAGCGAGCGGATTGATGAGGAGGTTTTCGACGCCGCCCCAAGGCTGAGGATTGTGGCGAACTACGCCGTCGGCTACGACAACATTGACGTTAAAGAAGCCACGAAGCGCGGTATCTACGTCACGAACACACCCGACGTGCTCACGAACGCCACCGCCGACTTTGCCTGGACGCTTCTCTTGGCTACCGCCAGAAGGCTCGTTGAGGCCGATAAATTCGTCCGCTCCGGTGAGTGGGAGGAGAAAGGAGTCGCCTGGCACCCGCTCATGTTCCTTGGCCACGACGTCTACGGAAAGACCATCGGAATAGTGGGCTTCGGGAGGATAGGACGGACGATAGCGAGGCGCGCCAAGGGTTTCGGCATGAGAATCCTTTACACCGCGAGGAGCAGGAAGTCGGAGGCTGAGAAGGAGCTCGGTGTGGAGTTCAGGCCACTCGAAGAACTGCTGGGGGAGAGTGACTTCGTGGTTTTAGCGGTCCCGCTCACGAGGGAGACGTATCATATGATAAACGAGGAGCGCCTTAAGCTTATGAAACCGACCGCGATTCTGGTAAACATAGCCCGCGGAAAGGTGGTTGACACCGAGGTGCTGGTGAAAGCTTTGAAGGAGGGCTGGATCGCCGCTGCCGGCCTGGACGTCTTCGAGGAGGAGCCTTACTACCACGAGGAGCTGTTTAAACTGAAGAACGTGGTTTTAGCTCCTCACATAGGGAGTGCAACCTACGGGGCGAGGGAGTGCATGGCGGAGCTTGTGGCAAGGAACCTAATAGCCTTCAAGAACGGCGAGGTCCCGCCGACTCTGGTTAACGGAGAGGTTGTAAAAGTAAGAAAGCCTGGCTTTAGACAGTGAAGGGCTAATCCGGCACGTTATTCGTCCTCTCACTCCAGCGGCTCCCTCCCATATCTTAAGAAGTCGAGGAAGCGCTCATCCTCACCAACCAGTGCGCTCAGCACCGCGTTGACATATGCATCGAACTCCTTCTTCTTTATGACGACGGAGTGGTGAGCGTATTCGAGTGGGATTACGTACTCGTCCTCTGCCACCGAGAGGATCTTCGCAAGCGTCTCCTCGAAGTCTTGTTTCTCCGGTACCTCAAGGAGGTAAATTAAGCCGCCGTCGGCGAAGCGCACGTAGGCAGGCCTTATCCTCGCGCCCTCTATCTTCCTTCCATTGAGGACGAGGATGTCGCGCAGATTCTTGAAAAAACCGTGCTCCATTAGGTCGAGGATCATCTGGGCCAGTGCCTCCTTTGAGCCGACCTTCGATGAAAAGCGCAGGTAGCCTTTTCTATCGGTCAGGGAAGCGACAACAGGGGTATCCACCATTATCGGAACCTTTTTCAGCTTTTCTCTCTCTGCAACGGTCTGTATGATGTCGGAGCGGTAGAACGTCTTGGCCACCGAGGCTATTTCTCCCCCCAGAAGTTTGTCAAGGGCGTGGAGATACTCGAGGTACTCAAAGAGGACTATTAAGTTCTCTGTATCAGCCACCCACCAGAGGTTTCTCTTCAGGCTTTTCGAGCCTTTCTCCATGAGTACCTGGAAAACGCTCTTTCCTTCCCTTCCACGGGCGAGCAGGGACGGGCCGGAAACAATTCCCTTCTTGAATTCGCGCCTCCACTCGCGCCACTTGAGGTCCAGTGCCTCAAGAAAATCCAGCGAGGCCTCGAGCAGGTTTCTTCCGTGGGCGGTGTAGAGTTTCCGAGTCGTTGAGTTGGCGTAGTGGGGGGGTCTTATTATGGCGCCGCTTATCGTGCCGTCCATCAGCACGAGGTCCGATGTTTCCGCGGCCAGTGCACCCACCCTCTTCTCCAGGGTGTCCATGTGAATCCTTATTCTGTCGTCGGCGTTGCTGTAGGGAAAAAGCGTTCCGATGTCGTTCCAGTAGTAGATGTCGTCGCCGACGGCCGAAGCTGAAACGGCGTAGATTATCGCCCCGCTCAACCTCCTCGCCATCCTGCTACCATCCACGGCGTAAACGCTTGCCTTTTCAGGCTCCGGAAGATTCCCCCACCGGTAGTGCTTTCTCACGAGGGGGACGAGCCTTTCAAGCTCTCCGCGGCTCTCCTCAAGGAAGTGTCTGATCTCCTCAATATGCCTGTCATCAATACGCTCCAAGGCTCTCAACCTCCACCCTGCTCTTTCCGCCGGCGTTCTCCACGCGGATGACGTAGTCGGCGGCGTCCTTCAGCTCCTCATCGTGGGAAACTATTATCACCTGCGGTATCTTCCTGAGCTGACTGGAAATTACCTCTATGAGCTTCTTCCGTCTTTCCTCATCGAGGAAGGGTGTTGGCTCATCCAAAATCAGTAGCTCAAGGTTTCCTACCTTGTACAGCGAGAGCGCCAGGCGGAACGCTAAACCGAGTGCTATCCTCTCACCGCCACTTAGGAACTCCAAACCAACTTCGTTCCCGGCGTAGAGCACCTTCAGCTCTATCCTCTCCTTTCCGTACTTTTTTTCCCGTTTGAGCTTTATCCCCTGGTACTTGCCCTCTGTCATTTCCGAGAAGGTTTCTCCCGCGAGCTTCTGAACCTCCTCCAGCCCGCGAAGCTCCTCCTCCGCCTTGAGCCTTGCCACCTTCTCCTTAAAGATTGTCATATCCGCTATGGCCTTCTCGACGGTTTCTATCTCCTTCTCCGCATCTTCAATTTCCTTTTCCTTGGCTTTCAGCTCGTCGAGGAGCTTGGCAACCTCGTCTCTAAGTTCTTCCGCCCCTTTAAGCTCTGCCTTCGCCTTCTCAAGCTCCCTCGCACTCTCCATGTATCTCTTTTCGGCCTCCCTGTAATTGTCGTCCGAGAATTCCTTTGAGAGCTTTTCTATTTCCGCCGCCAGCTCCTTTGACTCCCCCTCCAGTTCCTCAAAGGTTTTAACGCTTTCTTCACGCTTCCGCTCAATGAAGGTAAGTTTTTCCCTGGCTCTCGTTAGCTGTTCTGGAACCCCCTTCAGGGACAGGTACTCACGGTAGGCTGGCTCGAGTTCTTTAAGCCTCACCTCAACCCCGTTAAAGGAGGTAAAGCCTTCCTTTTCCAGCTTCTTCTCTATCTCCTCCTTCTGTATTCCTATATCGGCGAGCCTATTCTTTACCTCATCAAGCTCTTTTCTGGCGTCTTCAAACTCTTCAAGCTCCTCCTTGAACTGTCTCAGCTCCTTCTTTATCTCGATTAGCCTTGCCTTGGTATCTTCAAACTCCTCGGCGGCCTTTTCAAGCTCCTCCAAATCGTACTCGAAAAGCTTCTCCTCGGCCTCCCTCAGCAGGTCGGCGGTCTTCTTCAGCCTTATGAGCATTGGTTCCTTCTTGATAATATTCCTTAGCTCTGGTTCTCCCTTTTGGAGCCTCTTCAGCTTCTCTTCAAGTCTCATCAGCTTCTTTTCGATGGAAGTTATCTCTGCGTTGTACTCAGCCTTTATCTCCCCCTCGTCGTGCTCCCCGATGGGTCTCTTGCACAGTGGACAGACTTTCGCCCCCTCAAGCTTTGAGAGGTTCTCTAGGAGGCTCTCCTTCAGCCCTTTGAGGCTTGCCATCTCCTCCCTTATCCTTGCCGCTTCCTCACGTAGGTTTTCTAGGTCTTCCTTCGCCTTTTCAACGGTCTTCAGGTTTTCTTCGATCTCATCAGGGGTGGTCCTCGCCTTCTCAAGTTCCTTCCTGTACCTCTCCGCCTCAGTCTTCAACTGGAGGGCGCGTTGGTGAAGGGAGTTCTTCCGCTTAAGTTCCTCGTAGGTTTTCCTGAGGGTCGTCTCATCTTTCTCTAGTTCGACTATCTTTTTGGAGATCCCTTCAATCCTGGAGGTTTTCTCTTCGAGCGTCTTTTTCTTTTCAGTCAACTTGGCTTCCGAGAGTTCAAGTTTCGCGAGCTCATCCTTGAGAGAAAGGAGGGACTTCAGCTTGAGGTACTCCTTCTCCAGAGGTTGGAGCTCCTTTAGACGGGAGAACTTCTCCTCAAGCTCCTCTATCTCCTTCTTGACCTCGGAAATATGATCCTCGTAGTCCGCTATTCTATCCTCTTCGGCTTTTATCATCTGCTCGAGAATGGCCTTCTTCTTCCCCAATTCTTCGAGTTTCTCCTTCAGAGCTTTGAGGCAGGAGTACTCTTTTTCCGCTTCCTTGAATTCCACTTCGAGCTTTCTCATCCTCTCTCTCAGCTCTCTTATCCGCTTCAGCGTCTCGGAGAAGCGCTTCTCGGCATCATGGAGGCCCTCTTCAACCTCAGCCTTCCTCTCGATGAGCTTCTTTAAGTACTCCCTTTTTCTCCTCAATTCCCTTATTAGGTCAGCCGCGTTCCTCTCGGCGTTTTCGTAGTCCTCTATGCCCAAAACCTTCCTTAGAACCCTCTCCATCACCTCGCGGTTCGTGATTAAACCCTCAATCTCGCCCTGTCTTATGTAGAGGGCGTTGGTAAAAACCTGCATCGGGTAGACGTTACGTTCCACCCAGCGGGCTATATCCGAGCTTTTCTCCGCTATCAGTGAGCCGTCTTCAAGGAGTTCACTCTTTTTAGTGTCCCGGGCTATTTTGTAGGTCTTCCCGTTGTGCTCGAACTCCAAAGTGAGGGCTATGCCTCCCTTGGCGTTAACGCGGGTGTTGGTTTGGAGGTAACCCCTTGGAAAGCTGGGATGCCCCATGTAAAGGGCCGTGAAGATAGCCTCGAGGATTGAGCTCTTCCCTGCACCGTTCTGACCTATCACTAGGTTTATACCGTCGCTGAACTCAACCTCGCTCTTCTCGTGTGCTTTAAAGTTCTTGATTTTAATCCTCCTTACCCTCACGGCGTATCCCTCCTCAGCCATGCGTCGAGGCTTGCTGGATTTTTGGGTTTTAGGGTGGGTTTCTTTTTGTCGTTCTCTTCCTTCCCGAGCTTCTCCCTTTTTGCTGGTTCCTTACCTTTAGGTGGTTTCTCAGGGGCTTTAGTCTCCTTCTTGGAGGTTTTTTCCCCAGCTTTCGCTATTTTTTCTTTCTTTGCCTCCAATGTCGTTGGGGTCTTCTTCGAAATCACGGCCTTCGCTGGTATCCCCTTCCCATACCTCTCCATTAGCCAAGGGATGAACTCCGAAATCCCCTCTGAGAACTCCTTCGGAGGGACGCGAAGGTGCATCAGCAGTTCCTTCTCCCACTCCGTGAACAGCTCCTCCTCGCTTAATCTCTCCTTTGATAGAACTGCCTCCCCAACGACCCTGCTTCTGAACGTGTAGTATTTTATCCCGGAATCCCTGAGCAGGTCGTTGAACTCAGCTAAGGCGACACCCCCCTTAATTGTCCCCTCTAGCGTTATTACTGCAATGGCGTCCTTTGGGATGAGCGATGAAACCTCCTCGACCTTCCTCCTCAGCTCGGCTTTGCTGTTCCCTTCAACCCTGACCGAGTAGAATGGCCTCGTCCCGACCTCCACGAACTCCGGCTGGAAGTCCTCAACGATGTAGAATCCTTTAGGCTCGCGGTTCTCCATTACCTTTGGCTTCCTGTCCCTCGTGGAATAGCGGATTAGGTGGCTTGCCTCCCTAACCTCGGTCCTCTCTAAGGAGCCGGGATAAACCAGGGGACCGCTTAATCCAGTTTGAGAAGGTTCCGCAATCCTCCTGACGTGGATGTGCCCGAGGGCGTAGTAGGAGAATCCGTCCGGGAGTTCGCTCAGTCTGAGGTCGAACGCATCTTGATAGGGCGTGTCCTTGGCCAGGTAGTCAACTGCCTGGTGGAGCATTAGAATCCCCTTCTTTCCCTTGAACAGGGTTTTGAGAACATTAATAGAGCCCTCTTTTCTTATGAGCTGCCAGCGCGTGTGGTGCCTCAGTCCGTGGATTTCAAGGTCGCCGATCTTTCCCCATACGAGATAACGGTTTTCGGAAAGCCTTTTACTTTCTTGGAACTCACCCTTCCTTGGCTCCCTCTTGAGGCCAACGGTGTATACCAGCCCAAGGTGCTCGAGAAGGTCGAAGACTGACGTCTCCCTTATGGTCTTGTCGTGGTTGCCCTCTATCGCGAAAACCGGGATGTCCTTTTTCCTCGGCAGTTCAAGGATCTCGACGGCATCGCGTATCGTCCTCGGCGACGGTCTGCTCACGTGGAAGAGGTCTCCGGCGATGAGTATAAAATCAACGTTGGCCTTTACAGACTTCTCGACGGCCTCGCGGAAGGCCTTGAGGTAGTCGTCATAGCGGAAGGGCTGGTTGAACTGCTCCCTCCCAAGGTGAACGTCGGCGATGTGCGCGAACTTCATAGTGACACCTCACAGCGGGAGAGCCTTTATAGCCTCCTCTTCCGTCGTGTTCTCTTCCTCGTCCTTCCCCTCGAGCCACTCAGCGACTATATCGATGTCCCCACCGCCGTAGTGGCCCTTCATGTCCTTCTCGAAGCTGTATATTTTTACCATCGCCGGGATCGTTATTGCGTAGCCGACTATCACCGCTTCACCAACACCTAGGGAAGCAATATCGCTCAGCAGATCTTCGCTTATCTGCTCGCTTGCCTGCTGAACGTAGCGCTGGTCGTTCGGCTCGACGAGCTTGAGGATGATCTTCGTGTTGGTCTGGCTCAGGATGTCGTCGTCCAGCTTCTTCGGCCTCTGTGAGACTATGCCAAGGCCGACTCCGAACTTCCTGCCCTCGCGGGCAATCTTGCCGAGCCAGAGCGTTGCCGGGTTCTTTTCACCCCTTGGTGCGAATATGTGTGCCTCCTCAGCTATAACCAGCAGGGGCTTTTTCACAGCCGGATACTCCTCGGCTATCTCCCTCATCGTGGTCCTGTCGTTGGTTCTGGCGGCCTTTATGTAGTCGATGCGGTTCTTGAGGATTCCCCTGAGAACAAAGCTCGCGAGGGTTATCATCTGATCCTCTTCCATGCCACTCAGATCTATGACGTTCACC
Organism: Thermococcus sp.; assembly: GCF_027023865.1. NCBI lineage: Archaea > Methanobacteriati > Methanobacteriota > Thermococci > Thermococcales > Thermococcaceae > Thermococcus > Thermococcus sp. The sequence continues at coordinate 98,805 of NZ_JALVUC010000019.1, read as the reverse complement.
ATTCCGGGTCTTATCTCACTCAGGACGTTGATCGGGCTTATGAACTCGCCGAAGTTGGCACGAAGCTCGCTTAAATAATCTTTTAGTCTTATCAGGGAGTCGAGGTCCTTCGCCTGTATCTTCCTCGGCGTCTCGATGCCCCTCTCGTCGTAGTAGTAGATGACCTTGTCGTCGGTGTTCTCGTAAACGCGTATCCACTCCTCTATCTTGTCCTCCATCTCGTGGATGAAGTCCATTCCTCCTACAATGCGCCCCTTCCTGCGCATCTCTTCCCTGACGGTTCTGTAAACCAGCCCAAGGAAGCGTCTCTGAAGGCTGGCGTTTTCGGCTATCCCAAGGAGCGTGGCGAACTCGCTGAGCCTTATCCTCCCGGGGTCTATAGTGGCCTTTATCGGGTTCACGCGAGCGCCGGGCCAGCTCAAATGCCTGTACTCGCCGTGGGGGTCGAGGAGGACAACCGTCGCGTTGACGTTGCTCACAAGTTCCTTCGTGAGAACCGATATGGTGTTGGACTTTCCGGCGCCGGTGACGGCCAGAACCGCGAAGTGCCTCGAAACCAACCTGTTTGCGTCGAGGTTGACCTCAACGTTCTCCCTCGCTATCAGCCTCCCGAGCCGTAGGTGCCCCTGCGAGAAAATTCTCTCCAGGTCTTCATCCCTCGCGAGATAAACCTTCTCACCCGGCTTTATAGGGACGCGGTTGGGGGCAGGTTTGGTGAGAAATTCCCCGCTTATTCTTCTGAGAACACCTAAAACCTTCGCCGTCGCGAGTATCTCCTCACTCTTGTCTAAGACGCCCTTCGAGAAAACGTTGACCGTCTTCTCAACGTAATCGTAGCTCCCCCTTCCTGCGTCCATAAGCCAGTTGACGTTTCTTATCGACTTCAGAATGGCTAAAACCTCATCCCCATCCCTGTTTCTTGCTATGAGAAACTCCCCAAAGCGGGGAAGCCCGTTCTTCGGGTTCACTATGAACGTGAAGTGGTCGGTGGTCGATTCACCGAACACGATTCCAACGGGGTTATCACGCTCCATATTACCACCTTTAGTTGATTTCCCCTGTTGGAACAAAAACCTTTCGCCTGAAACCGTAACCCCTAAAAGCTATCCCATCAATCCCTTTCCATGGAGAACGCCCGAAGGATCCTCCTCGTCACCGGCAGGCTCGCCGAGCCTCTCGTGAGGAAGTACGGGAAGGGATGCGAGGTCTTCGTTACACCGATCAGTGTCGCGGCCTTCCTCACACCTGAGCTTATAGTGCACTACCTGAGAAAGGCCGGAGTCCGGAGTGAGGACTACGACCTAATACTCATTCCGGGCCTCGTCCGTGGTTCGGCCCAGGTCATAGAGGACGAACTTGGTATCCCTACCTTCAAGGGACCGAGGAACGCGATTGATCTGCCCCAGACACTCAAAGCCTTAAGTGAGGGCTTCAAGCTGAGCAAAGAACTTCCCGCCGACGACCTCTTCTCCGTTGATGCGCTTAAGAGGGTGGAAGACATTCGAAACAAAACGAGGAACGAGCGCTACATCGAGAATGCCCTCAAAAAGCCCTGGAACGTCCTCATCGGAAACCTCCCTGCTGGAAGGGACTTCCCTGCGAGGATTCTGGGGGAGGTTGTGGACGCTCCTAAGCTCGGCGTTGAAAAGACCGTCGAGAAGGCCCACTACTACCTCCGTGAGGGTGTCGATATAATCGACATCGGCATGGTTGCCGGGGAGACCAACCCCGACTTCATCGAGGAAATCCCGGAAATCCGCGAGCGACTCAAAGAGAACGGCTTCCAAGTCCCGATAAGCTTTGACTCGCTCAACACAGCCGAGATTGAAAGGGCCCTTGACTACGTTGACCTCTTCCTCAGCGTCGATGAGGGCAACATTGAGGGGCTTGTAACCGAAAAGCCGGTCGTTCTAATTCCGACGAACCAGAGGGAGGGCTTCTTCCCAACGAAACCGGGCGAGCGCGTCGGTTTCCTCGAAAGGCTGAAGGAGAGGGCCTTTGATTTGGGTTACAAAACGGTAATCCCTGACCTCATCCTTGAGCACGTACCCCACCTAGCACGCTCCATCACGGCTTTCCAGTTCTATCGCGAGAGGAACCCCGATGACGTTCTACTTGCGGGCGTTGGAAACGTGGTGGAGCTTTACGACGCGGATAGCATTGGCATAAACGCTCTGCTCGCTGGAATCGCAAAGGAACTCTCGATAAACCTCCTCCTCACAACGGAGGTTAGCGCCAAGGCGAGGGGGTCTGTTAGGGAGCTGAGGCGCGCTATAGATATGAACCTCTTCGACCTTCCCAAAGACCTCGGCTTCGACCTACTGGTGCTCAAGGAAAAGAAGCCTGCGGAGTGGAAGTTTGAGCCTGCCGGGGAGATAATAGAAGCCAAAGAAAGACCCGTTAAGCTCGAACCCCTTTACTTCCGGGTCTGGGTCGAGAGCGGTAAAATCTGGATGAACGCCCACCGCGGGACAAAGGTAGTGCTCACGATAACCGGAGAGGAGCCCAGCGCGATAATCGATACCCTCCTGGAACACTTCGAGATAAGCCCAAGGCACGCCTTCTACCTCGGGCGGGAGCTTGAGAGGGCATATACGGCACTGAACCTCCGCAGGAGCTACGTGCAGGAGGTCGAGCTTTTTGAGAGGTTCTATAAAAGGGGGTGCTAGGATGGACATCTTTCCAATAGGTTACGTCAAAAAAGAGAACGGAACGTTGGTTGAACTGTTGCCCGAGTTCATTGAGGGGCTCGATGGACTGAAGGAGGGTAATTTTGTAAAACTCCTCCTTTGGTTTCATCTCTCTGATACACCAGAGAAAAGGAGAATCCTAAAGGTTCACCCTCGCGGTGACCCTAAAAACCCACTTAGAGGAGTTTTTTCAACCCGCTCCCCGGTTAGACCTAACCCGATAGCAGTCTACACCGTTAGAATACTGGAGATAACAGATGGGAAACTGAAAGTCGAGGACATAGACGCCCTGGATGGGACACCGGTTTTGGATATTAAACCCTTTGTTGAGAGGTTGGACTGTCCCCAGACTTCACTCTCCCTTTTCCGCTAAGCGATCTCTGCCTCCCCTTTATTTAAGATTCTGCATAGCGGGTTTTCTGAATAGCTCATCCAGTTCCATCCTCTTTGCCTTTATCTCCTCGTAAAGTTTTCCCACTCTCTCCTCCTTTTTGGGGTACTTCATTCTGAGGCTTGTGAGCAGGCCCTCGAGAAAACTCAGAATTGAGAGCTTTATGTAGTCCTCACCTCTCTTTGTCTCAAGTCCATCGTTCAGTGTTACGAACGAGTCAAGCCTCGCCAGGAGTGCTTTCTCGTCAAGCTCTTCAAGCAGTTTCCTGACCTCTTCAACCTCTGGAACCTCAACGGTCATTTTATCACACCCCCTTCTTTCCTCAGAGCTTGAGTCCAAAAAACCCCACCGCGTTTCTCTCGGTGACCCTCTCAACTTCCTCAAACTCCATCTCCCTAAGCTCCGCTATCCTTCTAACTGCGTAATCCACGTTCCACGGGTAGTTCTTCTTTCCCTTGTAGGGGCTCATGTATGGTGAATCAGTCTCGACGACGATGTTCTCAAGCGGTAAAACCTCGGCCGCCTCTCTGACTGCTGGGATGAAGTCTATCCCCGTGTTGATGCCGATTATGTGACCGTTCTCGGCTACTTCTTTAGCCAGCTCAACGCTCCCCGCATAGGAGTGGAAGTAGGCCCTTACACCGGCTCTCTGAGTCTCCTCAAAGACCTCCCTCTCGGCGTCTCGCGCGTGGAGGACAACGGGAAGGTCCAGCTCGGCGGCCAGGCTTAGGAAGTGGTGGAAAATCCCTCTCTGGTTCCTCCTCTCCTCCTCGGTCTTCGCGTAGTAGAAGTCCAGCCCTATTTCACCCAGGGCCACTATCTCACCGGCGTGCTCGCGGATGAAGGCTCCCACCCTCTCGACCTTCTCCCAGTTGCCCCTTCTGGCCTCGTTCGGCGCGTAGCCCAGTGTTGGGTGAACGAAGCCAAAGTGGGGCCTGAGCAGCTCCCAGCTCTTCCAGACGTGGAACTTCCTGTATTCCGTGATGGAATCGACCACTGCCTTCAGGTGTTTTCTGCTCTCCTCGACGACTTCTCCAGCGTTTCCCTTGAACATCTCGACGTGACAGTGGGCGTCTATCATGGTTGGGACTTCTGAACCGGGTAGAAAAGCTTTTCTGCTGAGGGCGGTATCTGTAATTGTGATTGAGTATGCCGCACCTGTCGCCTGAACTCAAGAGATACATGGAGAGGGTTATAGAGACCCTTAGAGACCGACCGGTTAAGGAGATACTGAGCTACGCCATCTTCAACGAGCGAGACGAGGTTGAGTACTACCGCAAACTGGCGGAACACGCCGGCAGGGAGAGTATAAAGATCCTCTTCATCCAGATGGCCGACGAGAGCCAGGAACACCACGACAGACTTTATTCCCTATTCAAAAAGCTGTATTCTGATGAGGAACCTGTTAAGGTTGACGCTCCCCCCATTGAGGTTGCGCCCTTCTACCCGGAGTTTGAGACGGTGGATGATTACCTTGGGGCACTCGGGTATTGCATGCAGAGCGAGCTGTTCGCCCAGCAGACCTACGAACTCCTCTCTCAGAAGGCAACACGCGAGGATTCCAGGGTTCTGTTCGCCCAGCTCGCGGACATGGAGAAGAACCACTACGAACGCCTTAAGAAGGCCTACGACCTGCTTGCCGGCTTCAATGCCAGAAAAATGCTCCCGGAGGATGTCTCGCCCGGTGGCTACCTTTTCCCGGACAGAATAAAGGCCCGCTACATGCTCCTCGACCTGATGGGAAAAGGTCTTAAGCCCTACGTTTTCAGTAGGGATCCTTCGAAGAGGCTATTCGATTGGTTCAAGCGTGATGATATCAACGCGGTCTGGGTAAGCTCCGCGCCCGTTAAAGGGGTGGTAACTCCAGGCTCCCTCATCAGCTCGAAAACCGACTTGGTGGACCTCCTTGAGAGTGAGAATGCTGTCCTCCTCATCGAGAACTTCGAGACGATAGTCGTGAGCGGGGGGTTTGTTAGGGCTTTTGACATGGTTTCTATTCTCAGGGACGTTGCTAATTGTGTCAGGCTCCTACCTCCTCGTCCACGCCAAGGAGAATGCCCTGCCCGAGAGGGAGTGGGCGATACTCGAATCGGAGCTTGAAGTAATAGATTGAGCTTATAGCTTCCTCGTCTCCCAGATTACTCTACCATCATTCCTAACGACCCTCAGGATGCGGTGGTATGGTATCTGGGCGTCGCCGACGAAGAAGTATCCATGACCGAGTTCTATCGCATCAACTGGAATCCTCTTCACGTCTCCATAGGCCCCGCGGTGCTCAATGATAATATAATAATCACTTTCATCCTCGCGCGGGTCGTACTTGATCCTCGCCAGCACCTCCTTGACGGATCCCTTCCTCATGGAAGCCACCCCAGTATCTTCGTGAGGTTCCCCTTCCAGTTGTCTATGTACCTACCGTGTCCGGGGAGACCGAAGTCCACCTCGAAATCCGAGAGCTTCTCAATGCTCTCCCTCAATTCCCGGCCGTTCCCGGTGGGAAGGTCCGTTCTCCCCACCGTGCCCTTGAAAACCGTGTCCCCTGTGAACATAATCCTCGTTTCTCCGTCGTCGAGGTAGAGGCATGAGCTTCCGGTGGTGTGGCCAGGTGTGTGGATCAGCTCAAGCTCTAAAGAGCCAATTCTGAGCTTGTCTCCCTCCTTGAGCTTTAACTCAACTTTCTGCGGTTCGAATCTCCTCCCATAGGAGTAGGCGAGGATGACGTAATCGTCGCCCTTCTCAAGGGTTTTCGCGGTTGTTTCGTGGGCGGCGAAGAGGGCTTCAATACCCTTCCTTTCTAGCCATCCCTTCAGTGGTCTGTTTCCCCCGACGTGGTCGAAGTGCTCGTGAGTGTTGAAAATGAAGGCTTTCTTCACTCCGTTGAGATGACCTTCCCTCTCCCAGATTTTGGTGTAGACGTGCCAGTTGACCCCCGTCCCGGTGTCTATTATCAGGGCCTCGTCACCGTCCCGCACGAGGTAGATGTTCGAGTCCCACGCTATTCCACGGAGCATCACAGTGTGGGGCGGGAGCTCAACGGGCACCAACTCCCTCGGGAACCCCTCTATGGAGCTTATTTTCATGCTCTCACCTCTAGGGGCTTGAGGGGGCCACTCCCCCATCACCCCGTCGGAAGGGATGAATCTCTTCATCGCCCCATCGGATTACGCGGCGATGTTTATAAACTCAACCGCGAAGACCAATTAGGTGACCCAAATGAAGACCGAACGCGCGAAGGAGATACTCCTTCGGCTTTTAAAAATCCCTTCTCCGTCAGGCAGAGAGGACAGGATAATGCTCCACATCATGGAGTTCCTTCACAGGCTTGATTACGACGTTCGCATCGAGAGCGACGGCGAGATAATAGACTTAGTTGTGAACCCCGACGCGGACCTTTTCTATGAAGTTCACGTTGATACGATTCCAATGAGGGAGGAGCCCTTCGTCAGGGGAAACATAATCTACGGAACAGGCTCGAGCGATATAAAGGGTGGAGCAGCCGCGATACTCCTCATGCTTGAGAGCCTGAAGAAAGAAGGCAAAGACCTCAACGTTGGAGTGGTCTTCGTCAGCGACGAGGAACTCGGAGGAAGAGGCTCTGCCCTCTTTATGGAGCGCTACAAGCCCAAGATGGCCGTCGTGCTCGAACCTACAGACTTGGAAGTCCACGTAGCCCACGCTGGCAACATTGAAGCTTATTTCGAGGTTGATGGGAAGGAGGCCCATGGAGCGTGCCCCGAGGGCGGTGTCAACGCCATAGAGGAAACCTACAAGATGCTCGAGGAGATGAAGAAGCTCGAGCCGTTCAAAGCTAAGGGCAAGTACTTCGACCCGCACATTGGCATACAGGAGCTAATCTGCGAGAATCCCATCTACTTGATTCCTACGTTCTGTAAAGGCCGCCTTGAGGCTCGCCTTCTCCCGAACCAGGAAGCCGAGGACATACTCGACCTTCTCAACCCGATTCTAGATGAATACACACTAAAATACGAGTATGCCGAGATATGGGACGGCTACGAGCTTGATGAGGGCGAGGAGATAGTTCAGCTCGCTAAAAAGGCGATGGAGAAAACTGATATAGACGAGTTCGGTGGCATGAGGAGCTGGACCGACGCGATAAACTTCATGTACAACGGGACGAAAACCATAGTCTTTGGCCCCGGCAACCTCGACATCTCACACACGAAGAACGAGCACATAGACGTCAGGGACGTTGTTACGGCGAGCGAGTTCCTCAAGGTCCTCAACGAAGTTTATGGTGGTGAGTGAGGGTAATTCTTATTAGTAGCTCCCACCGGTTAAGGGGGGAGTTAGAAAGGCAGCCTACGATTCACCCACGTTTTCTCCTTCTTTGCCCTTCTCCTTTTGATCCACCCAGAACTTCCTCGTCCTGATGAACTGTCTCTCACGCTCCATGAGGGCTACCAGAAGTGCATCCCCCTTGTACTGTGCCAGAATTCTCGCCGCGGTGTCCGGGCCGGTTCCGTAGCTGGCCAGTGCCAAAACCGCCTCGAAGCCGTAGGCGTCCACCAGGTCAGCTGCTTTCAGAAGTTTCCTGTAAACTCTCTCCTCCTTCCTTTCGAGAGGCTTTCCGTGGCGAACCTTATCCAAGACAGGCAAAAATTCCTCGGCATCGATTGGGTGGGCAACCGCTAACATCCTCGAGCCACAGCGCGGGCATTCTCTGTTTTTGATGCTCCTCAGTCGTGAAACCTTCGTCTTCGAGTTCCAGCCGCAGTTTGTGCAGACCAGAACTACCTCATGGTCGAGTAGTCTGTTCCTGAACAGCTCAAGGATCTCATCCCTCTCAAGGGTTCCACTCAGCAGGAACTCCCCGCCTACGGTCATGTTGAGCCTTGCCAGCGTCGATGGCTCCCTTCTGAGGGCCGTTTTCACCCTCATAGTACTCCCCTTGAGCATTTCGAGGACAAGTTTTCCTTTCCTCACGTCAACCTTGTCGTGGTACAGCTCGTTCAGAGTCTCCCTCTCGATTACCGTTCCCTCAAAGAGCCTCTCTATCCTCCTGATCCTCGCGTCCCTTCTCAGAGCACCGAAGCGCTTCGCCACGTTCAACATCCTCCAGCGGTAGGCGTGGGAATCCCGGAGGGCCCTTGAAACTATGAACTCCAGCCTCTCTGGATCCCCGTAGAGGTAGCCCTTGGCCTCCTCTGGGTTCAGTTGGAAGGGTGTTTTAAACACAACCGCATGGGCCTGTGCCCTGACGGAGAAGACCCTGCCGTAGCGGAGGATCAGGAAGGAGTGTACGAGCCTCCCAAGGGCCTCATTCGCTCTGTTGCCAAAGTCCGCGTGGATTACAAGCGCTTTAGGCGTGCTCTCCACAATGATGTCCATGTCTGTCGAGAATGGCTCGCTTCTTATCTCCTCGAATGCCCTTCTCATTTCCTCCTCCCTGAAATCGACGCCTTTTAAAAGCTCCTTCGCCTTCTCGAAGTCAAAGGCCAGCTCCCTTTTCAGCCTGCCGACGGCGAGGGCAACGCCGAAGGGAACTGGAATCATCTCACCCTCCCAGCTCGGTATCGCACTCTCTAGGCTTCTGCTCTCGCGGACTTTAATCAACCGGCTCTCATCGTCTATCTTTAGCACTATCCAGCTCCGTCCGTTCATAACGAAGTCCATGCCCTCCTCCAAATCCACCACAAATCTCTCATCAAGCCTTCCGATTATGTGCCCGCTCCCGGCATCCAAAACCCTCCAGGAAACCTCATCCGGTATCGTTGAGAGGTTCTCGTAGTAGTACTGGAACGCTCCTCTGCGGAGATAGAGGAGGTTTTTCTCCTTGTCGTAGCCCACCAGCCTTGCATCCTCAAGAACACCAAGGACGTCGAGGTAGTCTTCCCAGCTTAGCTCTCTGTAAACGTAGGCCCTCCTCGCTATCTCGTAGGGTTTCTCTCGCGACAGACGCTTGTACTCGATGAGCACCCCAACGATGAAGTGAGCGAGGACGTCGAGGCCGCCCATCGGCTCAACCGCTTCAAAACGGCCTTCCAGTGCATACTTCGCTATTATCAGACTCTGGAGGTAGTCTTCGACGTTGGATGTGATGACGTAGGCTTCGCTGACCTCCCCAATCCTGTGTTTTGCCCTTCCCGCGCGCTGGACTAGCCTGTTGACCTGGCGGGGACTCATGTATTGAATCACAACGTCAACATCACCTATGTCTATCCCCAGCTCCATCGATGAAGTACAGATTAAAGCCCGGATTTTACCTTCCTTCAGTGCATTTTCCGCTTTAACGCGCGCCTCCTTGGCGAGTGAACCGTGGTGAACCTCCACTGGCTTCCCCCAAGCCTTGAGGCGGTGGGCCAAGATCTCTGCGAACTGGCGCGTGTTGGTAAATATGAGTGCCTTTCCGTGCTTTTCAACGATTTCCCAGAGGAGCCTTAGCCTGGTCGCTATATCCGGCGAGAGGCTCAGCTCCTCTGCAAGTTGTTCATCTCCCCCATTTGGTATGGGGTAGAGGACGTGGAAGCGGTAGTTCTTTTTCCACGGGGGTTTTACCGTGGTGTCGGCCTTCAGCCACTTTCTTATCTCCTCCTCGTTGCCGACCGCGGCGGTCATCCCAATTCTCCTGAAGTCCGTTATCTCTGCGAGTCGCTCGAGGTTTAGAAGGAGCTGTGCCCCGCGCTTGTTGTCCACCAGCTCGGCTATCTCGTCTATTATCACAAACTTAACGTTTCCAAGATGCTTTCTAAACGATTTAACCGTTAGGATAACGCCAAGGGTTTCGGGGGTGATGATGAGCATTTGAGGTGGGTTCTTTGTCTGTCTGGCCTTCCTGTAGGCAGATGTATCGCCGTGCCTCACCTCGACGCGTATCCCAAGCTTCTGTCCCCACCACTCGAGCCTCTCCAGTAGATCCCTGTTCAAAGCCTTGAGCGGGGCGATGTATAGTGCTGCTATGGGTCTAAGGTCCTTCTCAAGGATTTCGTCGAAGACTGGAAGAACAGCGGCCTCCGTTTTTCCGGAACCGGTTGGAGCGATGATTAAAACACTCTTTTTCCCATTAACCTCTTTGAACGCATCCTGCTGGAGCCTGTTGAGCTTCCCGAAGCGCTCCTTGATTGCCTTTTTGAGGAGGGGATGCATGGTTTAGGGAAGTAGTTTTACTTCTTGAACCTTCCGGTAGTCCTCATCAAAGGTGGCAAGGCCATCGAAGCCGTGTCCTATGCAAGTGCCTAGTATAGTTGCATCGTTCGGAAGGAGGCCGTACTTGGACATCAGTCTCTTTACAAGCCCCCAGTCCTGCGAATCTGGAAGAACCTTAATCCATAAAAGTTCTAGAGTTTCATCTATCGCCTTGAAGTCTCCATAGAACGGCCCATATCTGCTCTTTGAAAGGAATTCCTTGAGCTTTCGGTAAGATGTGATGCCAAATTCTCCCGGCCTTTCTCCTCATGGAGGAGTAATATAGCTCGTTGAGGACCATGGTGCTTACATAAAGCTCCTCTGCCCTCAGGAGAATCGCTGTCGCTTTTTCAGTGAGTGGTGTCTCAAAGAGATAGCTGTAGAGAACGTTCGTGTCAAGGAGAATCCTCATCAAGCATCTCCCCGAGAAACCTTTCCACGTCGTCTGCTTTAGCCTCTCCCAGTCTCCCGGCGAGTTTTTTATTAACTCTTCTCTCCCGGCTATCTTGATTACCAGTTTGTCCCCTACCCAGGGTTCAACATCGTCCAGCAGTATAATCTCCGTGCCTGTAAACTCCTTTAACAATCTTCTCCATTCTTTCTCCTCAATAGGACGTTTGATGTTCATCTCTTATAACCCTAACCGCTAAGCTTATAAATTAATATATCGTCCGATATGTCGGTGATAAAGATGAACGTCGCGAAGAACGGCGAGACCTATGACCTCAAATATGCGAAGAAGGCCATGCTGGTCGTTGTCATCCTTCCACTCCTCGTCATGTATACCGAGGCCATGCTCACCCCCGCTTTGCCTACCATCCAGAAGGAGTTCATGATAAATCCCAATGACGTGAGCTGGATTCTAACCATCTACCTCCTCGTCGGAACTGTTAGCGTCGCTCTCTTCGGAAAGCTCGGTGACATGTACGGCAAGAAGAAGATGTTCCTCATTGCACTGGCGTTTTACACAACGGGTGTTAGTCTAAATGGCTTTGCTCCGAGCTTTCAATGGCTTCTCGTGACGAGAGCAGTCCAGGGTGTGGGAATGGCGATCTTTCCCCTGGCCTTTGCCCTAGTCCGCGAGGAGTTTCCGCCTGAGATGGTGCCCCAGGTTCAGGGAATGATAAGTGCCATGTTTGCGGTGGGTATGGTCATAGCGCTCCCATTGGGAGCATGGGTTACCCAGAACTACGGATGGAGATGGACTTATCACTCCGCCGCCCCCTTTGCAATACTGATGTTCTTCTTAGCATGGAAGGTTCTCCGCGAGAGCCGCTACATCAACCCTGGAAAGGTTGATTGGATAGGTGCGTTGCTCCTGACGGTGGCGGTCGTTCCCGCCCTCGTTGGAGTTACCCGGGCACCGAACATCGGCTGGACCGCCCGGCAGACGTTGGTCCTCTTTGGGGTTGCGGTAGTTGGAGCGATCCTCCTCGTCCCTTGGGAGAGGAAGGCTGAGAATCCCCTCATACCCCTCGATATAATCTCCGCTAGGAACCCGGTCATAGTCAACATTGGAATAATGTTCGCGGCCTTCGGCATCTCGATGATGAGCCAAGCAGACACTTACATTCTCCAGATGAAGCCTCCCTTCGGCTTCGGCAAGACCATCCTTCAGAGCGGCATTTTGATGACCCCAATGGCCGCCGTGATGCTCGTCGTCGCGCCCCTCGCGGGTAAGGTAATGCCCAAGGTGGGGGCAAAGCCCCTTGCGATGACGGGTACCCTCACGGCCAGCGCGGGCCTTGTCCTCCTCTCCAAATACGCCACCCAGCTCCCCCTCTGGGAGTTTGTGACCCTCATAACCATCGTCGGGACAGGGATAACGCTGATGAACATCTCCCTCATCAATGTGCTGGTCTTTTCAGTATCGCCGAGGGTGATGGGAGTTGCAACCGGTGCCAACAGCCTCTTCAGGAACTTCGGTTCCACGTGGGGGCCGGCGGTAGCTGGAACGGTGATGAGCACTTATTATATCCTCTTCCACCCCCCAGGAACCCCGAGTTTTGTACAGATAAAGATACCAACCTCCAAGGCCTACGAGGTGCTCTTCGGAGCATCCGCTATAATCTTCCTCCTCCTGGCTATCCTAACCCTTGCCATCGTCGAGGTCATGAAGGGCGGAAAGATAAAGGACGTGGAGAACAAAGGGGAGGAAGAGATGGCCAATTGATCGCCTAGTTTTTCTTTTTGGCCTTTTATTCCCGTTTTCTCAATTACTCCCCGTAAAACGCCCTCAGGTAAAGCTCTCTTATCTCACTTGGCTTTGGTTCCACGGGGTTGAAAGCAACCAGCCCGTCGTGGTAGGCCTTCTCCGCCATTTCATCCAGCCTTTTTATAAATGTCTCCTCGTCGATGAGTTCTTTTAATGGAGGCACTCCGGTTCTTTCGTTCAGCTCTCTCACGGCTTTGATGAGTTCTTTCCAGCCTTTCAGGCCGAGTTCCCTCGCTATCTCATCATAACGCTTCCTCGCGTAGCCACTCCTATCCGCGTTGAACTCCATCACGTAGGGGATCAGGATGGCGTTTAAAAGCCCGTGCGGTCCCATCCACGCCGCTTTGTGGCTCATGGCATGGGCCAGCCCAAGGCGCGCGTTCAGGAACGCTACTCCCGCCATCGTGGCCGCGTAATGAACTTTTGCCCTCGCCTCTTCATCGCCCTTAATTGAGAGCGGGAGCCACCTGTAGACGGTCTTTATCGCCCGGATAGCCATTGCGTCGCTGAAGGAGCCGGCGACGTTGGTCGTGTAGGCCTCTATTCCGTGGACGAGGGCATCCAAACCGGAGTTCCGGGCTACCTCGGTGAGCATGGTCCTTGGAAGGCGGGGGTCAAGGATTGCCGCATCGGGCGCTATCTCCGGACTTACTATGTTGTATTTTACTCCGTTTCTCTTAAGCACGCTCGCCGCTGAAACCTCACTTCCGGCACCGCTCGTCGAGGGTATTGCGATGAGCCTGGTTTTGAGTTTGGGAACAGGTTTGGGCTTTGAAAAGCGGTCAATGAAAGCTATCTCCTCGAATTTAAGCTCCGGAGCGTCATAGAAGACCTTGAGAGCCTTGGCTGTGTCTATGACACTCCCTCCCCCAAGGGCAACGAGTAGATCAGGTTGGAATTCTTCCCTCAACTTGGGCAGTAACTCCTCGATGGTCTCGACGCTAGGCTCCGCGGGAAGGCCCGCTACAGAGAGCACCTCTGCTCCTGCGTCTTGCGCGTAGTCCCTCGCCTCGCTAAGAAACCCATGCCTTTTCATTGACCCTGAAGCGAGTATGAGAACCCGCTCATGGCCTTTGGCCTCTGTGGAAAGGGTCTCCAAACTCCCCTCTCCTTCGATAATCTTCGTCTTCAGCCAGAACATGGGTACCACCGGATATAGCTGGACACAAGGACTTTTAACGTTCGCGGAAGATGGGGGCCAGGGCCAGAAATACCATCAGTGAGGCGAGTGCAAAGTCTAAGGTAAACCCCAGCCCCTCAACTATCAATCCGCTTATTAAATTGCCAATTATGGCACCCAGAGAGCTGATGAGATTGTAAGTGCCTATCAAGGATCCACGCTTTTCCGGCGGTGCTCGATGGGATATTATTGAGGACGTTGAGACGCTTATGTAAGACCACGTGTATCCGGCTATGAAGTATGAGACAAAGGCCAGAACAAGAAAAGGATCTTCTTCTAGGATTGTTGACACCGCCAGCAGGAGAAAGGATGCTCCCCTTAAGATCAGACCCCTCTTAAGCGCACCGTAACCGCCCGTCTTTCTCAGCTTTAATCCCACGCGGGTGTACATATAAGCTGAAACCGCAGAGTTTGCAATACTCATGACGTAAAGCTCAGTCGCACCCAACCCCCTGCTTTTCAACAGAACTGGAAACTGGGTGAAGTAGAACATGGCCCCAATCCAGAAAAGGATCGTCGAAAGATAGAGCCTCCCAAAGCCCTCCGAGGAAAACCTCGGCAGGTGGGTTATCATGTTGGGTAGATACCTGAACTTTTCAATGACGTATCCGGTGTACATCCCAAGAACCCGCCTGTCAATGTGCAGGGGGACTTCTTTTATCGTCTTTACCCCCCATGGGAGGGAGAACAAGCCGACGATCCCCAGAACCACGAATATATCCCTCAAGTTTAGGAACTGGGCCATCATTAGCCCGAGAACCATTCCCGTAACCCATGCCCAGCCGCCTATCTCGTTGAACCTTCCAATGGCGTAGTCCCAGTCCTCAAGACGAAACGCCTTGGTTATTATGAGAATTGGGACGGGTATGGTGGCTGCTATGAAGAACGTGTAAAGTGCATTTACAAGCATCACCTGGGGAACGGTCTTTGCAAGGGCGAATAAGATGGATGTTAACGCCGTGCCAAGAAATCCTGTGAGGAGAAAGACCTTTCTCCTATTCAATCTATCACTTAGCCTGCCCCAGAAGAGGCCACCGAGCATCGAGGCGGTGCTTCCTATTGCGTTCACAACACCAACCTCGGCCGGACCACCGCCTACGTTCATCGTGAGGAGTGGGATTAACGGAGCGGCCCCGCCGGTTGAAATCTTAAACGGGACGAAGGAATAGAACCACCTTCCCGGGTAGGGCCTGTGCTTCATCTGCCGCCCTTTCTCCAGGGTTTTAAGGGTTGTCCTTTTTCTCTTCTGCGGGCAGCCCCTCAAGAGTCTTCACCCCATTGCGGGGAAGAAAACATGTTTAAAAAGTTGTGGTTAAAAAAGAGGGAGGACGCTCAGTCTTCGTCATCCCAGTCCTCGTCTTCCCAGTCTTCTTCCTCTTCGTCCCAGTCCTCTTCCTCGTCCCAGTCCTCGTAGGCCTCTTCAACGGTGTCGAGGGGCTCGAACTCCTCTTCCTTTTCTTCCTCAACCTTCTTTGGCTGGACCTTCTTCTTTGGCGGGTAGTACATACCGACCACCTCCCCTCTCTTGAGGGGCGTTCATTGAGCGTATAATGGGTTTAAAAACTTTTCTGCTCAAATTCACGGCAATAACTCGGTTTCCTAATGATTTTAGGGGCAGAGATAAATGTTAGGCGTGGATAACAGCCCCACCTGGGAGAAAGATTTATATACCCCTGAGAAACTCCAGTTGACTTCCCTCCAAAAATGAAGGGAGTAAATTGGATGGCACGAAAGAAAAGTACTGTATAACTGAGTTTGGACGAAAACAACGGGTCTGGTGGCCGAAAATGGAGGCCGAAAAGAACTCCGATGATGATGGCGGCCCCCTCATAAGGGCCCCTCTCCTGGAGGAGGCCCTGGGGGTTGAGCAGATCTACATAGACTACGAGGGCAGAAACCCGACGGGAACCCACAAGGACAGAATCGCCAGAGCTCACGTGGAAAAAGCCATCAGGGAGGGCTATTCTGCCGTTACCGTGGGCACCTGCGGGAACTACGGTGTTTCCATCGCTTACTACGCACGGCTCTACGGCCTGAAGGCTTTCGTTTTTGTGCCGGCCGGCTACACCCTTGAACGGGCCGGCGAGATGAAGGCCCTCGGTGCGGAGGTGATCCCCTGGCCGGGGACGTATGAGGACGCCGTAAGGGAGAGCAGGCGCTTTGCGATGGCAAATGGCATCTACGACGCAAACCCAGGAAGTCATCCCGAGATCGATTATGCAGGCTATTCATCGATAGCAGAAGATATCCTCCGTGAAGTGAAGCCTGATGCGGTGTTCGTCCCCGTCGGGAACGGCACCACCCTAGCGGGAATCTGGCACGGCTTCCGCGGGAAGGCTAAGCCAAGGATGGTGGGTGTCACAACGTCCCTAGGCAACCAGCTCCTCTGGGAGTTCTACGGCGATTCGAGGAGGGAGATAGCGGAGACACCGGTCAACGAACCGCTCGTTTCTGAAACCTGCTTCGACCTCAACGAGGCGATGAAAGCCCTAAAAGAGTCCGACGGCTACGTCTTCGGCTTCGCCGACGATACTGCCATGAGATGCGCCGAGCTGCTCCGCGCTACGACAGACCTTTCGGTTTTGTCTGCCTCGGCCCTAACTGTTGCAGGCCTGATCAAGTTCGTTCGGAAGTTTGGGATCTGGAGGGGAAACTTCGTGTTGGTACTAACCGGAGGTGTCCACGGTGGAAAAGGCTTTGGTGCTTACGGAGGGGCGTTATCTTACGACGGATGGAAAAACAGCGCACGGACTCGTGCGGTACTCGGGAAGGTATAAGATAGCAGGCCTGATAGACTCCACCTTGGCTGGACGGGACGCGGGGGAAGTGCTCGACGGGATAAGGAGGGGCATTCCCGTATACGGGACCCTCGAGGAGGCCCTCCTGGAGAACCCCGATGCGAAGTGGCTCATCATAGGCGTCGCCACACCGGGCGGTGTTCTTCCCTCGAGTTACAAGAAAATAGTGGTGAAGGCCATCAAGTCCGGGCTTGGAGTCGTCAACGGTCTCCACCACTTCCTCAGCGACGACCCCTACCTTAAGCGCCTCGCGAGACAGAGCGGGGTCGAGATAATCGACGTCAGGAAGATATTCTACAACCTCAGGATTCCCTTCACCGGGAAGATAGAGGACGTTAAAGCGGCTAAGGTTACCGTCCTCGGAACGGACGCGGCGATAGGGAAGAGAACGACCGCTATTATGCTCCACGAGGCCTTCAGGAACCTCGGCCTGAAGAGCGAGTTCATAGCCATGGGTCAGACCGGCTGGATGCAGGGCTTCAAGTACTGCATAGTCACGGACTCCATCATCAACGACTTCGTTGCGGGGGCCATTGAGGACGTCTTCTACCGCGCCTGGGAAGAGGAGAGACCCGACGTAATAGTCACCCACGGCGAGGGCTCGCTCCTTCATCCGGCGTTTCCAGGCGGCTTTGAGCTCATCAGTGCCGGCAGGCCCGACTTCATCGTCCTTCAACATGCACCGGGAAGAGTGGTCTTCGACGACTTCCCCCAGTATAGGATACCACCGCTTGAGAACTACATTAAAGTGATAGAGCTCCTCTCCCGGAAGCCCCCCGTGGCGATTACGATAAACACCCAGAACCTCACGAAGGAGGAGGCCCTCGAATGGGCCGAGAGGATAGAGAGCGAGACTGGAATCCTGACGCGCGTCCCGTTCTACCAGGGCGTCGAGGATATATCCAGACTGATAGCGAGCAAAGCGAAGGAACTTGGAGAGGTGAGGGCGAGTGAGCCTGCCGGAGCTGAAGTGCTTTGACTTCATCCTCGTAGAAAAGCCGAGGATTGAGAGCAGGCGCGTTTCGGCGCGCTACGTCCTAGGCATTGACGGTGAAGAGTTGGGTTACGACCTCATCCACCGCTACCATGAGAGAATCCCGAAGGTCAAAGCCTTCGCCAAGCTGGTTAGCATAATCCCTGCCATAAACTACGGCCTCTTCACGCCAGAGATACGCTTTGACTTCTCCCTCGACCCGAGAGACCTGAAGTTCTTCCAGGATATGATGGAAGTCACGACCCGTGACATCTTCGTCAACAGGATAGTCCAAAGGACGGGCTTCGTCAGGGAGGAGTACATTCCAAAGGAGGTAACGCCGGAGATGGCCGAGCCTATGGCGAAGCTCTTCCCGGAAGGCGTTGAGGAGGAACCGATCGACTTCGAGCCGGACTACAAGAAATGTGCCGTGATGCTCTCTGGCGGTAAGGAGAGCCTCCTCACCTACGGCATGATGAAAGAACTCGGTTGTGAGGTTTATCCCTTCTTTTACAACGAATCCGGTGGCCACTGGAGGGTGGCAATCCCCTCCTACCGCTGGTTCGAGAGGAACGAGCCAAGGACGAGGAGTGTCTGGAGCAACGCCGACAGGCTCTACACCGTCATAGAGAAGAACATGAGGATCCTTCAGAACGTCGGTAAACCCAAGGCTGAGGTCTACCCGATAAGGCTGTTCTTCTTCGCGGGCTACTCCTTTGCATTCCTTCCACTCATTTACAAGTACGGGATTGGAAACATCCTCTTCGGCAACGAATACGACGACCCGAGGGGGCTGAGCTATGAATACAACGGAATCCGCCACTATTACGCAACCTACGACCAGAGCTGGGACTTTGAGCGGTACATGACGCGCTGGTTCGAGGGTAGGGGTCTCAAGATAAGACAGTGGTCGGCAGTTAGACCAATAACCGGTCTCATCGTGGAGCGCGTTCTCTATAACCGCTATCCCGAGCTCTTCAAACTCCAGAGGAGCTGTCACTCGGTTCACAGGGAGGGGGAGGACTACGTCCCCTGCGGGAAGTGCTTCAAGTGCAACGGCATCTTAACGTTTCTCCTCGCGAACGGCATAGACCCAACGCTCATCCGGTACAAGCCCGAGCACGTTGAAGGCCTCGCCAAGCGCATAAGCGAAGGGAGAATCCGCCTGGATAAGGATGAGCTTGAGCACTCCCTCTATCTTATAAAGCGTCACCTCCCTGACTTCCCGCTCGACGGGAAGCCCCGCTGGCACGTCGAGATGCTCCACTTCGACGGCAGGAACTCCGGATTCGATGCAATCCCCGAAGAGTTCCGCAGGGGGATATACAGATTGCTGGAACCATACACGAAGGGCTATTCCTACCTGAAAGGTGACCACTGGGTTAGAATCTCCCGCGAGGAGGCGATGAACGGTGTTTCAGAAACAGAAAAGGCACTCTGAGCTACCTCCAATCAGGCAGACCGCGGAAGAATTTACCGTCGTTGACGGCGAAAGCTACCTTGACGAGATATTTAAGAGCGACATGGGGATAAGCCGCTCATTCTCGCGCTTCCAGTTGAGCCATGAAGAATATGAGGAGAACTACGGTAGAGTAATCAGGGGACTCCTGGCCACCGGGAAGCACAAGTTCTTCGTGGCAGTGGACAAATACGGACGCTATCTCGGCCACGTGTGGGTCTGCCTGAAGATCGACACGGTGGACTTCGTCCCTTCTGCTTACATATATGACATCGAAACGCTCTTTCCGGGGATTGGGATAGGAAGTGCCCTCATTGAGCGGGCGGAGGAGTGGGCAAGGAAGATGGGTACCATGAAAATCTCCCTAAGGGTTGACGTTAACAACCCCGCGAGGAAGTGGTACTCCGAAAAGGGTTACTCAGAGAGGGCCATCATCATGGAGAAGCTGCTTTAAGGGCTGTGGGCGACAATAATGGTAGGAACAGAGGAACAGTTCTAAAGCTACCCCATAAACAGCTTCTTCAAGTTCCTCTCGAACGGCGGCCACACAACACCCTGATCCGTGATTATCCCAGTTAGATACTTGTGCGGTGTAACGTCGAACGCTGGGTTGTAGACGTCTACATCCGGAGCAATCTTACAGCCGCCGCAAGTGAGGACTTCCTCCGGCCTGCGCTCCTCTATTGGTATCTCCCTCCCACTTCTGAGGGAGAGGTCTATCGTTGATAACGGAGCTACTGTGAAGAAGGGAATTCCGTGCTCCCTCGCGAGGACTGCCAAACTGTAGGTTCCTATCTTGTTGGCGAAGTCGCCGTTGGCGACAATCCTGTCGGCCCCGACTATTATAGCATCCACCCTCCCCTGTTGCATAACAAAGCCGGCCATGTTGTCTGTTATAAGCTTAAGGGAAATGCCGTCGTAGTGGTACTCCCAAGCTGAAAGCCTGGCACCCTGGAGAACCGGTCTTGTCTCGTCCACCCAGAGGAGCTTGAGGTTTCCATCGTGGTGCATGACTCTGAGCACAGCGCCAACCGTGCCAAGCTGAACCGTGGCAAGGCTCCCGGCGTTGCAGTGGGTTAAGATGTTTCCCTCGGGCAGAACCTCAGCACCGTAGTGACCCATCCTCAGATTTGCCTCAACGTCCTCGTCCGCTATTTTCCGGGCTTCGTTCACGATGAATTCCTTGATCTCTTCTAGCGGGCTTTCAGCATTTTCTTCCACTAGGCTCTTAATCCTGTTGAGCGCCCAGAAGAGGTTCACGGCGGTTGGCCTAGTGTTCTTAAGTCCCTCGTAAGCTGAATAAAATCCCTCCATGAATTCGTCCTTGGTTTTGGCTTTTGTCGTGTCCGCGTAGAGGGCTAGGCCAAAGGCAGCTGCAGCTCCAATGGCAGGAGCACCGCGAACCTTCATCGTGACTATCGCCTCGGCGACCTCATTGACGGTTCTCAGCTCTATCGTCTTAAACTCCCCTGGAAGGAGCCTCTGGTCTATCATAATGACCTTTCCCGTCTCGTACTCAACGCTCCTTGGAAGCCTCGTGAGTTCCTCTGGTTTATACTTCATCTCCACCACTATCACCCCAAAGGGTTTAAGGGGAGAGCTTAAAGCTCCTTCGGTGAGTGAAATGGCGCTGAGAATATTCGTGACCGGCCCCGCCGGTGTTGGAAAGACCACCCTTGTGGGGAGGATTGCGAAGGAAGCCGACCGCTGGGGCTATATCGTCGGCGGGATGATAACACAAGAAGTGCGGAGGAATGGGAGGCGCGTTGGGTTCAAAATCACCTCCCTCGACACAGAGGAGGAGGGAATCCTCGCGAGCATTAGGGGAACGTCACACCTGCCTGGAGTTCCATTCGGGAAGTACGTCGTCCACGTCGACGAGATCGAGCGCGCTGCCGTTCCGGCGATAAAGCGTGCCTTGGTCGAGGCTGATCTAATAGTCATCGATGAGATAGGCCCGATGGAGTACAAGAGCGACGAGTTCGCCAGGGCCGTCGGGGAAGTCCTGAAGTCGGAGAGGCCCCTTCTAGCGGTCGTTCACAGGCACTTTGTGGACAGATTCAGACCACTTGGACAACTCCATACGTTAAGTGTCGAGAACAGAAACGCTGAGTTCGGGATAATCCTGGATGAGGTTATGAAAGAACTGAGGGGCTAAAGGTTGAGGCTGTCCTTACAGCTCTCGCACACCCACTTTTCCTCCCCGCCGATGTAGACCTTGTAGAGGGGCCCGTACTGTCCGCACAGCTCGCAGATTCCGTAAACCGGTGTTTCCTCAGGATACTCTTCCTCCTGCTCCTCCTGGTTCTGTGTTGTCAGTGCGCTCAGAAGATCCGCCGCCGTAACGAATCCTATCGGTCTGCCGAGTCTGGTGACGAGAAGCCTTCTGATGCCCTTGTCCATCATCCTGTCTATGGCATCCTGCACGTCGTAGTCGTCCTCGATGGTTACGGGGTTCTTAGTCATAACCTCCTCAACTTTGACCGCCTTGGGGTCGCGTCCCTTCGCTACAACCTTGTCGAGGATGTCGCGGTCGGTGATTATCCCAACTATTTCGTCGCCGCTAACCACAACAGCGCTCCCCGCCTTGTTCCGGGAGAGTACTTTGGCGATCTTGTGTATCGTATCATGTGGTTTGACGATTACTGCTTTCCTTTTGACCACTTGACCCACAGCTATCCTGGACGTCATTCTACCACCTCTCCTGCGGGAGTTGGCCTAGAAACTTAAAAACCTTTCTTCATCCCGTCTCTTGAGGAGGTAAACCACCAGTAGAAACGTTATCACGAACGCCAAGCCGGCCAGTCCGAGGGATAATCCTGTGGTGTGACTCATTAACCACCCGTTCGCCGCCCCGGCGGTTGTGCCCGTCTGTGACGTTGTGGTGTTGGCCGATGAAGCGAACAGCCTCTTTGATACGGCCTGTATCGTCTCGTTGGGGCCGGCTGTCTTTGCTGGACTGAGAATATGGGCCGCTATTGAATACACTCCTGCCGCGACCAGTCCCGCCAGCCCGAGGCTTATAACGTGAAGGCGCTTAATGCTGACGATGGGTCTTTTCTCCACCTTTGAAACGCTCCTCCTTGGGACCAGAAGGATTGGCCTGTTGGAGGCCCGGTAGAGCTTTACCTCCTGGAGTCTCTTGCCGTACTTCTTCCCGACCACCTCGACAAGTCCCACCCTCCTCATCCTGTCGACATGGTATGAGACTGTCGAGATTGGAAGGTCCAGCTCCTTAGAGATTTCACTTATTGAAAGCTCCCTGTCCTCGAGGAGGTGGAGAATAGCGATGGCCTTGTCGTTTGTTAGAATCTGCGCGAGTTCCTTAGCTTTTTCATCGTGGATGTCAATCGTCTCAAAATCCAATCGCTCCACCTAAAGGGTGTAGAAGACCACAGTATTAAAGCTTTCTACGGCTTCAAAAGAGCTTGAAGCAAACCATGAGAGTAAAAGGAAAGGGATTCAATCAACTCACGGCTTCTCCATGACGATCTCAATGGTTGAGGTGTTAGCGGTTCTACCGTCGGCAGTCGGAAGCTCCTCGGTGCCGATCCTGATCTCCTTGACCCTGACCTCTGGGAGGAACCTGTTCCTGACGATCTCAGCGACATCAACGGCCCTGCTGATAGCCCTACCGCGAGCCTTAACGCTGACCTCCTTAGCACCCTCGTTGAACTGGGTTATCACAGCGAGGACGTAGTTCATAACCGGCTTCTTTCCAATGTAGACGACGTGCTCTTCAGCCATTTCTGGCACCTCCGGAAGTTTTGTCGTTAGCCTATCGCCGGGTAGTGGTTAAATACTTTTCGGTCGTCCGGCGGCGTTATTGGGCACCCCTATAGCGTCGATGGAGGAATAGAATGCCCAAAAGTGTCCCTACATTTATATGTTAAGCAAAAGCTTTTAATGATTGGAAATTGCCATATATATGGTGATAAAATGGCCGTTCATCCAATTGATTACCGCTATGGGAGCGAAGGGATGCGCCGAATATGGGACGAGGAGAACAAACTCCAGAAACTCCTTGACGTTGAGGCCGCGCTGGTGAGGGCACATGCGAAGGTTGGCAACATCCCTGGAGAGAGCGCGCGCGTTATCTCGGAAAGAGCTAACACAAAATGGGTTAAACTTGAGCGCGTCAAGAATATAGAAGCCGAGATCCACCATGATATAATGGCCGTCGTCAAGGCTTTAAGCGAGGTCTGCGGTGAGCACGGGAAGTACGTCCACCTTGGTGCCACCTCGAACGACATAATTGACACTGCTAACGCGCTCCTCATAAAGGAGAGCCTTGAATTAATCGGTGATTACCTCAAAGAACTCCGCTCCGTTCTGAAGAAACTTGCAGAGGAGCACAAATATACCGTCTGCATAGGCAGAACCCACGGCCAGCACGCCATTCCCACAACTTACGGGATGAAGTTCGCGATATGGCTCGACGAGGTTCAAAGGCACATCGACAGGCTCAACGAGCTGAAGGAAAGGGTCCTCGTCGGCCAGATGAGCGGCGCCGTTGGCAGCATGGCAAGCTTTGGGGGGAAGGGCCTTGAGATACAAAGACTCGTTATGGAGGATCTTGGACTCAAGCCGGTGAGGATAAGCAACCAGATAATCCCGAGGGACGTTTACGCCGAGCTGATGGCGTTTCTGGCGCTCGTCGCTTCCACCCTCGACAAGATTGCCCTCGAAATCAGGAACCTCCAGAGGACCGAAATACTTGAGATCAGCGAGCCCTTCGGGGAAAAGCAGGTCGGCTCCTCAACGATGCCCCATAAAAGGAACCCCATAAAGAGTGAGAAGGTGAGTGGTTTAGCGAGGGTTCTCTACTCCAACGTGATTCCGGCTTTGCTGAACAACCCGCTCTGGCATGAGAGAGACCTAACAAATTCCTCAGTTGAGCGTGTCATCCTCCCAGAGAGCTTTGTTCTCCTCGACGAGATGCTTCGCGTCACCATAAAGGTTTTAAGCGGTCTTGAGTTCTTCCCGGAAAACATAGAGCGCAACCTCTACATGACCAACAACTTGATAATGGCCGAGCCTCTGATGCTCAAGCTCGCTGAGAAGGGCATGGGGAGACAGGAGGCGCACGAACTCATCAGACAGCTTGCTATGAGGGCCTTCCGCGAGGGAAGGGATCTCCTCGAAGTCGTGAGGGAGAGCGAGGAAGTTAGAGAATTCTTCAACGATGAAGATATAGCGTCCCTAAAGCCAGAGAACTACATTGGACTGGCGCCGCAGATAGTGGATAACGTAATTGCCTTTGTAGAGGATAAAGAACGCGAAAGAGACAGTTAAGGGCGTTAATACCTTTTTCTGGCTTTTTCCTTCTCTTTTGCGTGCTCCATTTTCATGTGCGGACTAACTCTCAAAATTTCCGGTGAATTTTGACTTTCTAAGATTTTTATAAATTTACTATTAGAAATTAGTTTTTATATATTTAATTAATTAGTATTAATATACTTTCTAAATATTAATATATTATATAAATTAAAATGTTTTAAAATCACTAATAATAATATTAATTTCTTCTAATTTTCAACTATGTAAAATAGTAATATTAGTACAATACACATTTATTTAAAAGGGATTGTTCGTTAATGGGTTCGAAACAAGAAACACGTGAACTTTTCCAAGACCGGGCTTTTGAATTGTGAGAGCAGGCATCTTTATCACAAAACTGGGTTACAATTAAAGATAGTTATAATAGGTTGCGCATACCGCGGAATGTTCGACGAGTTCTATCATGGCAAGGCTATATGCGGTGCTGATATCGCACAATCACGTACCCCTTAATCTTGCGGTAAGGTAGTATCCTCTGGATCTTCTGCCTTTTTGGCTGGACTAGTGTGATACCCTCTATATAGCACGTGGCTTGTATGATCGGGTTTATGTTATCTTCACAAATTAATTAACCCTCTCTGATAGGTCTTCTGAGACCTGGTGCCAGCTAAAATTTTATTGGCTTCATGGCATGTCTTAAGTAATGACCGTTGGATGGCTGGCTCATTCCTCGTATGATCCCCTTGAAGAATACTGGCAGGCCGATTTTCTGTGGGTTTTGACTCTTGTGATTTATATCTGTATCATACCTTTCTCGCCCGATTCATTCGATGCTCTTTTATGTTCACATAAATTAGATATAATGTATCTTATATCTAATTTCCATGTATAAAGTTGCTCATTTAAATTAGATGCCCACTAAAATGTATATGTAACGAATATGGAGAAACTATATGTAGAAATGTAGTCAGTATACGGCCGTAAGCAGTCTCGTCTCGTACTCGTCATGCTTTTGTGTGAGTGGTGGTATCATAGAGTGTCACCTGTCAGTGCTTGTTACGCACTGGGATTTGCAGGAGGAACGCCCTGCATAGTGATGCTCTCTCCATGGAGGGTTCAGTAATAAAGGTTTCTCTGGATTTCCGGGCTTCCCCAGGGCTTTGGCATACAGCGCCGGTAGCCTCTCACGCCTGACCCTGATAACACCTTTAATCGTAATCCATTTTTGGTCTGTATGACCCCCAGCTGTGAGATGATTATCCATTCTCTAGGGGCATCCCTGAAATAGCATGCTTCAAGTGCCGGCCCGGATGCTGGTATGTATATCTTTTTGATGGAATTTATTTTTTGTAGTGGTAGATTTTTTGGATTTTTTACTTATTTAACTAGATGTTTTTACTTTAGAATTACCTCTACATTTATATAATAAATTAGAATATTAAAATTTTAACTTTTTATTAAAGTTATTATTTTAATTTTATATTTTCATTATTTTAATAATAATCTAACATAGTTATAACTCACCCAAAAATTTGAGAGATAAAACCCGGCACGGAATTAGAGAAGCTTAAGAAATGGTCAGGGGCTCTAACAGCGTTAATTCATTAAAGAAACTATGTTAAAGTATAAAACAGTAAGTACGGCATTCATCCCCCTTCGTTCATAATCTCCCTGGGGACCTCGTTGCCCTGCGGGAGGATTATCAGCTCCCTGCCCTCAACGATCATCTGAGCCACCTTCTTCCTAGCGGAACTAAGTGCCCTCCACACGGTGCCCCTTGAGACCCCCATCCTCTTTCCGGCCTCTTCCTGGGTCAAACCCTCGTAATCGACGAGTCTAAGGGCCTCAAACTCCTCGTATGTTATGAATATAGGAGGCTTCGGCTGCCCGAGGGGCAACAGTGCAGGATAGAAATGCCTAACCTCAGGGATTCGCCCTATCATCCGCATCTTCCTTTTTCTGCCCCTTCCGCGGCCCCAACCTTGTCCCCTTCCCATCGGCATGGCTATCAGGTGTTCTACGGTGATTCACTTTATAGGTTTTCCTCTCTATCGTTTGCATTCACAAATCCGCCCAATAACCATTATAACTAATCTCACCCAAGTTAGTTTGGTGAAAAAGATGATGTTTAGACTCTCCGAGAGGAAGATAGGATGGCATAAGGACTTCGACAGCTCACACTTTTTGACCCTCCCTTACGAGAGCAAGTGTCTCCGCATACACGGCCACACTTACAACGTGGACATTGAGGTGTGGGGTGAACTTAACGAGAACGGCATG
The DNA here is from genome assembly GCF_027023865.1 of Thermococcus sp. NCBI lineage: Archaea > Methanobacteriati > Methanobacteriota > Thermococci > Thermococcales > Thermococcaceae > Thermococcus > Thermococcus sp. The sequence goes on along the minus strand of NZ_JALVUC010000019.1, from coordinate 72,396 downwards.
ATATTCGACTTCAATCACCTCAGCAACCTTGTGAAGCTCCTTGACCACAGGATTTTGGTCAGCGAGGACTGGGCTGTAGAGAGGGGGGAAGGGGTTATTATCATTGAGAAGAATGGGAAACACTTAGAGCTACCTGCCAGTGAAGTAGTGGTCTTGGATAAGCCCAACGTCACAGCGGAGTACATAGCAGAGTGGTTCGCCGAGAGAATAGCGGAGAAGGCAGGGGATAACGTGAGGAAGATAAGGGTCAAGATTTGGGAGGATCCGCGGAGCTACGCCGAGGTAACGCTTGAGAGATGAGAGTAATATCAGCAACCTTTCTCCTTCTTTTCCGATATTTCTCCCTTAGCGCTACACTTTTCGTAGAGCGATTTCAGCATTTTCCCGGTTTTTTCCTTGAGTTCTCCAAAGTACTCTTCCTTGAACGTCTCTTCAGCCTCGAGGGTCAGGGAGTAGGCTGTTTTCATGTACACCACACTCATTTCGCAGTCGTTCCTCTCGACTATCTTCTCCGCGATGTTCACGATGTAACCCACGAAGGAGTGAAGGATCCTGCGGTAGTCGTTCCTGAAGCCGTTCTCGTTAAGCCATCCCTTCAGCGTCAGGAACAGCTTGAAGGCAGGAAATTCAACGTTCTCGTCGTTGAAGCGGCGGTAGCGTATGAGCAGGTACTGGAAGACCGAGATGAGGAACTTCCCAACGTCTTTCTTTGTTCCTCCGTTTGCAATGATGAACTCCTCGAACTCCCTGAGGCCGCTCTTCCCGTTCTCTTCAAAGGCAGTTAACATGGCCGCGTAGGGCGTGGAATACGTTGAAAAGTCAACGTTCTCCAGCTCGGGTATATCCGGGAACACCCTCATGATCGCTTCCCCGATGTCCATTCCTCTCACCCAAACGGTTAAATCCTGAGCCGCTTATTAAGTTTTAGGTGGTTCATATGAGGTTCTCAAAGGGGAGAAGTTTTCTGTTCCGTGTTCCAGAAGGAGAAGAACTTCTTGAGTTCGTGAACGGCTTTGCAAAGAGGCATAATGTCCTTATAGGGACCGTCAGCGGCATAGGTAGCCTCAGGAGTCCAAAGATAGGATACTTTGATGAGGCCGCTGGTGGGTATAAGGTCAACGAGCTTAGAGGTCTCTACGAGCTAGTCTCCCTGAGTGGCAATATAAGTTTGAAGAACGGCGAGCCCTTCGCCCACATTCACGTCGCCCTCGGCGGGCCAGATGGCTCCCTTCACGGGGGGCACCTAGTCGAGGGGGAGGTACTCGTCGCTGAGGTGTTCATCCAGGAGCTTCTTGGTGAACTGCTGGAGCGGAAACCGCAGGGGAAGGGACTGGCGCTGTGGGAGGCGAAAGAATAAATGAAAAGCCACACTGGGGATGCCCTTTCACCCCTCTTTCTCATAGAAGACCTCGTAGTGCTGGACGTACTTCTCCTTCTCGAGGAGGAACCAGTCATCTTCGGGATAGTATTTGGCCATCTCGGAGCTATCGCCCGCGAACTTCTTAATTGACGCCCATGAGTCTCAGATTGTCACTAAGAGGAAGTGAGTTTCCTTTTCCTCGTGAAGTAGAGCTTCAGGAGGCCATCAACTGAACTATAGTCCGGGACGGCCCTCTCCATCAGAAAACGCTCATAAACGTTGCCCTTCTCCCTCGGCACCCTGCCGTGCCAGAGCCTCGTAATCGCTATGGTATCCCCTGGGAGGAGTTTGTCCCGGCGGGATATAAGGATTCCAAAAGGAAATCAAAAAAGGTCCTGAGAGGCTCAGAACACCGAGTTGAGCCTACCGCCGTCTACGGGGATCATTGCGCCGTTTATGTAGCTCCCGAGGTCGCTCGCGAGGAAGGCGACTAGGTAGCCTATCTCCTCGGGCTCTCCGAGACGGCCGAGGGGTATCGGCTTCGCGTAATCGGCAAGGGCCTCCTCGACGGTCTTCCCTTCCCGTTCAGCTCTGTCCTTTGCGAGCTGTACCATTCTATCAGTCCTTATTATACCTGGCATTATCCCGTTGACGGTTATCCCCTTCGGCCCGAGCTCCTTGGCGAGGGTTCTCACGAGGCCTGCCATTGAAATCCTGACCACGTTGCTTAGGGCTATGTTTGGTATCGGTTCCCTTATTGCCACGCTCGTGGAGTAGACTATCCTTCCAAAGCCTTTCTTCTCCATGGCTGGAGCGAGGGTTTTGGTGAGATAAACGACCGGATAGAGGAGCAGGTTAACGGCGTTCTCCCAGTCTTCCATGTCCATCTCCATGAAGTAACCGGGCTTTGGCCCGCCGGTGGAGAAGAAAAAGATATCCGGTTCGCCGATGTTCTTCAGCTCCTCAACCGTTCTCTCGAGGTCTTCGCGCTTCGTCAGGTCGGCAACGATGTAGTTAACATCAACGTCGCTCTCGGCCTTTGTCCTCTCCCTCGCCTTCCTCAGGTTCTCCTCATTCCGCGAAAGGAGTATAACATCGGCTCCAGCTTTTGCCAGAACCCTCGCGACGCCGAAGCCTATGCCCTTGCTTGAGGCGGTCGTAAAGGCCAGCCTTCCGGAGAGGTCTATCCCTATCATGAGAATCACCTTGAAAAAGTTGTGCTTGGAGGTAAAAACGTTTACTGGATGTTCTTGGCCACCCGGAGGAGCAGGGTGTAGTGCCAGATGGTTATTGTCACCGCCCCGATGAGCTCTGCAACCGCAACGCCCCTGAAGTGGCCCTTCGCCCAGATTGCCAGAACCCAACCTGTAACGAAGAGGACAGCACTGAACCACCCAAAGGCCCGCTTACCCGAGCTTAAGGCCCCAACGCCGGCTATAAGGAACCCAAAGCCCGCTGTTATGAAGAATGCCCAGCTGACGTAGTAGTGGGGTGAAGTTCCTTCGGGGAAGAGGCCTATCAGCGCCAGGAAAACGAGGCCAAGGACAAAGATTACAACACCGGCTTTTTCCACGCCGTTTCTGAGGAGTGCGAAGAGGCCAATGGCGTAATAAATGATCAGAACTGCCGTTGTGATGAGGGAGATGTTGAGAACCCAGTTGTTTGGCAGACCGACCCTTCCCAGGTCGCTTATGGCGTTTTCCGTAATCCTCCACCAGGAGCGGTTGATGTACGCGGCGGTCCATATACCGACGAAGGCAACCAGGGGACCGAGGAAACCTGAGTAAAGCTGGGATTTTCTCATGATCACCACCAAGGAATTAAATGAACGGGGACTAATAAACCTATTCCACACTTTTGAGGCTTTTCCAGACTTCATTCCATCCAAGGAGAAGCCAGTATTTTCTCAATTCTATCTCTGCCCCTTTGTAATCCTGATAATAGAGCCCCACAGTCTCCCAGAACCGTTTGGTGTGTTTGGGCTCCCTCAGGTGGGTGAGCTCGTGTATTATAACGTAATCCCTCAGACCCTCTGGAAGGGCCATCAGCATCAGGTTGAAGCTGAGGTTTCCCTTTTTTGAACAGCTCGCCCATTTGGTTCTCTGGAACCTGATGTAAACCTTCCGGTATTTAACGCCGAGTATCGAGGCAAAGAGCCTGACTTTAAAGTCGAGTTCCTTCCTGAGCTGGTCCTTGAGCCACCCCCTCAAAATTTTGAGGTCGTTTTCTGGCAAAACAACCACCTTGAACTTTGAGTTCACCGAGAACTCTTCGCCGGCTACAACCTCGAAGAACTCTCCGTTCAGCAATAATTTGTCCGAAAGGTCTTTGAACTGGCTTTTAAGCCCCTTGATTTCCCCGAGCTTTTTCTCTATCCACTCCCGTTTTAAACGAACCAACTCCTCTGGATCCGTGCTTGGTGGGATGATAACCTTGACTTCTCCGCTGGGCTTTATCTCAATCCTCGGGTACTTGACGTTTCGGACTATGCTTATGTACTTCAGCCCCACCGCTTGAGCACCTCAAGGATGTCTTCTCTTGTCTTCATAAGGTTGTCATACCTTCCTTTATACTTGCGAACGAGGAATGTCATAACCTTTCTTGAAAGCTCACTCGCCGCCTCAGACTTTTCCTGCCAGCGCGGGAACCTGAGCGTTTTGATCTCCCGCAGGAGTTCTTTCACGTCCCCTATCAGCTCGTGAGTATTTACCTTGACGTGTCTCTTAAGCACCATGACGAGAGCGTATTCCAGCTCGCTCAGTCCGAGCTCTTTCCTCTCCCTGTTTCTCCTATGTATTTTCTCGGCTATTTCAAAGAGCTCCTGAAAAACGATTATAATCGGGGTGACGACGATGCTAGATGTTGTCGATGTGGATGCCATCCTTGAGCGAGCGAAGTTGGTTGATACTATCAAACAAGCCGTCCAGAAGCTCCCAATGGAACTTATTTGTTTGGATACGGTAATTCTAAGTAGTGGAGACAAGACTCTAGTTCTAATCCTATCCAGGGGAAATCCTGATGATGCTTACATATCAGAGGTTGCATTGTTAAAGAATGGTCTATCCTCCGGCTCTGTGGTATTGTGGTCAATTGCCCACAAAGGGGGTAAGCTGTACGTAAGGGATCTTAATGAAAAGACTCGGAACCCATACCATTAGAGTTGTCTGAGCTGGATGCGTTTATTGAGCTAAGGCTCATGTGACGCATTTTCAGAGAGCAAGCGGTTGATTGTTGCCTGATGATTTTTCATTGTATCTCTTGTCGCTATCCAACTAGCTAATCTGATCAGCTGATCACGGTTAAGTAACGTCTTAATAATATACTCTCCAGTTTCCATACATTCCCTTAGCCTGTCTTCTAATAGGATATATTTCTTTTCTAAGGCTCTTAGTTTCGCTTTAAGTTCATAATTCTCCCTTTGGAGAGTTGCAATAGCATGGGGGCCGGCACTCTTAATTAGGACATCGAGTTGGTCCTTTATGTAGGAATAAAGGGCTTCTGAGTCATCAACCATTCTTTGACTGTATTCAACTATCTTGTCTTTATTGGCGATCCCAGCTTGTAGGAGAGTATAGATCAGCAGTTCTCCAAGACGAGCATAAACTTCCCTTCTTACCGCGGTATTATGAAAATCAATCTTCAAAGTTTGAGCAGTGGTTTTGTCAACCTCCCTAAACGTCGTGGTTTTGGCGGAAAGTTTCTCCTCTTTTGGAGTGAGTTTTTGTTGTTTCTCTATTATGACATCTGTACTTGAGGACTTCAAGTCATGTGACTCTAGTGCTTGAACTGTGTAGTCCTGGTAAAGGCCAACAAGCTTATCCACAGCGTGTTTAACAGAGTTTTTGGCAACTCCTATCTGTTTTGCTATTTTTGTCATACTATCTCTGGAATTTGAATAAACAGCGTTGAGGATTTTTACTTGGGTCTCTGTGAATTTTCCTTGCTGGGCGAATTCTTCAAAAATCTCTTTAGGAGGTAGCTGTTCCCTCCATGCTTTAACTTTCCTTTTGTTGACCTCGTCTATAACCTCTTTTGGGGTGGTGATACCTGCCTGTTTGCCATGATTGTCTGGCATGCTATCCCCTTTTTCTTTGCTTGTTCTTTTTTTCATAGTATCATCTCCGTTAACATTTTTGTTTATCACAACTTTTAAAGTTTTATACTACTACAGGTCTTCTATCTTAATGTACAATATTGGACGTCACTTTCTGGGTACAGGTTCAACGTGGACAAAAGCATTGGATAACACATGAGCAAGGTGCGTGAAAAACTCACGCGGGTTATTGGAAAATTAGGGAGTGGACTTTCCAGTTGCTGACATGGAGGTCATTTTTCACTCCCATTTTTCACTTTAGACCTCTTCTGTGGGTGCTGGATAACATCGTTCATCTTTGGATACGGTACGGGCGTCCCCCCCAATTTTATCTAGAACATTTTATTTTTGTACACGTTGGACACCTTGGACACGTTGTTTAAAGCGTTGTTCACGTTGTTCAACGAATGGCGTTCCATTCCAAGAATCTTATGGGGTAAAAGTTGGGGTGTTAAATCCCGTTTAGATGTAACCAAATTAAAAGTGGGAAGAACAAGAGTGGAGCTCACCATCCGCCTCTTCCACGGCCGTAGCCACCTCCGCGGCCTCTTCCCATTCCGCCGCCGGCTCCTCTTCCACGGCCCATCCCTCTGCCCATGCCACCACCACGGCCATAACCGGCTCCATAACCGCCCATTCCACCGCCTTCAGGTCCCGTAACTGGGCCTGAAAGCTCTCCGCGGAGGAAGGCCTCAACGGCCTCGCGGACGGTTATGTTTGCGGGTGCCGAGACCATCCTTATGCCCGAAGCCTGAAGGGCCCCGTAGGAGTTTGGTCCGAACTGGCCCGCTATGACAACATCCGCTCTCTGGTCGATGGCAAACTGGGCTGCGGTGACTCCAGCGCCTCTTGGCTGGGAGTATCCTGGGTTTGGGAGCACCCGAACGTTGGTTATCTCCCCGTTCTCAACGTCGACTACTGTAAAGGTTGGAGTCCTCCCAAAAGCGGGGCTCACCCTGTCGTCAAGACCCCCATTTACTGTTGACATAATTATCCTCATTACATTCACCTCCACTGGAATTAGGAAAGCCGAACTTAAAAAAGTTTGCATAAGCTCAGAATGGCCCAAACCAGGTTCCCAAACGCGGCCTGATGAACTCCCTGACTATGAGGAGCACCAGCAGGCCGAGGGCGTACGGGAGAGCCACCAAGAAAAGCTTAACCAGGAAGTACAGTATCCCAATCAGGAGCAAGATGTCGAGTAGACTGTAAACCCTCCCTGTTGGATAGGCTCTGTACCCCCTATATGAGCCATTGAACCTACCGTATCCCCTGCCGAATCCGCGTGGCATGATCTTCCCCTCACTTCAGCTCTCAATTCACTGCTGACGAATAAAAATGCTGAAAACGGAAAGGGCATCACCACCAGCCGAAGAACCTGGCGAGCCACGTTCTCCTGCTTGGCTGGCCGGTCCACGGGCAGTAGCCGAGCTGGGCTCCCCAGCCTCTGCCGCCTCCGCGGCCCCAGCCGCGTCCTCTTCCCCAGCCGCCACCACGGCCCCAGCCTCTGCCCCAACCGGGGCCGTAGCCGTAGGCCGGATATGCTGGATAGGCCGGTGCGGCCGGTGGCATCGGGGCCGCAGGGGTAGGCATGGTGAACTGCCCGGCGCTTCCGCTGGCGACTGCCTTTATGGCCTCCTCGACCGGAGTCCCGGGTGTAACCTGGTAGAGCCTTATCCCGGCAGTCTGTATTGCCCCAAGGGCGTTTGGGCCGACCTGCGGTGCCACTATTGCATCAACTCCCTCGTTGATGAGCGTCTGAACAGCCATCGGGCCGGCACCGCCGCCGGCCATGGCAGCTCCGTTCTGGATGACTTTCTCATTGATGACGTTGCCGTTCTCGTCTACATCCGCGATGTAGAACGCGGGCGCGCGGGCGAAAACCGCCGCAACTGTGTCGCTAAGTCCTCCACCGTTGGTAGGTATCGCGATCTTCATACACATCACCTCCATTATTTTGTGCATATGCACAGTATTTAAATTTTTCGGTGGCCCTAATACTTATAAGCCAAAGTTCCAAAGGCCGGGTGGTGATGTTCATGAGCGGGGGGAAATGTCTCAGAGTCGCATTTGGAATGGAAGATGAGGAACACCTCATCGACGCTCACTACGGTGACTCGGAGTTCTTTGGGATCTACGAAATCTGCGAGGACGGGAGCATTAAACTCCTCGAAAAGAGGCACAACAAGGCTAAGGACTTCGAAGAGGAAGAGAACGGGGGGCATGGCGATCCAAGGAAGTTTAAGGCGGTGGTTAGCCAACTCCTCGACGTCGACGTCCTCGCAGCGTTCAGAATGGGGCCGAACTTCCTCAGAATAAGGGACAAGACCAACAAGGTGGCCTTCTTTACCAGAACCAGAGACCTCCAGCTTGCCCTTCAGAGGTTCGTTGAGAATTTCGACGACCTCTGGGAGCAGGTCGGGGAGAAGAAGAGAGCCATCGAAAAGCCGATCGTCGAGGAGTGAGCATGAGGTTCTGGGGTATAGAGCCAAAGGTGGCTTTGGTGGCCGGTCCTTATGCCCTCCTGGCCTTTTACTTAAACGTCCAATTCGGGATTAATCTCGCTTTTCCGGTCGTGGGAGTCCCTCTTCTCGTTGCTGGTTTAGCCCTCTGGCTCCTCTGCTACTCTCAAATAGTCAGGGTGTATGAGGGGGGCGAGCTTTTAAAGAAGGGCTGTTACTCAAAGGTCAGGCACCCTATATACTCAATCTGGGGCTTTCTAATCCTCCCCGGCTTCTCGCTCTCCATCGGCGGCTTCATGCTCCTTCTCCCGCTTGTCTACTGGCTCTCGGTGGTGGGGTTTATAGAAGATGAGGAGAAGGCCCTTGAGGAGAGGTTCGGAGAGGAATGGATAAAATACAGAAAGAAAACGCCCCGCTTCATTCCGAAGCCATAGATTTAGAGCAACCTGCTCAATCGTACTTCCTACGGGTCTCCTCATCGCAGAGGACGTACTTCAGGCGCTCCTCCCATTCGGGCGAGTCCCACGTCCCGAGGGCTTTGTGCGTTACGTAATACTTCTGGGGGATCGGATGGGTCCCGAGAACGACCTTAAGGCCGTACTTCTCCTCGATGAACTTCTTGAAGTAGTCTATCCACGGGCAGGGCGGGTAGCCCACGAGAAAGCCCGTCGCCAGGTGAATGACCTCGGCGCCGTTCTTCTTCATCTCCGCCGGGGCGTACTCTATGTTGCCGCCGGGACAGCCGCCACAGGTGGTGTAGCCCACGACTTCGACGTCCTGACCCTTGTATATGCTGAACGCCCCCTCGCGCTCCCTTAGAGCTCTAAAGCACTTGCCGCCGGCGCACGTCCGGTAGCGGTCACATATAATTATCCCTATCTTCACCATTTCCGGCATCCCCAAAGATCTATACGGGGTTCTTTTACCATCACATACCTTAAACTTTCCCGTTGGAGGAGAGGGGATTTATAAAGCGGGACCCCGAGAAGGATTAATGTGGACAAAACTTACCCGGAGTACAATCTCAAGGGTGTAACCTATGCAGCGCGCGCGACTCCTCCCGGTTCACCTCTACGTCTTGGCTCACCTCAAAAAGGCCGGCGTCGACTACGCCAAGATGATGGCCAAGATGAGCGAGCTGCCGCTTTCCACGATTGAAGATGCGATAAAAGACCTCATGGAAGCTGGACTGGTAGAGCGGGACTCTGGGAGTGCAGTAAAGAGGAGCAAGGCCCGGTTCAAGAAGGCCTTCGAGGTTCACAAGCACCACACCTATTACAAGCTTTCACGTGAGGGGGAGCTTTTCATAAGGCAAATCGATGAAAACTGGTTAAAGGACTACTTCAACTCGCTTTTTCCGGGCGGATGGAAGGTCATGAAGGCTCTGGCGGGGGCTAAAGGCTTTGACGAGCTTCCAAAGGGAATCAAGAGTGACAGTATCAGGGAAGAACTCCTCCTCCACAGATTCATAACCCCAAGTGGGCGAAAAGTGATGTTCTTTAAGTTGCTGGTTGAGTTCCTTGGTGTCGGGTGAAATCTTCACATGGAGATCCCCTAGAGTTTTAGAGGTGTAACGTCATTGAAGGGCGGCTTCGTTCCTAAATTCACCTTCTGGTTTTCCTAGTGGACGCGATAGTGTTAGTGGGTATGCGCCAGCCCCTCTCCCCAGTAAGGTTAGATGGATAACCGTTTCCCTCGGTATCTTTCTGATGGCTTACGGTCTGCTCCTCAACGCGGTGGCTGGGAAGACTCTGAAGAGGTACGGCCACTTTGACATAAGGAGGGACATCAGAAAATCCGAAAGATTGGTAACCCCTGGGATATACTCCTGCATGTGCCACCCAGCCTAGTTTGGCTTGGTATTCTTTGACTGGGGGCTGTCACTCCTCACTTCAAACGCCTATGCCATTCTCTTAGCCGGCTGGTACTCCTTCAACTTCCAGAACGGTTCCGGTCCTTACCTCCACGAACTTCTCAGGATACCTTCTCTTCATGTAGGCCTTTGCCTCATCGCCGGAGCAGTGGGCGGGTGCTATGAACTCGGCCATTTCGGCAAGTCTGTCAAGGGTTTTCCGTGAGGGGTAATGAAAGCCGCCGATGACGAGGTGGGCTTTTTTGTAGCTCGAAACTCTGAGTATGGCCTCAGTAAGTCTGTCCACGCCCGGATGGGAGCAGCCGACGATGATTACCAATCCTGAGGGAGCCTCTATCCCTACCGCCTGCTCAAAGCCATCCAGAGCTCCGGAAGTCCAGATTCCGTCTGATATCTCCCCAGCTTCCCGAACCTCAAAAACGCTCAGCCCCTCAATTCTCCCACCGGACGGAGCATAGAGCCTCAGCCCCGGGTTAAGCCGACCAATCAAAGGGAACCCGCCGTAGTGGTCGCCGTGCCAGTGGCTCAGAACCGCGAAGTCAAGGTTTTTGAGCGAAATGCCAAGGGCCTTTGAGTTGTGGGCCAGAACATCGCCCCTCGTATCGGCGTCGAAGAGGAAGCGGTGTCGTTCTTCAACGAGAACGCTCCAACCCCAGTCATTGAGGAGACCCTTTGAAGGGATGTTGTCGTTGAGGATTGTTAGCCTCATGGTCATCACGAAGGTTTTTGTTTTCAGTGACTTAATAATTTTCCCGCCTAAAAAAAGGTTAATAGGGATAACGCGGGTATGGATAAAAGCGAGCTCTCCAATAGCCCCTTCTATAGACCCAGCCCGGTCTCTGCCACGGCGGCAGGTGGCTGAAGGGCCCCCCACCGGGCTATGGGGCGAACCATCTGCCCTTGCCAAACCACACCCTGCCTCTTCCCCAGCCTCTCGGCATGTCCATCACCAGCTGTGCATATGCACAAACGCTCTAAAAAGCTTACTGGACAATTTTGAGTATAACTTGAGGTTAAAATACCAAAAACTTTATCGTAAGCTCATGTAATTGTCCTTTGGTGGCAAAAATGGCCCTGAACCGTGAAAAAGCTGTTAACGCCATTCAGGTTACGAAGGATAGGATCAGGAAAAAGGGATCTAAGTGGAAGTACAAGATAGCGGTTCTGAGCGGCAAGGGCGGCGTTGGAAAGAGCACGGTTGCCGTCAACCTTGCAACGGCCCTGGCAAAGAAAGGCTACCGCGTTGGGATCCTCGACGCTGATATACATGGTCCAGACATAGCCAAAATGATGGGGCTTGAAAACGTCAACGTTCTAGCCGAGAGAACGGAAGACGGCAGGTTCGAGATGCTCCCTCCGGAGACGGACTTCAACGGAAAAACGGTCCTGATTAAAGTCATGACCCTCGGCTTTATTGTGGGAGAAGACCAGCCGGTCATCTGGCGTGGGCCGCTTGTGACAAAGGCAATATAGCAGCTCTTGGGGGACACGAAGTGGGGTGAGCTTGACTTCTTTATCGTGGATTTCCCACCGGGAACAGGTGACGAGATACTGACGGTTACGCAGAGCATAAAACTCGACGCGGCAGTGATAGTAACCACCCCGCAGGAGGTTGCCCTTCTGGACACAGGAAAAGCGGTAAACTTCATGAAGAAGATGGGGGTGCCGTACGTTGCTGTGGTTGAGAACATGAGTTACCTCATCTGCCCACACTGTGGGAACGAGATAGACCTCTTTGGAAGGGGTGGCGGCAGGAAGCTCGCGGAGAAGGAGGGCGTTAACTTCCTCGGTGAAATTCCCATCGACCTCAAGGCTAGAGAAGCCAGCGATGCCGGCATCCCAATAGTTCTCTATGGCGATACTTCAGCGGCGAAGGCCATTGAAGAGATCGCAGAAAAACTGGTTAAAAAATTGGAAGAGACGAAAGGGGGGGAAGAGACCGAAGAGCTATCTACCCCGCTGTGAGGTTGATGAACTCCCTTAAAGCACTTATGAGCTCGTCGTTTTCCTCTTTCCTCCCAACGGTCACCCGGATATGACCCTTGAGCCTTCCGCCCAGCTTCTTCACCACTATGCCCCTCTTCAGCAGAAAGTCATGGGCATCGAGTTTCATGAGGAGGAAGTTTGCCTCGCTCGGGTACGTGTAATCTTTGAACTCGCGGTAGAGCCTCTCCCTCTCCTCGATTATGTACCTAATGACGTGCCCCACGTAATCTAGGTGCTCGAACATGAACTCCCCCGCCTTGAGGGAGAGGGAGTTAACGCTGAAGGGCGGGAGAACACGCCTCAGGTAATCCATGGTTTCTTCGCTCGCGACGGCGTAGCCGAGCCTAGCTCCCGCTAGGCCGAAGGCCTTGGAGAACGTTCTGAGTATTATGAGGTTGTCATAATCTTTCACGAGGTCGATGTTGCTCTCCTTCGCGAATTCGGCATAGGCCTCGTCGAGGATCACTGGCGCACCGGTTTCGAGGACTTCGATTATTCTCTTTTTTGGGTGGGTGTTTCCGGTCGGGTTGTTGGGGGAGCAGATGAAGATTGCCCTCGCCCCATCGGCGAACCTCTCAACATCACCGAGTTCAAAGCCCTCACCGAGGGGGACATCGATTACCTTAATCCCCTCCAGCGCCGCGAAGAAATCGTACATACCGAAGGTTGGGGAGCTTATCACTATATGGTCTCCTTCAAAGACCTTTAGAATTAGACCTATCAGTTCATCGCTTCCGTTGGCGACGATGACGTTTTCAGGGGAAAGGTTTAGGTACCCTGCGATTTTTCCCTCCAGTTCCGTTGGGTAACCCGGAGGGTAGCGATTGAGGGGGATTTTTGAGAGTTTTTCAAAAAGCTCCTTTTTCAGTCCATGGGGGAGGTCGAAGGGGCTCTCGTTCTTGTCAAGGCAAATCCTCGCCGAAACCTCGGGCGGGGCTTCGGCCCTCGGGAGCCGGCGTATCGAACTCCTAATCCTCCACATTACTACCACCCCTCCTTGGGCAATACACAACCTCGCAAAACGTGCAGACGAGTTTGGTTTTGTCTTTTTCAGGGGTTCTTAGGAGGAGTCTCCTTATCCCCAGAATATCTTTGAGCCTTCTAAGGGTTTCACCTTTAAGGGGCCTCTCTAGGGTGATTGAAAGGTGCGTTTTCTCCCCCGGCGGGTTTCTCAGGTCAACCGAGATGACCTCGTTGCCTTCATCCAGTATGATCCGTAGAATGTGGTGAAGCACCTCTGTGGGATTCTTTTCAACCTCAACTTGGAGAACCTCCCAGTTCATAGCGGGTGCTATGCTCTCAACCTTTAGTTCTGGTTCGATTCTCTCGAAGAGCAGCCGGAGGGCGTTGGAAGTTTCTATGGTTTCCATGGTTACGTACACGGCTTTTCTGTTTACCCCTGTGGCCCTTGCGACCTCACTTATCGGCAGTTCTACCCCGTGGAAACTCATGGAGCCGTTCCTAACGCTTACGCCGTTCCTTAGCAGGAACTCAGCCACCTTCCTCCTCGCGGGGTACTGTCTGAAGTACTCATCAATGAGAATCATCCTCCCACCTTCTTCTCGCGGATTATCTGGGCGGTTCTCTCGGCGACCTCCTTCTTGGTCCCATCGAACATCTCACGCGGGAAGTCGAAGGGGACTTCCTCCTTTGGGGCCGCCCCTTTAAACTTAAGCGCCCTAACGAAAACCTTTTCGCCCTTCTTTGTGAACTCAAGGACGTTGTCCGCGCTCTCCGCGAGCCTTTCGTTCTGCTCCCCGAACATTGCCGTGTTGACGGCTACGAAGGCTATCGGATTGGCCTTCCTTATACCTTTGATGAGAACGTCCGTGAGTTCATCTTTTGCCTCTCTTCCAATTAGGAGGAGTGTGAACGACGGAACCACGACTATTGTTCTCTCGTCTGCCACACCCAGTGCCTTCTCAAGCTGTTCTGGATTAGAGAAGTTGCCGATGTAGTAGCTGGTGTCAACCTTTCTTATTCCTTCGCACGAGGGCTGGTAGTCGAGAAAGGTTACTCCCCCCGCCAAATCGTCGCCCAGCCCAAAGACCTTGAGGTTCCTCAGAACCCCGCACACGGGGGAGCTCGTGGCAAAGTAGAGGACTTTGTAATCCTGGTTCTCCCCGAGGAACTCCGCAATGAACTTTTGAGCAAAGAGGGGCTTTGCCGCGGCCATCGGGCCGGAAAGAAGGGTAAAGGCAGGGAGTTCGAAATCGAAGCCCTCAAAACTAAACCTCATGTTCTCACCTCACAGCCTTTTTATGGCCGGAATCAGGTTTTTCTTGCCCCTCTCCGCTTCCTTCCTTATCTCCTCAAGGATCCCCTTTGAGAGCGGAACCTCGGTTTCCTTCCTCTCAAAAGGCGCCCCCTTGACCCGCTCAACCCTGAGGAAGAGCCTCATCGGCCTCTCCATCCTGCTGAACATCAGGCTGTCCGCTGACTTTTCAAGCTCCTCGACCATCCCCCTGAAAACGTCGGTGTTAACAATGAGGAAGTAGGTCTTCGTCTTGTCAACGCTCAGGGCGCCTTTGATTTTCTCGTGGATTGCCCTGCCGTATGTCGGCGAGAAGAAGAGCAGGTTCAAAGCTGCACCAACCACCATCGTTCCGAGCTCGCTTGGGGAGTTGCTTAAATAGATGTTCGCCAGTGAAAGTGCCTCGTCCCACACATCGGGCTTGATGAAGTTAGCCCGTATGTGGGTGTCACCAACCGGTTCGATGGCATCTATCATGGGATCAAGCTCCACGAAGAAAACCCTGCCGTAGTAGTCGTTGAGGTTCGTTCCCAAGAGCTTCATCGTGTTCTTCAGGTACTCCAGAGTCGTGCTCGTCAGAAAGAAGACGACGTTCCCGCCGTTCCTCAGCCAGCCCGATGCGAAGGCGTAGCCCACAAGGGGCTTTCCAGAACCTCCCGGCCCGCTGACGAGGGTTGAGGTGTTCGTCGGGAACCCCTGTGGGAGTATCCTGTCAATCCACCCACCCAGCTTTACCAGCATGGAAACCACCTCCATTAGGTTAGACTAATCTAACTCCTATTCTTGGGATTATTATACAAACCTTAAACCTTATGCCACGGGTATGACCAATTCTTCACAGGAAGCGGGCAAAGATTTAAATTGGGTTAGGCTGACCTAATTCCGGTGGGAGAATGGGCTGGAAGAAGGTACTAATGGAGGACATCCTCCGCTTGGCTAGGGAGAAGGGTTCGCCGCCGAGCTTTGGAGATGTGATGGAGGACAGTAAAGTTACAAGGGAAGAGGTTGAGGAAGCGGTTAGGGAGCTTGAGCGGAAGAACCTTGCTAGGCGCGAGGGCGAGAGGATAGTCCTCACAGAGGAAGGAGAGAAGGCCGCTGAAGTTATCTACGACTATCACAGAACCGTCGAGCAATTCTTTGGCCATAAAGTTGCCCACTCCTTTGAGCACATGGGCGACAGGGTCGGTTACATCGAGAAGGCTGGAAATTCAATCCCGATAAGTACTTTCAAGCCCAACGAGGAAGGCGTGCTTGTGAGCATGGAACTTGAAAATCCCAAGGCAATAGCGAGGCTTATGGGTGTGGATCTGATTCCGGGCACGAGATTTAGGGTAATAAAGATAGGAAGGGACCTGCTCGTCCTAGATGTCAGCGGAAGGCTTGTTATGGTAGACGGCAGGGTTGCAGGAAAGCTCAGGGGGATGAAAGCATATGAAGAAGGTTCTCCTGGTCGGCCAGCCTAACGTTGGAAAGTCCAGTCTTCTCAATGCCCTCACAGGGGCAAAGGTGATGATATCCAACTATCCTGGGACAACGGTTGACATGAGCAGTGGAAAAGCCGTGATAAACGGCGAGGAATTCCTGTTCATCGATACGCCCGGGGCTTACAGCCTCTCCCCATCGAGTGAGGAGGAAAAGGTGACTGATAGGATAATCCTTGAGGAAGATTATGACTTTGTGGTTCAGGTTGTTGATGCCACTTCCCTTGAGAGAAGTCTGATAATGACGCTCCAGCTGGCTGAACTGGGCGTCCCAATGGTTTTGGCCCTGAACTTCTGGGAGGAGGCTGAGGAGAAGGGCATCTTCATCAACATGCCACTCCTTGAGAAGCTCCTAGGTGTTCCGGTGATCAGGATAAACCCCGTGAAGGGAAAGCTTGGGGAGCTGGAGAAATGCCTTAGAGAGGCGAGGAAACCGTCCTACACTTTCACTTATGATGATCATATAGAGATGGCGATTTCCGAGGTTCTGAAAGAACTCCACTATGACGGAAGGCTTTCCAAAAAGGGGATAGCGGTTAAACTCCTTGAAAACGACCCGGTGGCCGTTGAACTCTTCGGCTTCCCGGGGCTTGAGGATATAAGAGCGGAGTTCAGGAGGGAGCATCCAAGCATCGAGAGGGATATAATAGTAACCAGGGCCGGTTACGCTTCCTTCCTCGCGAGACAGGTGGAGAGGATAAGCGCTAGAGGCTTCCGTCTGAGTTGGCTGGACGAGCTGATAATAAACAATACCTTGGCTGGAATGCTCTTTACCTTGGCCGTTTTCGCCGGAATCTTTGCATCTTTGCTCTACATAGGTGGCTGGTTTCAGAACTTTCTTGAGAACTACTTCAATTTCTTCCTTAGTAGCATCCAGCCGTGGCTTCAAGGTCAGAGCTACTTCGTCCAGTTGCTTGTGGAGAATGCCCTAATCGGTTTGGCGGCGGGGATCAGCGTTGCCGTTCCTTACATTGGGATATTTTACATCATCCTCGCTCTGCTCGAAGACAGTGGAATTCTATCGAGGTTCGTGGTGGTCCTCGATAAGCTCATGGGGAAGCTCGGCCTCCCCGGAAAGTCGGTGATACCAATAATGCTCGGGTTCGGCTGTAGTGTTCCGGCAATAAGGGCCACCCGCGTGTTGCCTAACTTTAGGGACAGGCTTAAGGTGGCAATACTCTACATGACCGTTCCCTGTTCCTCAAGGAGTGGTATAATCTTCGGTATCGTTGGGCACTACGCTGGGGCGGTTTACGCCATAGGGATTTACATAGCGGCGTTCTTCGTTTTTGTCGTCACGGCAAGGCTCCTCAACGTGGTAATTCCCAGGGAGGAGCACTTCCTTATAGAAGAACTGCCGCCCTACAGGAAGCCCATGATGAGGAACATGCTCGTCAAGGCCTGGGTCAGGATGGAGGACTTCGTTTACATAGTCATTCCCCTGCTCATCGTCGGTGGGATGCTCTACGGCCTGGTTGCCTACTACAATCTTGTGGACCCAGTAGTGAAACCCTTCAGCTTCCTGACCGTTGACTGGCTCCATATCCCAGCGAAAACGATAATTCCACTGATATACGGCTTCCTCCAGAAGGACTTGGTTCCGGCGATGCTGGCAAACGCCCTCGGAACCACCGACTTCTCCGCGGTTATGAGCAACTTCCAGCTCTTCACCTTTGGCCTGGCATCAACCTTCCAGATTCCGTGCATCATAGCCTTTTCGATGCTGGCCAAAGAGTTCGGGTTGAGGAGGGCAGCAATAATTGAAATCACCGCCTTCGCCTATGGAATGCTCTGGGCCGGAATAATCGCGAGGCTGGTGGGGGGTTTTCGTTTAACTTTTTCTTTCTATCCTCGTCGTTAAATCCAGTGGTCTTGCATAGTAAGGCGCGCTGGTGATGATTACGTCCGCAGTCTTCGCGTATTCCCCTATGTTTTCGGCCGTTATGTTCCCGGCGACCGCTATCTCAAGTGAGGGATTAAGCTCTCTGAGCCTCGGGACGAGTTCTCTAAGTTCGCTGAGGGGGAAATGGTCAAGGAGAAGGAGGTTCGCTTTTTTGGCGTATTCTACGGCTTCTTCGATATTCCTCGGCTCAAGTTCAATTTTTTTGAGCGCTCTTAGATTTTTAAGCTCCCCAGCAACTCGAAGATGGTTCTGTGTTATCAAAATTGAGTCGCTGAGGGAGTTCCTGTGAACCTCACCGCCGCCGGCTCTTACAGCCTTTAGCTCAAAGTAGCGCATTCCAGGGTGGGGTTTTCTGGTCGTTGCGATGACAGCGTTAGGGTTGGCTTTCCTCGCGAGTTTAACAAGCCTCCCCGTCTCCGTTGCTATGGCACAGGTTATAGAGAGGAGGGTTTGGGAAACCCTCCAGGCCCTAAAAAGTGTTCTCAACTCCCCCTCGGCGGCCAAAATAGTGTCTCCAGCTTTAAAGTGTGAACCGCTCGGCAGGAACCTCACCTTGAGTTCTTCCTTCAATAAAAAATCTGAAAGCTCCTCCGTGCAGGCTGCAATGCCAGACTCTCTTGAGATTATTTTCATATTGCCGGCTCCCCTTATCTTCAGTAGTTCAGTCGTTTCATCGAAGTATGGGCAGTCCTCGTCAAAGTAGAGTTCAAGGAGTCTCTCAGGGTTCATGCTATCACCTTCAGAGCCGATGCTTTAAACATAGCATAGAGTTCCTCACCCTCTTTGACCCCCAAGATTTCTGCCGCGTTGGGGGTTATAACGGCTTTGAGCTTTATCTTTCCATCGAGATGAACCCAGAGCACATGACCCCTCCGTTCGATTCTCCCAACCCTGACCCTGATGACGTTCTGGGCCGAGCAGAGACCAGTATCCCTTGCTAGAAGTACACTCTCAGGCCTAAGAGAGAGGACAGCCTTCCCTTTGGCTTCATCTGCAGTCTTCAAAACAACCCCTCCGACGCTAATGAGCGTTAGGGAGCCATCCTTTCCGATGACTTCTCCCTTCAGAACGTTCGTTCCGACGAAGCCTGCCACAAAATCAACCTTTGGTCTTGAAAAAACCTCATCCGGTGTTCCCACTTGAACGAGCCTTCCATCCTTCATGACAACTACCCTAGTCGCCAAAGCGAAAACGTCCTCGAAGTCGTGGGTGACGTGGATCACCGTTGTGTCATACTCGGCTATGACGCTCTTCACAAGCTTCCTGAGCCTTTCCCTCGTCTTCTCGTCCAGGGCTGAGAACGGCTCGTCCATGAGGAGGACCTTCGGCCTAACAACGAGTGCCCTTGCTATCGCAACCCTCTGCTGTTCCCCGCCGCTCAGCGTTCCCGGTTTTCTGTGGAGAAGGTGATCTATGTGGAGTTCTCTCGCTATGTGCTCAACCTCCCCCCTTACCTTATTCTCGTCCCTCTTCATCTTCCTGAGGCCGAAGGCGATGTTGTCAAAAACGCTCAGATGTGGAAAGAGGACGAAGTCTTGGTAGACTATTGAGATGCCGCGTTTTTCCGGGGGCAGGTTCGTCACGTCCCTGCTGTTTAAGGTTATCCTACCGGATTTAAGGGGATAAAAGCCGGCTATTGCCTCAAGGAGGATGGACTTTCCCGCACCGGTCGGCCCGATAACTGTCAGGTAGTCACCCTTCTCCACGATCAGATTTATGTCCCTCAGGTGAAACTCACCTAGGTCTATGCTAAGGTTCTCAACCTCTAACAGCGCCATACTCTTCATCCTCCAGTCTCTCAAAGAGCAATATGGCTAGGAACGAGACAACGACAAGCACTATGCCGCTCGTTATTGCCATCCCGATGTTGCCGTAGGAAATGTTCAGATAGAGCGTTACAGGTAGTATTTCCGTGTTCATGTAGCTCCCCCCGGCAAGGATTAGGACGGCACCAAAGGCACCCATGGAGCGTGCAAAGGTAATTATCGTCGAGGCGAGGAGGCCCCCCTTTGCCATGGGGAGCGTCACCTTCCTGAAGGTCTCAAACTCTGTGTAGCCCAAGCTTCTCGCCACCAGCTCGTAGCGGGGGCTTATCCCTTCAAATGTGGTGTGGATAACCCTAACCGCATAGGGAAAGGCCGTGAAGAACTGCGCCACAACTATCCCAAGTTTTGTGAAGACAACTTTGATCCCAAAGTCACTCAGGAGCTTACCAAAGGCTGTATTGCCAAATAGAAGGAGCAGAGCTAAACCAAGAACGAGCTCTGGGAAGGCCATCGGCAGGTCAAGAATTGATTTCACGGCGCTCTTACCAGGAAATCTGAAACGCGAGAGGGCATAACCTATTGGAATTCCAATGAGAATTACGAGGAGGGTGGAGAGCGAGGCCGTTATAAGCGACAGCTTGAGGGAGTAGATCATCTCCTCCGATTTAAGCGCCTTGAGTATTTCAGAAGGCCTTGGCACGAAGAAGAGTGTCGCTATCGCCGTGAAAAGGAAAAGGGTGAAGATTAAAGCAAGGAGGACCGAGAGGTTTCTGAATCTCAGCCCTTCCATGGCTTAAACCCCCACTTCTCCCATACTTCGGTGTGGTTGGCTATGAATGCGTTGAAGGCCTCCGCGACCTTTAAATGTCCGTCCTTCTTGGCGCAGGTTGTCACGGCGGTCGGAATGGTCTTTATGAGGTTTTCATTTGGTGGTATCTGGACAACTTCGATTTTGCCCTTCGACTGCGCCCAAGTCACCATATCCTCCCAGATTATCGCCGCGTCCGCTTGCCCTGTCGTGATGTAAATCAAAAGCTGGTTTACAGTGGGGGCGAAGGTAACGACGTTCGGCTTCACCTTATCCCAGAGACCGTTCTTTTCAAGTATCTTCTTGGTCACCTTACCGATGGCACAGGCCTTTGGATCACCTAGGACAACTCTAACGCCCGGCTTAGTGAGGTCCTTGAGGGAATGAATTCCCTTCGGGTTGCCCGCTGGAACCGCTATCACTGGGATGTGGTATGTGAGGTTGGCCACCGTGCCGTTGAGGATATAGCCATTTTTCATGGCCTGCTCCATGTAGTACCAGGCTCCGGGGATGAAGACGTCACAGCCGCAGGTAGTTTGAAGGACTCCAAAGATGTCACTGCTTCCGCCGTACTGCACTGCAACCTTTGCCCCGGTCTCGTTTTCAAACATCTTTATCAGTTTGTTCATTGGCTTTATCATACCTGCTCCAGAGCAGACGGTGAGTGTCTGACCCTCAAAGGATTTTCCCTTCGTTGGCGTTGAGGCGTTGGTTGAGCCGAGGCAGCCGGCGCCGATGACGGCTCCAATGAGGACTGCCATAAGGAAAAGGGCTTTCGTGCTTTTCATTATTAGACCACCCAAAGCTAGGTTGGGGATTCGAATTTAAACATTTACGTAAACAAAAAAGTTTTCGGAAAATGAAAGTATTTATCTCACTTTTGCCACGTACTTCCTGTTTCCTTCCTCGAAGCCCCTGAAGGAGCCGAGCTTGAGGCCGAGCAGGGCCTTTTCGGTGTCAATTACCTTCATCGCGGCCAGGTGAGTAACCTTCGTCCCCCTCAGGAACTCCGGGAGAAGCTGACCCGTTGGCCCCGTGAGGACGAAGAGTCTGGCCTTTCTCGCTCTGTCGAGGAGCATGTCTATCGTTCCGTTCACGAGACAGCTCGCACTTGCTATCACCGCGTCCATCTCCGGTAGGAGGTGGTACTCCAGTGCATCGCTGTAGGTGTCCCTGTTCCAGAGCTTGGCGTTCCTCTCAAAGACAAAGGTTTCAGCGCCTTTCTCGTGCAGTGCCTTTGCCAGTGGTGGCATGTTGCCTATGAGCGCTATTTTCCCGGCGTTCTCGGGCAACAGGTCAAGAACATCGGCCCATTCGGCAGTGCTCAGGTCTATGTGGTACTGCGACACCGCGTTGATTGCCGCTAATCCGAGTGTCCGCTCGATGACGTTCAGGCTGTCGGCCCTCTCGATGAAGGCCCTGAGCGAGGGTTTGTTTATCGAGTTCGTGTAGCGCTGAATCTCCTCGGGTAGGGTCATCGCGACGCCGAGGGCTTTTCCCTCGGAGCCTTCGACCAGAACCCACGTGTAAGGCAGGGCAAAGCTGAAATCTACTAGGTTGAGGCCCTCTACGAACCTGAGAGCTTTCGTTTTGATGTGGGTTAATAACATGCCCGTCACCTCCAAGCTCTTTTATTTTCGGGTGAACGCATCTTAAGTATATAGTATCTCCGAAGTTTTAGGTACTTGTCCCCATTCCGGAAAACGGATGCATCATTAAATAGGGATAGGAGACTTCCACTCCAGATATGTCTGGTGTGGTTGCTCTTTCATTACCAAACGAAGATCTACAGTTCGTTTTTGAGTTGGATGTACCCTCAGCTCATCCTTTGGTAGTACTTCCTAACCTTATTTGCAACCTCAACCCCTAGGGTACCTCCTAAAGCGCCGAATATCATGTATGTTAAAATACTTGGGGTGATACCGATCATCAGAAAGTTTAGCGGGATTCCGAGGGTAGAACCGATTATCAGGTTAACCCCTAACTTTGATAGGTTTGAGACTGCTCCGGCAAGTGCACCTTCCCATCCTCTCCTTAATTTTAGAAAGAAAAGAACATCCAAGGTTACACCCGGCAGAAGATACTTAAGAAAGTTAAATGGGCCAAACCTACCGAGGCTGAAGAGAACAGACAGGAAGCCTGAGATGAGCCCCATAAAAGTTCCGGCAGAGGGCTTTTCGACCAGCGATTTGCCTACAACCAAGAAAAACATCCAGTAGATTCCAGAATGTCCAGGAACGTGGATGGGAAGATCAAAAAGTTCCTTTGAAACTATGATAAAAGTGGCCATAAACGCCAAGAAAATTTGTTCAAAGAGAGAAAGTTTTTCCAACAACCTCCCACCGTCCATTCTTTCTTTCCACGATTAAGTAGGGCTTTCCAGCTACCATTACAGGCCTGACCCACCCCGTGGTTTCTACGTACTCGCACTCCTTGAGAACCTGACCTTCAGTGGAGACTACCCTGTACACACCTGAGTCTAAAATATCCTTAACTGAAACGATGCCCTTCAGGTCTCTTGTTCTTCCGAGCTCTATGAACCTTCCATCATTTCCCAAGTACGCGAGACCCACAGAGGATAGGGCACCTATAATACCCAGACCACTACCACCGAGCTCTTCTAGATGGATTTTGAATGACTTGGCTAAGCTATACGCTTCTTCCTTGCTTAATACCTCCACTTTAGCCCTAAAACCGAAATTGACGACTTCACTCGTAATTTCACTATCATGAGCCACGCAGAGCCCTGGATCAGAGTCCTCTACGAAGTTCTCAACCATAAACTCGCGTGCGAGGGTCGTTATATACCCAATCTCCTTCTTTTCGGCTTTAACGTGAACGCAGGCCCCGCTGTTATGGGAGGTGTATGGGATCAGCGGGCTTACCAAGAATTGATGTCTCGTAACTCCGTAGACATCATAGCCATATCTTTTTAATAGCCCCGCCAGTTTTCTTGCTCTGTGTCCTGTTCCCCTTGAATTTAAGTTGTCTGTGTCATCTATCCCAATGTAGATCACATGATCACCCCAGTTTAATTTCATAGATATCCTTTATCCATTCGGACTTTGGAATGCTTTTGCTTGCCATTTTCACCGTTCCACGATGCGTGAAATCTAGGATTACCTCTTTTACTTGGTTCTTTGTTAATTCCATCTCGCCGTTCACTCCTATGAGTGTGACCTTTTGATAGGAGAACCCTTTCAGCAGATCTTCAAGCGCCGGCCCCTCTTGCACTTTACCATCAACCGTGAACTCAACCATCTTAAACTTCTTGAGATCACTGAGGGTGTACTCCTTTAAGACCTGTCCATTCTTTACGACCTTTACAGTATATCCCTGTCCTTCCTTTCCCTCACCTATGCAACCTTCAGCGAGAACGGCCAGCACAAAAAGCCCGAGCAAGAGCAAGGCCTTTCTTCTCATATTAAACCACCGGACAAAAATGGGGAAAATGTTTAAAACACTTTGCGTAAACTATCCCGTTTAAGCAAACAGCTTTGTTTACCAGGTAACCGATTTGTTTGCGAAAGGGATCAGGGCTGGAAGGGTCTCTTCCAGTCCTCTGCCGGGACGGTTGTTTCTTTTATCGTCCTCGGGTTGGTCCAGCGGAGGACGTTGAGCCAGAAGCCTGCCTTGTCGTTCGTTCCGGAGCACCTTCCTCCTCCAAAGGGTTGTCTTCCCACCACGGCACCGGTAGGCTTATCGTTGATGTAGAAGTTCCCAGCGGAGTAGCGGAGAATCCTCTCCGCGAGGGCTATGGCACTCCTATCCCTCGCGAACACCGAGCCTGTCAGGCCGTAGGGGGAGGTCTTGGCGCAGAGTCTTAAGGTTTCCTTGAACTCCCTGTCCGGATAGACATAAACCGTGAGCACAGGGGCGAATATTTCCTCCGTCATCAGCTTCCCCGTTGGGTTCTTCGTCAGCACGACGGTTGGCTCTATGAACCAGCCCCTTGAGGAATCATATTTCCCTCCGTATATAATCTCGTATTCTTCGGGATG
Source organism: Thermococcus sp. (assembly GCF_027023865.1). NCBI lineage: Archaea > Methanobacteriati > Methanobacteriota > Thermococci > Thermococcales > Thermococcaceae > Thermococcus > Thermococcus sp. The sequence continues at coordinate 48,409 of NZ_JALVUC010000019.1, read as the reverse complement.
CGACCGAGCATACTCGATGTAGGAGACAGCCTTCTTGAAGGCGCTCCCGTCAACCACAGCCCCCATGAAACTCTCAAGGTCGTCAACTGGGCCGGTCTTCAGCCGCGGGAGCTCCCTGAGGAGCCCTTCCTTTATCTGCCCCCAGAGGCTCTCCGGGATGTATGCCCTCGACACAGCCGAGCACTTCTGGCCCTGCGCCTCGAAGGCGCCACGGATGAGGTTTGCGACGAGAGCCTCGGCATTAGCCGAGCTGTGGGCGAAGACAAAGTCCTTACCGCCGATCTCGCCGACTATCCTCGGGAAGTTCCTGTACACTGGGAGGTTGTCCGCTATTTTCCTCCAGAGCTTCAGCAAGGTTTCGTAGCTCCCTGTGAAGTGCAAACCTGCAAAGTCTGGGTGGGAGAACACGATGTCAGAAAGCTCACTCGGGAAGGGGACAAAGTTCACAATACCCTCCGGAAGTCCGGCCTCAATGAGAATTTTCATTATCTCGAAGTTGGCGAAGATAACCGAACGGGAAGGCTTCCAGAGTACAACGTTCCCTGCCATGGCGGGGGCCGTCGGCAAGTTGCCTCCTATAGAGTAGAAGTTGAAGGGAGTTATCGCCACGACGAACCCCTCGAGCGGCCTCCAATCAATCCTATTCATCTCCCCAGGAGCCTGGTCCGGCTGCTGCTCGTAGAGCCACCTGAGATAGTGAGCGTTGAAGCGCCAGAAATCTACGAGCTCTGCGAGGTCTATCTCGGCTTCATAGGAGTTCTTGGAGAGGTTCATCATGATTGCTGCTACATTCCTAATCCTGTGCTTCCCAGCCAGGAGATCGGCGGCCTTTCTGAATATCTCAACCCTGTGGTACCATTCGAGCTCCGACCACTCCTCCCACGCGGAGAGAGCGGCCTCTATAGCCTCTTTCAGTTCATCTTCCCCAGCAAGATGGGCTCTTGCAAGCACGATGTCGTGGTCGTGGGGGCACCTTACTTCAACTGTTTCGCTCGTTTTTACCTTCTTGCCCCCTATAATGAGTGGTATCTCTTCCACATTTTCCCTTATCCTCTTGAGTTCCCTCTTGAGCTTCTCTCTCGTATGTACCTGGCGCATACGTCGGTATGCGGTCGGCTTCGTTTGCAGGCTTCTCCATCTTCCACAGCAACGACATCACCGGGGTAACTGCCCCCTAGAAAATATTTAAGCCTTATGATTAAACAATTGTGTTTTTGTTAAATAAAAATATTTAACGAAAGTCAGATGTACCCCCACACCCCTTCTGTAGTAGTTTAACGAGCAGTGCCAGCAGGCCGGAGATGTCCTCCTGAAAAGCCCTGAGCTTCGGAAGGGTTCTCCCATCAAAGAGGACGAGCCAGACGTGATATCCCCATGATGGCACTTTCGTCCTCGAGTAAGTTCTTAGGCTCTATCCTTGAGAGCTTCTCAACGGTTTTCTCAAGGAGTGTCGTCGAGGACTACTGTGGGATCCTTTCCACCGAGTGCCATGTGATGGATCTTTATTCCCCCGACTGCAAGGATGTGCTCCCAACCTTAGTACTGCCCCTAAAGGTTACCGCTCTTATCCTTCTGTCTGCGACTACCAAATCTATAAGCCTTTTGGGAATTCATCAAAGATGTCTCCCATCAGATCGGTGGATCTGAGAAATGCCTTGACGCATCTGCCCTCGTCGTGGGCGCTTGAAACGACCTTTCTCGCGAGATCGCCGTCGGCAAGGGTAACTCGCTATCTCCAACCATCAATGGGGCTCTTAACATCGGCCGTTCTTCCCGTGAAAATCATTCCGTGCTTACGTAAATGACAAACTCCAGAATTCCCTATTTATCGGCCCTGAGACTCTCCCCCAAACTTCTCCCCTTTTAAGGATGAATGGTTCCACCACTCCATATTACACGGATGATACACTATCCCTACTTAAGT
>NZ_JALVUC010000019.1:0-46385 GCF_027023865.1 Thermococcus sp. | reverse complement strand
GTAAATGACAAACTCCAGAATTCCCTATTTATCGGCCCTGAGACTCTCCCCCAAACTTCTCCCCTTTTAAGGATGAATGGTTCCACCACTCCATATTACACGGATGATACACTATCCCTACTTAAGTTATAAATAACTTACATTAAAGGAACGTTTTCATTGAATAAAATTATTGCCACTATTTCACGGCCTTTATGACTACGAAGCTCCCCTCACCGTAGCCTGGCTTGACGGGTTCGACCTCTTTCACTTTATCGAGCCTGTGGAAGAGGGTCTGTACCATCTTGAACTCCCTGAAACCAGCTTTCCTGAGCAGTTCGAGGAGCTCCTCCGTCGAGAAGAACCTTGCGTCGCGGTAGAAGAGGCTCTCCTCCCTGTGTTCCTCGTAGTGCTTCCCGATGTGACTATTTCTATCGACAAAGCCTATTATCAAAGCCCCTCCTGGCTTCAGGACGCGGTAGGCCTCGCGCAGTGCCCTTTCTGGGTCGTCGACGAAGCAAATTGTGGTAACCATCAGGAGGTAGTCCATGCTCTCGTTTGGGAAGGGAAGGGCCTCAGCAGTGCCCTCGATAACCTCAATTCCCCTTTTCCTAGCGATCTCAGCCATTGCCCTTGAAGGTTCAACCCCGAGCTTTATTCCAAGGGGTGAAGCGAACCTTCCAGTTCCAACGCCAATTTCAGCCCCTTTTCCCTCCTTCGGTAGGAGTCTCTTGACCACCTCAAGCTCCGAAAGGTACGCGTAGGAGTGCCTCTTGAACCAGTTCTCGTACCTGTCCCTGTGTCTTTCAAAGGGCTCCGTCTTGGGCATTCATTCCTCCCCCTTCCTCTTCACGAACTCCTCGTAGTACTCGTCGAGGATCCTTCTTATCGTCCCCCCTATAGTGAGATAGTCAACCTCCCTCAGGTTCGCCAGCGAGATCCTCGCCGAGGGATGCGGAACCTCGAAGCCCCTACCCGGCAGTAGGACAACCCCCGCCTCCTTTGCGAGCCTTATCATAAACTCCTCGGGCGGGAAGTTTTTCATAAACCACTTCGAGAACTCTTTTCCATAGAGTCTCTCGCTAAGCTCCTCCATGTCAATGAGCGTATAATAGTAGGTACAGTCTGAATTCTCGTGGGGTTTGAGGCCAATGCCGCGGTAGAGGGCTCTGTAGCGGCGTCTTAAAATTCTCCTCACGGCGTTCTTATAGTGTTCCTCCTCATCCATCAGGCCGTAGAGTGCGAAGAGAACCATCTGAACCTGCTGTGGTGTTGACAGGCCAGCGGTGTGCCTCAGAGCCACGTTTCTGCTGTCCGCGACGAGCCTGTCCATGAACTTTAACTCTCTCGGGTTGGGGGTTATGGTTTCGTATCTCTTGTCCAGCTCAGCCTTTGTCTCCTCAGGAAGGTTTGCTATTAACCTATCGACGACGTTATCCCTGTGGAGTGCTATGACGCCGAGCCTCCAGCCCGTCGCCCCAAAGTACTTGGAGAAGGAGTACACCAGTATCGTGTTGTGGGGCAGGATGGAGTAGACTGACTTGAAGTCTTCAGCAAACGTGGCATAAACGTCGTCGGTTATTATGATGAGGTCTTTCCTCGCCTTTTTAACTATCTCCCTCATCCCCTTGAGGGTTTCTTCCTCAAGCTTCACAGCCGTTGGGTTTCCGGGGTTAACGAGGAAGAATGCCTTTATTTCCGGGTTTCTCAGCTTGTCAAGCTCCTCGTCAGGTATTTGATAACCCGACTCGGGATCGGCCTTAACCTCCACGATCTCAAGCTGATACTGGTCAAGCTTTGGTATCTCAAGGTAGGGGCTGAATATCGGAACCGCTATGGCTATTTTATCACCCGGGTTGAGGATACGGTTGGCCTTGAAGGACTCAAAGAGATACGCCATCGCCCCAGTTCCACCTTCAACCGCGAAAAGCTGGGTTTCATCAACTATAGAGTAGCCCAGGTCATAGCCTGCCCCCATCTCCTTCATGAGGTACCTCTTCACGATTTGCTCCGCCAATGGTAACATCCTCGGCGGAGACGGATAATCACATCCAAGGTAACCCTGAACCATCTCGCAAAGGAACTCACCGGCCGAAAGGCCAAGATAATCCCTCACATAGCTCACCGCAGAGTTCAGGAATTTAGTGCCCCGCTCTCTCCAGTGATTCCGGGTGAATATCTCAAAGCGTGCCTCTATTCCTTCCTCTTCACAGTGGCCACCTATGAGCTCCCCCATATAACCGAAGTGCCTTTCCGACTCGCTCAGGGCGAACTTGCCGAGCTGGAGGTAAGCATGCCTTGGCTCCAAGGCCAGGAAGTTGGGGTTTCCCCTGCCGGCGTTTAGCATTATCTTATCGGAGTTTCTCCCTGCGAGTTTTATGAGCAGGTCTTTGAACTCGAAGGGGCTGAGCTCATCAAGCTTTTTCAGGTTCTTGAGAACGTCCTCGTTTACACCGTACCCCACCATCTTGAACACCCATCTTAAGTCCTCCGCTTTCAATATAAAGATGCCCCAAAACCTTATACGCTTTTAGGCTGACCTAATTCTGGTGATAGTATGATAGCCTTCGGACCCGTTCCGTCGAGGAGACTTGGGAAAAGCCTTGGGGTAAACAACATCCCGGACAAGGTCTGCACCTATGCTTGCGTTTACTGCCAGATAGGAAGAACCCTCAGGATGGAAATTGAGAGAAAGCCTTTCTACGAGCCGGAGCTGATATTCAGGGAGGTTAAGGAGAAGGTCAACGAGGCCATTAACAGAGGGGAGGAAATCGACTACATCACCTTCGTCCCCGATGGAGAACCAACCCTTGATGCAAACCTTGGGAGGGAAATAGACCTCCTCAGGGAGCTTGGGATAAGGCTGGCAACCTTAACAAACGCATCACTCATCTGGCGCGAGGACGTTGGGGAAGACCTGTTGAAGCTCGATTTCGTCTCACTGAAGGTTGATACCGTCAATGAAGGTCTTTGGCGTAGGATAGACCGGCCTCACAAGAGCCTCCGCCTTGAGGAAATCCTGAACGGAATGCTCGAGTTCAGGAGGGCATTTAAGGGGAAGGTGGTCACCGAGACGATGCTCATAGACGGAATAGACTACGGCGACGAGTTCGAGAGGATAGCGGATTTCCTGGCGGAGCTTAAGCCGGACATTGCTTACATAGCCATACCCACGAGACCTCCAGCTGAAAGCTGGGTTAAACCGGCGAGTGAAGAGACGATAAACCACGCATTCCAGACCTTTGTCGAGAAGCTCGGTGAGGAACACATTGAATACCTAATAGGCTACGAGGGCAATGCCTTCGCCTTCACCGGAAACGTTGAGGAGGACCTGTTGAGCATTACTTCAGTCCATCCCATGAGGGAAGATGCCGTTGAAGAGTTCTTGAGAAAAGCTAAAGCTGACTGGAACGTCGTTGAGAAGCTCGTACACGAGGGGAAGCTCATAGAGCTTGAATACAACGGGAGGAAGTTTTACATGCGCAGGTTGAAGAGCAGGGAAAAACCCTGAAATCCCCCCATTTTTACTTTTCCTTCTGAGAGTCTTAACCGTTAAGGTGGGAAATGGTGGCCTGCCGTTGAGCTTCTGTGCTTATGCACAAACCTTAAAAGGAATTCGGCTTCCCTAACTCCGGAGGTGAGAACTTGCAGATAGCGGTGAGTGGTGGAAAGGGCGGAACCGGAAAGTCAACTGTGGCCGTTAACCTTGCCGTTGCGCTCAGAAAGCTTGGCGTTCAACTTACGATGGCCGACCTTGATGTTGAGGCTCCCAATGACCACCTTCTCCTTGGGGTCGAGCTGGCCAGCGAGGAGCCGGTCATGCAGTTCATGCCGCGCTTCGACTACTCCAAGTGCACCCGCTGTAGAAAGTGCGCCGAAGTCTGCGAGGAGCACGCGATTATAACGCTGAAGGACGGGACACCGTTCCTAATGCCGAACCTCTGTTCCGGCTGCCGTGCATGTGAGATAATCTGTCCCGCTCCGGGCGCGATACTTGAGGGTCAGAGGCTGATTGGCCACACGTACGCTACCCCAACGCCCTACGGCTTCATGCTCATTACCGGCGTCCTGAGGGAGGGTGAAGAGCGTTCCATGCCCCTCGTTGTTGAGGCAAAGAAGAGGGCCTTGAAGGTTCACAGTGGAAGATTGTTCCTTGTTGACACCGCCGCGGGAACGGGAAACACCGTTTCCAAGGCCGTTGAGTTCTCGGATCTCTTAATAGCCGTTACCGAGCCGACTCCCCTCGGAATTCACGACACGGAGCTTATCCTCGAACTCGGGAGGCTGATGAACATCCCGACCTGGATCGTGATCAACAGGGCGGACCTCGGAGACAGGAAGAAGGTCTACAAGCTGGCTAAGGAGTACGGCGCCGAGGTCGTTGCAGAGATTCCATACAGCGAGTCCATTGTTAGGAGCTACGTTGAGGGTAGGCCTATAGCACTCTCGACCTCGGAAGAGGCGAAAATATTTGGGGAACTTGCTGAGAGAGTTCTCTCGTTCCTAGGAGGTGGTGAGTGATGCAGGTGGCGATAGCGAGCGGTAAGGGCGGTGTTGGGAAGAGCAGCATAACTGCTTCACTACTCTACCTACTCAAGGATGATTACAGCTTTATCGCCGTTGATGCTGACGCTGAAGCACCCAACCTTGGCCTTCTCCTCGGCGTTAATGAGTGGGAAGAGGAGAGGGAGCACATAGGAGCTAAGGTTGCAAGAATAAACACGGAGAGTTGCATTAGGTGTGGAATCTGCAAGGACAGGTGCCCCTACGGCTGCATCTACATCGACGATAAGGGCAACTACGTTGTCAACGAGCTAACCTGTGAGGGCTGCAACGTCTGCGGCCTCGTCTGTCCTGTTGCTGGTACGATAACCCTTGAGGAGGTTCGCTCGGGAGTCATCAAAAAGGCGACCACCCCCTATGGTTTTCCGATAATCTCAGCCCAACTCGACGTCGGTAGACCTGAAAGCGGTAAGCTCGTCACAGAAGAGAAAGAGTGGGCCAAGAAGATAATGGACGAGTTTAACCTCGCGCACATGATCGTCGATTCAGCAGCCGGAATTGGCTGTCAGGTAATAGCAAGCCTTGGAGGTGCGGACATCGCGATACTCATCGCCGAGCCAACCCCCGCTTCCCTTTCCGACGTCCAGAGGGCTTACAAGATCGTCCAGCACTTCATGGAACCGGCTTACCTGATAGTCAACAAGGCTGATCTCAACCCCGGCTTCACCGCGCTGAATGAGTGGGCGGAGAGCGAGGGGATTCCCCTACTCGGCGAGGTGCCCTACGATAAAGCCATTCCAAAGAGCATGACCCTGATGAAACCCGTTGTCGAGACCTTCCCGGATTCAAGAGCGGCTGAAGCCCTGCGCGAAATAGCCGGACGGATAAGGGAAGAGATACTCGGCTGACTCTCTCCCTTTTCCAACCCAAACCTTAAAAGCACCCCTACCAAGTTCTCCCGGTGGTTGAAATGGCGGAGGCAAATGAACAGCTTGAGAGGCTTGCTTACGAGTACCAGCTCCTCCAGGCCCAGGCCCAGCTCCTGGCCCAGAACCTTGATCTGCTTACGATGGGAAGAAACGAGTTCCAGGCCGTTAAGGAAACCATTGAGGGCCTCAAGAAGGTCAAAGATGAGAAGCCCGAGATACTGGTTCCAATAGGGGCAGGCTCGTTCCTCAGGGGGTTCATCCTCGACAGAGAGAACGCAATAGTGAGCGTTGGAGCGGGCTATGCTGTTGAGAAGAACCTCGACGATGCGGTGGTTTACCTTGAGGAGCGCATAAGGGAGTACGATGAGGCCATAGCAAAGACCCAGGAGGGCCTTAAGAAGCTCGAAGCCCAGCTCGGTGAGTTAGCTAAGAAGGCGCAAGCCCTCCAGGAGAAGAGCGGAACGGGATTCAGTGTTGGCCGTTGATATTTTTCCTTTTGATGGTATAGAATGGTTTTTGAGCCTCAAACTCAAGTTTACGTGAAATAAAAGAGTGAACTACCAGTTATTTTCCTTGCTTACGATTCTTACATCCCTGGCAACGACGTTTTGGTTAAGCTGATTTTCTCCAATAGCTGGTTTTTGATATTTACATTTTCCTTTTGAAAGTCTTGCTGTTTACGGTGGGGAGAGACTGGATTTATGTCTCTCCTCCCCAAAACTAACCTTCACGCTTCACAGCGTACCACTCCACCGTCTTCTTCAGTCCATCCTCCAGCGACCACTCCGGCTCGAAGCCGAGCTTCCTGATCTCCCTTATATCAGCGAGGCTGTGCTTTATGTCGCCGGGTCTGGGCTTGTCAAAGGTTATCGGTGAGTTTGCGCCGGTTATTTCCACAACCTTCTGGGCAAGCTCAAGGATGCTCGTTTGCTTTCCGGTGGCAACGTTAAATACCCGTCCGTTCGCCCTTCTGCTCTCCGCGACGAGGATATTTGCCTTAACAACGTCCTTTACGTAGATGAAATCGCGTGTCTGCCTCCCGTCGCCGAAGATTATCAACGGCTCGTTCTTCAGGGCGCGGTTTATAAAGATGCTTATCACTCCGGCGTACTGGTTGGCGCTCTGCCTCGGACCGAAGACGTTGAAGTAGCGGAGCGCAACGACCGGCAGGCCGTAGAGTTCGTGGAAGACCCTTAAATATTCCTCAGCGGTTGCCTTCGTGACGCCGTAGGGTGAGAGCGGCCTCGGCTTTTCTGTCTCCACAAGCGGGAGGTGGGAGTTGTCTCCGTAGATTGCCGCGGAAGACGCAAAGACCAGCTTCCCGTGGCCCTCAAGGAGGGCTTTGAGGATGTTGAGCGTGCCTACGACGTTGACATCCTCAGTAAGGAGAGGGTCTTTGATGCTCTCAACGACGCTCACCTGGGCTGCCTCGTGGAAGACGTAGTCCGCCTGCATTACTAGGTCGACTATCGCGCCGTAGTCCCTTATGTCCGCCTTTACGAGCTTCACCCCCGCTGGAACGTTCTCCTCCTTTCCGGTTTGGAGATTGTCGATCACGACTATATCGTTGTCCTTAACGAGTTCCCAGGCGATGTGAGAGCCTATGAACCCTGCCCCCCCCGTAACAACTACGAGCTTGTTCCTCATTCTCTCACCGGTTGGGAGAACTTCAAGGAGCTTTTAAGTTATTCCTCCGTCTGGCTATGAACGCGGAACTTGACCCTCTTCATGATGTCCTCTTTTTTAAGAGGGATATCCTCAGAGTTAACATAAGCATTGAGAATGTCGTCGAGGATGTACGTCAGCTTCTCCATGATGTCTTTACTTTTGTTCCAGGGTGTTGCATACCTGAACTGTATTATCTCCGCCAGCTCGTCTGAGGTGAACTCGCAGAGGATCTCGTCCTGTGTGCAGTCGACTACCTTCAGGGCGTCCCCCTCAATTATCAGGCGAAGTTTTTTCTCCTCCTTCATCGACACCACGGAATATTTTTGTTCAACATTCCTTTAAGATTATCTGAAACTCAAAGGTTATGCAAAAAGTTCTTATATGTTAATACTGATATTAGACTAACGAGGGAAACCCGCAATGAGTGATAGGGTATCAACCGGCGTTCCAGGGCTGGATTCAATGACACGAGGCGGTTTAATCCCCGGCAGGGTCTACCTGGTAAAGGGTTCTCCTGGAACCGGAAAAACAACGCTTGCAATGCACTTCGCAATGGCCGGGATAGCCAACGGTGAGAACGTTCTCTACGTCACTCTTGAGGAACCTTCCGAGAACCTACGAACGGACATGAGTCGGCTTGGCTTCAATCTCTCGAACTCCAACCTCACGATAATTGACGCAACACCGGCCGCCGAGCGCTATGTCCTGATGGAGAACTTCTTTGAGTCCTTCGCGGAAGGGATGGATAAGATGCTGACGGCGATAAAGGAGCAGTTTAGACAGCGCTACTACCACCGTGTTATCCTCGATCCAATCACCATGCTGAAGCTCACGACCACCAAGGAACTGGACTACAGGCGTGCCTTTCTGACGTTTGTCAAAACCATGGGGCACTTAAAAACCACGGTTCTGATAACCTCCGAGCTTCAGAGGACGGACGTCGAGGAATACCTCGTCAACGGTGTTATTAAGATGCGCATGTTCGAGATCCAGGGGAAGCTAACGAGGGGCATAAGGATAACGAAGTTCCGCGGGAGCGGCTTCGACCCCACCGTCCGTCCCTACGAGATAACCGACCACGGCATAGTGGTCTACCACGACCGCGTTCTTACCCTCCCGTGAACTACTGCTTTTCCGCCTGTCCTTGATCCTCCACTGCTATCATCCTCATTATCTTTCTGTGAAGGGCCTTTATCAGCTCCCTCATATCCTCCATTAGAACCACGTCACTCGCTCCAATCGCCTCTAGATTAAAGGCGAACGGGCTTGGAACTTCGTTCCTCTCAAAAACCATCCCAATCTTACCCTCCCTACCCCAGCCCAGAAATAGCTCGGCGCTTTCAACGTCCATCTTGTCCTCCATAATCTCGCGGTAGACCTCCCTGAGGAGCGGGAAGTCTGGATGGTTCTCCTTGAGAACCCTGAGGAGCGTAACTGCCATGGCCTGCTGCCTTCCGAGCCGTTTACTTCTCCCAACGTAGCGCCTCAGGATCAGCAATCCGCGGTTGGCCACGTGCCTGAAACGCCTCTTCAAAAGCTCGGTGTTGTCCAGCGCCCTCCGGAGGGTTTCCCTTAGATTCTCAATCTGGAAAAGCTCCCTCACCTCCCCCCTCTGAGAGCCTCGCCTCTTTCGGAACCCTCAGGAGAAAGCCGTTGTCGTTTATCGCTATCCCGATGTTGCAGCCTTTCCATTTGCTTATAGCGTAGGCGAAGGCCCTGCTCAATGCATCGTTTGCCCTCCTTCCAATAAGGGTGTGAAAGAAGTACTCCCAGGTTTCCTCCTTTTCGACTTCCTCAACTAGAACCGTCTCGTCATCCGGGGCGGTTGAATACCTTGTCTGCTCGCGGAAATAAGCAATAATCGCCCTCGCCGCTTTCTCGTCTATGTTGTATCTCCTCATGAGCACCTTAACCGTGTCTTTTCTGTTATCTTTTCTGTTAATGAGTCCCTTGACCTCCCCTCTAAAGCGCTGTATGTCAAGGGCAAGGTCGAAGCTGAGCGGAAGCATCTCCGAGAACCAGGCTGGGATGGTCGGTTTCACACCTTCGCGCGGGATTACGTATACCCTGTTTCTCCTGCTCTTCACAAACTCGTAAGTTCTCCCGGCTAAGACGAAGACGTCACCGGGCATTAACCTCTCGGCAAACTCCCCCTCAACGGTCCCGATCATCTGCTTGTCCATCGTGTAGACGCGAATCTTAGCCTCATCGGGGATGGTTCCAACGTTCATGTAATAAATCGTCCTCGTCATCTTGCCGCGCCTTCCGAAACGACCGTCCTCAAGCCATATTTTTGCGTAGACTTTCCTGTCTTCAAGACCCTCATAACCGCCGGAGAGGTACTTGAGGACGCTCATGAAGTCCTCAAAGGGTAACTCGCAGTAGGGATAAGCGCGCCTTACAACGTGATAGGCTTCTTCTACATCCCACACCTTGTTAAGTGCCATACCTAAGAGGTGTTGCACCAGTACATCGAGGGGATTCTTTGGTATCTTAACCCTGTCGAGCCGCCGATTCCTGGCGTTGTGTGCTAAAACAGTAACCTCGACGAGGTCGTCCCTGTCAAGCGCTATTATCACCCCTCTGCTGACTTCGTGGAGCCTGTGACCGGCCCTCCCGATGCGCTGTAACGCACGGTTCACGCTCTTTGGCGAACCGATGAGGACAACGAGATCAATAGTTCCGATATCAATCCCTAACTCCAAGCTTGTTGAGCTGTTTTTCGAGATAAAGCCGTTCACGACGTAGTTCCCGGTCTCGGAGTTTATTATTCCGTAGGCATAATCAATGTAAGCGGGTTCAAGTGATGTGATCCTGTCAAAGAATACGTCACCCTCGGCGAGTTTTCTCAGTTCCTCAATCTCTCCCAGAACTTCATACATCCCTTTATCCTTTGCCTCTTTTTCATACGCTTCAAGGAGCTTTAGGAGATTTCTCCTGCTGATTTCTCGCTTTCCAAGCTTAACTCTTATTGGGTTGTAGAGTCCCGTCTTCTGAAGGTGGTATGAGCTTATCCCAAGCCTCTTCCGGAGTTTCCTCAGGCGCTCTCCAATTCCAGGAATGACGTCGAGGTTTGAGTACCCTTTAGAATAGAGTTCCTCCCAGTTGGAGAGGTCGCTCCTCCAGGGCCGTATCTTCCCGAAGAACCGTCCGAGGTACTCCCCTCCGATGACGGCCACCGTATAAGCGGCCCCTTTCTTCGCTATCTCCCTGCCCTTGAAATGTTGAACCTCATCGTAATCTCTGACCCTGATAGAAGAGACCACTCCGGCTTGAAGGAGGACGTCTCTGATCCCCTCAGCGAAGTTCCTGTTGAACGTCGAAAAGCCTGCCGAATAGATCCGTCCATCCTTGACCTTAAGGTAGCCGTCTCCGTCGAAGTGGCCTGCCAAAAACTCCCTCTTGTGCTCCTCTGGGAGAACGTAAACTATTGAGGGGAAAACTCCCCTCTTTGACTTCTTTCTCGAGTTCCCCGTTAAGGCCTTGAAAATTCTTGGAAGCAGGACGAAGGGAATCTCAAGCGCCCATGTGCTTTCGTTCTGCTTCCTTATAATCCCGTCGACGCCGAATTCTGCTTTACTCAGCACCCCGTACTTTTCGAGCATTCTCCTATCAGTCGAGAACAGGGTCAGGGTTCCGCTTTTCCACGAACCATTGGCCATCCAGAAGCCCAACAGTCTGGCCATTCCTGGAGTGAAGGTAAGGGGCAGGGTGTAACGATCCTTGCCGGAGGTTATTCTCTCAACGTCTTCTCCGCTTATTTCAAGCCCTGCATCCTTTATAATGGCTTTCAACCTGCTCCATCTAAAGGGATAAACGCCGTTGAGTTGCTTGGTGAGATAAGAGGTATCCCATCCTCTGTGGCGTGCATAGTTCCTAACCGAGCCAAACTTTGCCCGTATCGAGAGTTTAAGCTCCTGAAGAAAGCCCCCTTTGAGATGGAGGTAAGCTGCATCGGGAAGGACTTCAAAAATCGAGACTTCCCTCCCCGGACTTGGAAGCCTCCTAACTACAGCGAGGTAGTCCCCTTCTCTAAGCTCTCCAGCCTGAATCCACTTGAGCCCCCGTCTCTCACGGTGAGGAACCTGTGCTCCCTAGTTGCCACTATCCCAAAGCCAAGCCGGGTTTTAATCCTGAGGCCTTTGCGGTTGTAGGGGACTTTATGTGGCTCCTTGAATTTCACGAACTTCGTCCTGAGGGAATCCACCCCAGTAATTCCCGAGGCGTTTAGCTCCCTAATCTCAACGGGGCCTTCTTCGGTTAGAATTTTCGAGTCTCCAGAGACGCAAATGACTGCCTTAAGCTCGCCCCTCTTCAGCTTCTCCTCAACATCAAGGCGAACCTCGCGTGAGAGGCTCGAATGGTGGGCCTCTATCAACCCTTCAAACTCAGGATAACGCTTCTTCAGGTTGAAGGCGACTCTCTCTGCACCGCTCCTCGTGTTGGTGAAGATGAGCGTCGTCCTGTTGGCCCGTATAAGCTCCGCCAGTCTGGAGTAAAGGGCGTCACTTAAAACGTTAGCCGGAGTGTATATCAGGTCCTCGACGGCACTTTCCACACTTATCCTGGTCTGTTTGGCAAAGCTGACGTCAACGACGAGACCCGGTCTCGGCTTTCCATCCTCAAATCCGAAGACGAACTTTGCGACCTCCTCGAGAGGGTGTATTGTCGCGCTCAAGCCGATTCTAATGAAGTTTCTTTCCGCCATCTCTTGAAGCCTCTCAATACTGAGAGCCAAATGAGTTCCGCGCTTGTTCTCGGCTAAGGAGTGGACCTCGTCAATGATGAGGTACTTTACAGTCTTAAGCCTCTCACGGAACTTTGGGGCGTTCAGTGCTATTGCCAGACTCTCCGGCGTTGTGATGAGAATGTGCGGGGGCTTCCTCACCATCTTGCTCTTCTGGTAACTTGAGGTGTCGCTCGTCCTTATGCCAACGCGGATTTCGGGTAAATCATAGCCAAGTTCTCCTGCCACCTCCTTTATCTCCGCCAGTGGACCTTCAAGGTTTCTCTTGATGTCATTGTTGAGCGCTCTAAGGGGTGAAACGTAGATGACGTAAATTTTGTCTTCAAGCTTTCCATCCTTTCCAAGGAGAATCAACTCGTTTATTGCCGAGAGAAAAGCGGATAGGGTCTTCCCGGAGCCCGTTGGCGATGAGATTAGAACGTTCTCCCCCCTGTGTATTTCCACTACCGCGTAGCGTTGTGGTGGGGTAAAGGTTCCAAACTTCCGCTTAAACCACTCTCTAACAGGCTCGCTGAGGATAGAAAATATCTCCCCGTCTGTGTATTCTCTCTCTGCCCGTCTTATCCCCCTCTCACTCATCGATCTCCATTCTCTGGCTTGGATTTTTAAACTATTCGGTTGCCTTAACAAACTTTTTAAGTGGTGTGTTGAAACTCAAACCGGTGAGAGAATGAACACGAGGGAGAATCTTGAGAGGGTTCTTTTCGAGTTCAACAGGCTCCACGGCAGCGAGGCGGAGGTGAGGATTTTGAACTTGGAGGGCAATGAGGTCATCATTGAGTTTGAAGGCTCCTTCTGCGCCACTTGCGGTCTTTACGACTACTTCGAAGACATCAAGTGGGAGGCAATAGAGCTCGGAGTTGAGCTTGAGCCGATTGATGTTCTTGAAGCGGAGGAAGACGGGTTTGAACACGGGCGCTACGTTGTTAGGTATAAACTCGGAGAAAGACCTGCTCTCTCAGTAGGGGACAACGGTTAAAAGCCTCCCCGACAATCCCCACCCATGTGGTTGCTGGTTGCCCTGGGAATTATCCTCTTCTGGGATGGCTACTTCTTCGTCAATTATATAATCGGTCTCTTCGGTGATTACAGGATTTCAAAATGGTGCCCTCGGGTCTCGGTAATCATCCCCGCCTACAACGAGGAGAAGGGGGTTTTGAAGGCAGTGAACTCAGCCCTTGAGCAGGACTACCCTAATTTTGAAGTCATCGCAGTTGACGACGGGAGCGAGGACGGGACTTTTGAGGTAACATCCTCTGTACGAGATCCCCGCCTGAAGGTTTACGGGATTGAGCACGGCGGGAAAGCGAAGGCCCTGAACTTCGGCCTCTCAAAGGCCTCGGGTGAGATCATAGTCACAACGGACGCGGACAGCGTCCTTGAGCGAGACGCCGTTAAAGAACTCGTGAGGCGCTTTTACTCGGATGAGATTGTGGCTGTCGGCGGACAGGTCCGCGTTCTGGGTGACTCTTTCATTGAGAGGGCACAGGATGTCGAGCATTTGAGGATAGCCATGTTCCGCAGGGCAAAAGAGCTTGAGAACCTGAGTCTCGCCCCCGGCCCGATAGCGGCCTTCCGGCGGGAAGCCCTTGGGAGGATAAATGGATTCGTGGAGGACAGCGTGGAGGACTATGCGACGACTAAGGCCATGAAAGGACTCGGGAGGGTGGTTTACAGCCCAAAGGCCAGAGTCTGGACGGAAATGCCGCGTTCCTTTCCTGCCCTCTGGCAGCAGAGGAAGCGCTGGTTCCTCGGCGATTTGCGGAACCTCGGTGGGGGCTTCACCAAGAACTGGGGTTTTCTGCTCATAGGAGATGCGGTGGCACTTTTAGATGTACTGGTTCCGCCGGTGCTTCTTTTAACGGGCCTTTGGTGGTTCTTTGTTCTATGGTGGGGCTTTGAGACTTTCACGATGCTAGTCCCAACAGTGGTTGAAGGCGGGGGGTTTTTAAACGCCCTGCTTTTTCCGCTAATCGTCTGGTTCTGGGCAGCTTTTTATCTCTCCCTCCACATCTATGGATATACAAAGTTGCCTCTTGAGAGGTGTTGATCCACCGAAACCCTTTTAAATGTCCAATCATGTGCTACATAGACTATATAGAGAATATAGAGGGACGGGGAATGATAGCGGTCATCGCAACGGCTTTCTTTATGGCATGGGCCGTTGGTGCCAATGACAGCGCAAAGGCCGTTGGAACCGCCGTCGGTTCCGGTATAGTTGGCTTCAAAAGGGCAGTGCTCATAATAGCGGTCTTCACGACGCTCGGGGCGGTCATAGGTCATTCCGCGGTTCCGGGGACTATAACGGGACTGGCTGAAGGTTTAACAACGGCCCAGGTTGCCCTGGCCCTCTTTAGCGCTGCCTCCGCGGTGACGCTTGCAAGTCTCATCAGCATGCCTATATCAACAACCCAGTCCATAATCGGTGCCCTGATAGGTTCGGCGCTGGCCCTCGGCCTCCCCGTGAACTGGTGGATGATAGGCAAGATAATCTCTGCCTGGTTTTTTTCGCCGGTCTTTGCGTCCCTTCTGGCTATAGCAGTATACAAGATTTACAACCCCCTTCTCAAGCGGATAAAATGCCTCAAGAACCTTGAACTTACCCAGAAGTGGCTCGTATTTCTGGCCTCCGCGTACTCTGCCTTCAACTTGGGAACGAACGAGGTTTCAAACGTTATAGGGCTTGCGAAGGCCGGTGGAATGTCAAACCCCAACGCCCTCCTGGCCCTCATAATGGCCTTTGGAACCCTCACCTTCAGCTATAAGGTTATGATGACGATCGGGAAGGACATCGCTCCCCTTGGCCCTACCTCGGCGTTTTCAAGTCAGTTCGGGGCGTCGATAGCCGTTAACACAGCCAACCTCTTTGGACTTCCAGTCAGCTCGGGCCAGGCCGTCGTCGGCGCTATCAGCGGATTGAGCGTCTATAAGGGGGAAAAGGTCAACAAAAAGGTTCTTACGGACATCGTCAAGAGCTGGGTTGAGGCACCCCTCTTTGCAGGGATCCTAGCATTCATCCTCATAAACCTCTTCTCCTCCGCAGGCTTTTAAAGCCCCAACCATACTCCATGGGAGGTGTTGTGAGATGGTTGATTTTAAGTTCGAGGTCAAGGCGAGGGACGCCGCCGGAAGAATAGGAAAGCTTACCATCAACGGAAAAACCGTGGAAACACCAGTCATAATGCCCGTGGTCAACCCGAAGCAGCTCATGGTAACCCCGAAAGAACTCAAAGAGATGGGTTTTGGGATGATCATCACGAACTCTTACATCATCTACAAGACGCCCGAGCTGAGGGAGAGGGCGCTGGAAGAAGGGATTCATAAGCTACTCAGCTATGGTGGGATAATCGAGGTGGATTCCGGTTCCTTCCAGCTCATGCGCTACGGAGACGTTGAAGTTACTAATCGCGAGATAGTTCAGTTTCAGCATGACATTGGTGTTGACGTGGGAACTTTCCTCGACGTACCAACCCCTCCGGACGCTCCGCGGGAGAAGGCGGAGGAGGACCTCAGAATAACGCTGGAGAGGGCTAGAGAGGCCGAGGAGATAAGGGAGATAGCTATGAACGCGGCCGTTCAGGGTTCTACCTACCCTGATCTGAGAACCTACGCCGCGAGGGAACTGGGTGAGATGAACTTTGAAATCCACCCGATTGGCGCCGTCGTCCCGCTGATGGAGAGCTACCGATACCGTGATTTGGTCGATGTCATTATTGCCTCAAAGCAGGGGCTGAGGCCGGACAGACCGGTTCACCTCTTTGGTGCTGGTCATCCGATGATCTTTGCCCTGGCAGTGGCGATGGGGATAGACCTCTTTGACTCGGCCAGCTACGCCCTCTACGCCAAGGACGACCGGTATTTAACTCCTGAGGGGACGAAGCGCTTGGATGAACTTGAATACTTCCCCTGCTCCTGCCCCGTCTGCTCCCGCTACACCCCGGGGGAACTCATGGAGATGCCAAAGGAGGAGAGGGCGAGGCTTCTGGCAATCCACAACCTCTGGGTACTTCGTGAGGAGCTCAACCGCGTGAAACAGGCGATAAAAGAGGGAACCCTCTGGGAGCTAGTTGATGAGCGCGCCCGCTCCCACCCCAAGCTTTATGCCGCTTACAAGCGCTTGCTTGAGTATCGAGATTACCTCGAGAAGAACGAGCCCGCAACTAAAGCCAGTGCGTTCTTCAAGGTGAGCGAGGAATCCATGAGGTGGCCGACGGCTGTTAGGGCAAGGGAGAGGGCCGAGCGGGTTAAGGGTAAGTTCCCGGAGACGGTAGAGCATCCGATATTCGGGGAGATTCCAAAGTATCTCAGCTTGAGCTACCCCTTCGCCCAGAGCGAAGGCGAGGAGGATTTCATGATAGAGAAGCCCAGAAAGGGGGAGGCGAGGAACTACATTATGATCATTGCCGAATATCAATTTGGAGAAGGGGCCGGCGAGGCGTTTAGAGATGCCTTCGTTGAGCTTTCAAGGAAGACAGGAATGCCAAGACAGATAAAGGTCAATGGCAAGCACCTTGCAACCTTCCGCGCGGAGGACGGCCTTCTAACGCTTGGCATTGAAGGGGCAAGGAGGCTTCACGAGATCCTGCCATACCCAAAGATGCGCGTCGTTGTCAACGAGGATGCTGATCCCTTCGCGAGGAAGGGAAAGAATGTCTTCGCCAAGTTCATCGTCGATGCCGATCCAAATATACGGCCCTACGACGAGGTTCTGGTGGTAAGCGAGAGGGACGAACTCCTCGCGACAGGCCAAACGCTCCTCAGCGGCGAGGAGCTGAAGGTCTTCCAGAGTGGACTGGCCGTGAAGGTGAGGAGGGGGGTGGAAAAGTAGAAAATTTTATAACTCTCCCTCTTTCTCTTATATCGGGCGGGCCCGTGGTCTAGACTGGTTATGACGCCACCCTTACAAGGTGGAGGTCCGGGGTTCGAATCCCCGCGGGCCCACCATTTAGCCCTTGCAGAGCAAGCGCTGGTGGAAAAATGAGGTGCCTTTCTACAAGTTACGTTTCTGAGAGGGTTTTTACTCACTTACTCTCTGATGAGAGTCTCACTCTATAAAGCACCCTCCTAGCGTTGAGAGAAGTTGAAGCAAAATTTAGCTTGCCTTTTCAGATACAGACCCACTTTGGGCCTGCAATCTTAGAAGACATGCAAACTCCTTCCGGGAGGTTTTGGCGGAAGTTTGTTCTTTGACCAAACTTTGCACTGCAAAGTTTGCTTGCTTCGCAAAGCGTTGACGGAAAGCTTGTAGGGCGTCAGGGGGAAGTTAACCCCGTGGTTAACAACATGAAATCCTTAAACAGGGGGACGTTTTAGCGGAAAATCGCAACCTTCGGTGAAACTTTGCTTGGCAGGGTTATAGAAAAAGGGGCCAAGAATCAGATCCCCGCCCCAATGTCCTCCGCGATGTCTGGGAGGTCCAAAGCTATTAGCTTGACCCTGGTCGGGATGCCGTCTCTGCTCCAGCCACGGGCCTGGTAATATTCGTCCAGCATCCTGTCGAGCTCCCACGGCGGGACGTGGAGTCCCTTGCTAACTCCCTCTGGTATTGGCTCCCACATGACCCTGTACGGTAGGGTGTCGTCCTTCCTGCTGAAGCCCTCGCGGACGTTGAAAGCGCGGGCGATGTTCATAATTCTCTCGCCAATGACCATCAGCTCGGCCTCGTCGATGTTCATGCCGGTGACGGCCTCAATCAGCGGTGGGAAGCCCTCAAGGAAGTACATGTGCCTTGAGAACTTGCACGTGCCGGTGGCGTCGTAGACGGCCATGAGATTCTCGTGGAAGGCAATCTCGAATCCCTTGTTCTCCCCCTTGGTTCTGTCGATGTTGTCGAACTTCCACCACTTGCCGACCAGCTCTGCCCCATAGGCACCACTGGTGAGATGGTCGGCACCGCGGACATTGACGGCGAACGCTAAGGCCATTCCTTTTATGCCGCGGACGTCGTAGGCTGGCGGTTCCATGCCCTTAACGTGCATGGCGAACTTCCAGCTGTCTTTACCCAAGCGCTCGCTGGCTCTCTTGACACCATCTGCAAGGAGCTTTCCGAGGTTGCCCTCGCGTAGCGCCATCTTCCTGAGGGCCTGAACGGCCGCGTCGCCGTTGCCGAAGGTGAGCTCAATGCCATCTGTATCCTCCTTGGTGAGGAGACCGCGCTCGTAGGCCTCCATAGCCCAGGCTATTGTAACGCCGGCCGAGATGGTGTCAAGTCCGTATTCATCAGCGAGTTTGTTGAGGTAAGCAACGGTCTCGAAGTCGTCCAGTTCAAGGACGCCGCCGAAGGAGTAGAGGGTCTCGTACTCCGGTCCGTCGACCTCGAAGGTACCCCACTTCTCGCTCTCAACGTGAACGTACTGGCTGCACGGCTTGTTGCACATCGGGCATGGCCTCCTGCCGGCCCGGTATCTCGGCGCCCAGAAGTAGGGATCGATGCCTATGTGCTCTCTTCCCTCCTCCTTGGCCTTTTCGTAGGCCTTCTTGAAGAAGCCCATCTGCCAGTTCCTAACAGGGAAGGTGCCGCGCTCACGGTTCATCCAGTCGAGGAATTCGCCGCTTCCGTACCCCATGTCGGCCTTGGTGGCGGGGTGATCCTTAAACACCATCGCCCACTCCCTGATAAGTTCACGGAGCTTCTTGGGGTTGGCTATCGGGACCTTCTTGCTTCCCTTTACGAGTATGCCTTTGAGTTTCTTGCTCCCAAGGACGGCTCCGGGGCCGCCCCTAGCAGCCTGCCTCTCATCGGTCTCGATCGTTGAGATAAAACTCAGCCTCTCGCCGGCCGGACCTATAAAGGCCGTTGCAAACCCCGGGTATTCCTCTTTTGCTTTGGCCCTGGCCTCTCCTGTGGTGAGGCCCCAGTAACCATCAGCGGGGGCGAATTTGACATCGTCATCCTCGATGACAATCATCATTGACTCGTCGCTCTTCCCCTCGATGATGAGCATGTCGTAGCCGGCCCTCTTAAGTTGAACACCAAGCTGTGCACCGGCCATAGATCTGCCGTAACCGCCGGTAAGCGGGCTTTTGAAGTTAAAGGCCGTCTTTGAGCCGGTTCCTATGCCAGTATCAACGAAGAGACCCGGCGTGATTATCATCTTGTTCTCCTGACCAAGCGGGTCAGTTTTAGCTGGAACCTCATCGTAGAGAACCCTGGTTCCGAAACCTACGCCCCCGAGGTATCTCCTAGGGAACTCCTCTGGGAGTGGCTCGACCTTGACCTCTTTAGTAGTTAAGTTGACCCTTAGAATCCTACCCCAATAACCGCCTTTCGCCTCCATATCAGAATCACCTCGAAAATCCTTCGGGTTGAGGGATATAAGGTCTTCGCAAAAGGAAGCGTTTCACATTAGAGCCGAGTTAAGCTCAACTGTTATCTGCTACTGTTTGAACACCCTCACATCAACGACCACATGCCAGACCCCAGGGGCATAGCGTTTAATGACCAGCTCGTTGAGCTTCTCCGCCTCGTAGCCGTGCTCCTTTGCTATCCTTTGGAAGGTTTCGAAGGGTTCCCTTGGCCTCAATCTCTCAGGGACAGTGTTGTGGTAGTGGATCACCGCCTCGTCCTTCGCTATGCTTAAAGCCTTCGGTATGAACTCTGCCGTTTTGATAACATAGCCCATTAAAACCCTGTCCGCGATGTTCTCACCCTGAAAGTCGCGGTTATCGATGTTATAGGCTGTCATCCTGTCCTGCACTCCGTTGAGTTCGATGTTTTCAATCAGAAAACTGAAGGTGTATGGGCTCTTCTCTATCGCTATAACGCGGGCCTTTCCGTGAACTGCCATCGGGAGGCTAAGGTGACCTATTCCAGCAAACATGTCAACGACCAGCTCCCCCGGCTTTGCCACTTTTGCCATCCTGACACGCTCCTTGACGTTGGCCGGTGAGAACATGACCCTATCAACGTCGAGTTTGTATTTGATCCCGTTCTCGACGTGGATCGTTACCGTATCACGGCCGTAGAGAAGCTCGTAGTTTGTCTCGCGGAACTCGCCGGAGATGTGACCCTTTCTGAGAACGGTTTTGGCACCTATAACCTCGGCGTAGACCTCGGCGATGCGGCGCTTGTACGGTTCAAGCTCCTCCCTGAGCGGAAGGATGAGAACGTCTCCTATCTGAACCCAGTGCTTTGGGAGTAGTTGAACTAGCCCTTCTGGAAGTTCCTGGGAGAGGATTTCCCTTATGCGCGGCTTTATGAGCTGCGTTCTGCTTTTCCGTGGCATCGGTGATAATCCTTCCAAACCCCTTAAAAGCGTTCCTCCCGCCGTTTCGTCAAAAATCGATGGGAAAGCCTTAAAAACTTATGAACGGAGTTTGAATTAAGAGATACCTGGAGGTAGATGAAGGGTATGGATGATGAACCACCGAATAGTTGGTTCTCCCGCCTGTTTAAACCGCGTGAAAAACCCGTACTTCTCGAGCAGAGGCTCAGCAGGGAGGCATACGAGGAATACCATGAGCTTCTCATGAAGGCCCGTCCTGAGGTGGAGGGCTCGAAGCTCCGTCTGCGCCTCTCGGAGGGAATTGTTGAACTCAATGAGGGTGTTTTGAGGGTCAGAGCGAAGAATCTCAAGACCGCGGAGAAGATACTGAGGAACCTGCACCACTATGAGCAGCCCCCGAGTCTCTGGCCAGCCTACGGGCTGAGCTACTCGCTCAAAAGGAGGAGAAGACCGATTCTCTAGTATTCATTTTCTCCCCTCGTTTCTCCCAAAGGTTTAAATGCCGGGTTAGGCTTAACTCCCCAAGCGGATGACGACCCTTGCCCAGTCTGATGG
Organism: Thermococcus sp.; assembly: GCF_027023865.1. NCBI lineage: Archaea > Methanobacteriati > Methanobacteriota > Thermococci > Thermococcales > Thermococcaceae > Thermococcus > Thermococcus sp. The sequence continues at coordinate 25,779 of NZ_JALVUC010000019.1, read as the reverse complement.
GTGATGACGTCGGTATTAGCTGACGCAGGGGTGGCGAGGTTCGCGGGCCGATGACCCGCCCCGTTCCTGGAGGGAAATCGATGAGCGGCAACGGGAACAATGAAAACGACGGATTCCTGGAGTTCTACGCGAGCGAGGCTTTAATATGTCCAAGGAGGGTATACTTCAGGCTCAAGGGTTATCCCGAGAGGTGGCCCGAGTTCGTCAAAATCAGGTTAAACCAGGGCATCAACACCCACAATGTCCTCGGGGATATCCTGAAGAAGCGCTTCGGCTTCGAGCTTGAGAAGCATTTAATACTGAGATCCAACAGACTAGGCTTTGAGATACACGGAAGGATAGACGCCATAGGTGACTTCCCTATCGAAATTAAGGGAAAGACCAGCCTCCCAGGTAAGCCCTACGACTATCACATGGCTCAGCTAAACATCTATATGCGCTGGGCCGAGGCGGAATACGGCTACCTCTACTACATCAAGCTCCACGACGAGCCGATGAAGATCATAAGCAAAATCGACTTCTCTCGCTTTCCCATAGTCAAAGGACCGAACTTTAAGGCCTTTGAGGTGCCCTACGACGATAGGTTGTTCAAGGAGACGCTGAGACACTTTTACAGGGTCAAAAAGGCCTACGAACGGGGGAAGCCGCCGAGGGGTGAGTACTCCTACGCCTGCAAGTTCTGCCCCTACAGGTACCTGTGTTATCCCGATGAGGAGTGATTTTTGTGGTCGCCAATCACGAAGATTGGGAAAATTTTGGGGTTCTATCCACAAAGCTACCCCTTTTTCACCACCCACTTAAGCCCTTCGTCCACCACAGCATCTATCCTCCCTTGATTGTACAGCTCCGCTATGAATGCCCTCACTGGAACGAGGTTAAGGGCAAGCTTCTGGGGAGTTATTTGGACGCTGTAGTGCTTCATTATCCTGAAGGCCAACTTGTCCATTGGCATGGGAGTTTTCAGAAGCTCCAGAATGAGGGATTTGGTTTCTTCCACTCGTGTGAGGTTGAACTCAAGCAGTTCCGTCGCTTCCTCTCCATTAACCTGCTTCCCGTGTGATGGAATGAGTAAGTAGCTCTTTTCCACATAATTCTGTAATTCTTTAATTGAAGTTTTGAATAATTCTGGGTCAACGAGATAGGGCAGTCCAACCGATTGGATGACCCTCTCGCCAAAGAAGGAGTCACCGGCGTAGATTATTCCGTTCTCCCCGTCCAAGAAGCCTGTCATCCCCGGTGAATGGCCGTTGAGCCTGATAGCCTTCAGGTCGAAGAGCTCATCACCCCACTCAAAGACCGTGTGAACCCTCACCCCCTCCGGGAACTGGAAGACCAAGAAACCTCCTGGAGCCTTTGAGCCAAAGGTGAGTAGCTCTCTGTTCAGCGGGCTTTCTGCCACCGAGAACTCGAAGCGGTGTATGAAGAGCGGCGCGCTTATTCTTGGTGCCACAGCCACATGGTCAGCGTGCCCGTGGGTCGCTAATTGGGCTTTTATCTCGAGCCCGAGCTTTCGCACTTCCCTCCCCAGATCCTTGTGCCGACCCTTTCCGTGGCCGGGGTCGATTAGAACGGCCCCATCATCAAAAACCCTGATGAAAGTTGATGGGCTTCCAGGATACAGGTAAGCAGAATCACTAAGCTTTCTCAGTCCCATATAACCACCGTGAAGAATAGGCACTTCCTCATAAAAGGGCACCGATGGAAGGTAAGGAAAGAGAAGGGAATCAGATGTGTCTCGGGTAGAGGGTCTTCTTGCCCTCGGCCTGCGCCCTCTTGACGGCCTTCTCGACGAGAACCTTGAGTTCCGCCTCAAGGGCGTCGTAGAACTCCGGGTTGACCCTCATTCCCGGGTCGACAGCCTTAACGGCCTCCTTAACCTTACTCTTGACTACCATCTCGGCCATTTCACACACCTCCTTGTAGACGGGTCGCACCGTGCGACCGCCAATAACTTACCATCCTTGGGGTTTATAACCTTTCCTGCATCCTCCCTGCGCTGATGGGTAGTGCTTTGCACTCCAAAAGGTTAAAGCCTCCTTGTGGTAATATGAGCGGTGATGATATGAGGAGACTCGTCCTCATCGACGGCGAACATTATCCAGATGTTACAACTTGGGCCGTTGAGATGCTTGGAGGGGTTTGTTGCGTCGTCTTCTTAGGAGGGAGCGAGAAGATAGGAAGCGTTGGCGAGATCGAAGCGAGGCTTGGCGTTCCATTCTACACTGGCACGGATTACTCTGAGGCCCTCACAAGGGCACTCCAAGAGAACGACATTGATGAGGTGGTTGACCTGAGCGACGAGCCTGTTCTGACCTATGAGGACAGATTTAAGATAGCGACGCTCTGCATGCTCCACGGCGTTGCATATAGGGGGGCGGACTTTGAGTTCAAGCCAAAGCCGCTGAAGAGAACTAGAAAGCCGAGCCTTGCCGTCATAGGCACGGGGAAGCGCGTTGGAAAAACGGCCATCGGCGGCTTTGTGGCTAGAGTACTGAGGAAGATTGCAAACCCCGTCGTGGTAACCATGAGCCGCGGCGGCCCGGAGAAGCCGGAGATAATAAGGGGGAGAACTGGGATAACCCCGGAATTTTTGCTCGAACTCGCCGGGAGTGGAAGGCATGCCGCCTCAGACCATATCGAGGATGCCCTCACTGCGAGGGTGACCACGATAGGGTGCAGGCGCTGTGGTGGGGGGATGGCGGGATTTCCCTTCTTCGATGTCATCGATGAAGGCGTCAAGCTCGCCGAGAGCCTGCCCAACGATCTCGTAATCTTCGAGGGAAGCGGTGCGACGTTTCCCGCTTACAGGGCTGACGGCTACATCCTGGCGGTGGGTGCACTTCAGAGGATAGACTTTCTCAGGGGGTACTTTGGTCCCTTTAGGCTTTCTTTAGCCGATATCGTCGTTGTCACCATGGCTGACCTTGCTGACGAAAGAAAGAGAGCTGAGCTGTTGGGGACAATTGGGAGAATCAATCCATCGGCGGATATCCACCTCACAGCCTTTAGACCGAGGCCCTTAGGGGACGTCAGCGGGAAGCGGCTCGGTCTCGTCATGACCTCTGGAAGGGCTGTTGAGAGGGCAAAGGATGGGATTGAAGCCCTCGGGGCGGAGGTTGTCGCTGTTTCGGGAAACCTCTCGAACAGACCTGCCCTTCTCCGTGACTTGAGGGGATTCACCAGTCTCGATGCGGTTGCGGTGGAGCTTAAAGCGGCCGCCGTTGACGTTGTGACGAGGTGGGCGCTTGAGAAAGATCTTGAGGTTATATACATGGACAACGAGCCCATGAACATCGACGGGAAGGACCTCCGCACAGCCGTTCTCAAGCTTGGAAAGTCTGTCCTGGGGGGAAGGAGATGATAGTCGTTACAGACCCTGAAAGGAGGATCAAGCTGCCCTTCTCGCGTGGAATCCTCACGCGCTCCATAACCCTTGCCGGGGTGGATGTCGGCGTTGCATACATAATCGCCACTGAAGTCCAGAAGGCGCTCGAGGGACGGAAGGCGCACGTGGTAACCACAGAGGAGATAAGGGGGCTTACCTATGGGAGCCTGCTGAACCATGGCCTCAAAGAGGCAGCACGGAGGTATCTGTTCTGGCGCCAGCTAAGACGCTTGAAGGTGCCGATAACGATACTCCTTGGAGGAGCGACGGGAGTTGGAAAGTCAACACTCGCGACGGAACTTGCCTTTCGCCTTGGCATAAGGAGTGTCATAGGAACGGACACAATACGGGAGGTAATGAGGAAGATAATAGCGCCTGAACTGCTTCCAGACCTTCACACATCCTCTTTTTTGGCCTGGAAAACTGTTGGCCCCGTGAGTGGAGGGAAGCCGCTGATTCGGGGCTTTGAGGAGCAAGTGAGGCACGTGGCCGTTGGCGTCAACGCGGTTCTCGAGCGGACCCACAGGGAGGGCTTCAACGCTGTCTTGGAGGGGATACACCTAGTCCCAGGCTTTGTGGAACCCGACGAGCATGACTTCATGTACGTAATAACCGTGGGGAGTAGAGAGGCCCTTGAGGCTCATTTCTACGAGCGCTCTCTCTACAGTACCCGCTCAGCGGAGTACTACCTCGAGCACATAGATTCGATTATTGAGGTACAGGAGTACATAGTTAAAATGGCCAGAAAACACGGTGTTCCAATTATAGAGAACGTCGAGCTTGAAAAAACGGTCGGGGGGGTTATGGAGGGCGTGATAGAGAGGCTCATGAGGGAGCTGGGGGAGTAATCATGGTCTCTTCACCTTCCATATCCCCAGCAGTCTGCCACTTCCCCACGTCGCCTGTACCTCGAAGACGACTATCATATCGCGGTAGATGTCTATCACGTTGAAACTGTTCCCGAAGGGGTTCCTGTGAAGCTCCCAGCTCACCGAGCCCGCGTTGACTATCGGCGTGTCCTCAACCTTAACGCCAAAGGCGTTTCCCCCATGGCCAGTCAGGACAAGGTCCGCTCCCCCTTTCGTTAAGACGTGGAGGACATCCCCTCCGTCCTCGAGGAAGCCAAGTTCCCTGCTCCTTGGAATAGGGACGATGTTGTGATGGAGCACCACTATCTTGAACTTATCCTCATTCTCTTTCAGCTTCTCAGCAAGCTTCTTCTGACCCATTCTCCCGACGACCCCAATCGGCGTCTCGTACTGGGCGCTGACAACAGGGATTACAAGAAAGTTTCCCATCTCCACCTCTCGAGGCTCACCAAAGTACTCCGTGAAGAGATCGTGGCCGAGGTAAGTTATGTCGTTGTGGCCCGGGACGACGAGCTTCCGTCCCTTAACCCTCCTGTAGAAGCCGATGGCCTTCTCGTAGTAGCGTTCAATACCCATATCGACCACATCACCGTTGTGGACGGCGAGATCCGGCTTAAGGTGGTTTATCATCCGTATCGCATTTTCCAGAACCCGTCTTCTGAAATATATCCTGTCGGAGACGTTGCTCTCGCTCATCTGGACTATCCTGAGGAGCCTCCTTCCGGAGGGCACGAAAATCTTCGGTCTTATCGGTCTGTGCTCCTTCCTCGCCTCATCGCCGGTGACGCGCCTTATCTTTACCCCTATGCGCCCGTCGTCGTGTAGCGTGATGATATTGTAGCTGTTCACATCCCCCCTACGGGTTTTCCGACAGGAAGTACAGCCGGCGTTGTCAACTATAAGGTCTTCAACGCGGTAAACGTTGGGCACGTGCTTGTGTCCACAGGTGTAGAGTGCAACATCGTGTCGGATGAGGAGGTCGAGCACGTCCCCTGCGTTGAAGAGAACATTCCTTTCCCGTCCAGTATTCGGGAGCGGGACGAGGTGATGATGAGCCGCGACTATCTTGAACCTCCGGTCGGAGTGCTCCTCAAGCCTCTCCTTCAGCCATCGAAACTTCCTGCCGCCAATTCTGCCGTCGCTCAGGTCGGGTATCGTTGAGTCAACCCATATAACGACTCCATCCTTGAACTCGAAGACGCCGTTCCTCGGCCCTATGAGCTCCTCAAAAAGCTCATATCCCACGTTCCTCACATCATGATTCCCAGGGAGAACGATGAGAGGCTTTTGAATCTTCTTCAGCTCGTATGAGGCTCTCTCGTACTCCTCTCGCAAACCTTGGTTGGTAATATCACCGGTGTGGATGACAAAGTCGAAGCTCCCGCGGTTTATCTCGTTGACTATAAGGTCGTAGGCGTAGCTCTTGTAGGCCTCGCCCCCCGTTATGTGTGTGTCGCTTATGTGAGCTATCCTTAGCATGGCCCTCACTCCGCGGCTATCGCGGTTTCAAGCTTCCTCCTGCTGGCAGTCAGCAGGTCCGTGAGACTGAAGACTCCTACAATCTCGCCGTTTTCCTCTATGAGCATGTGTTTGATGCTCTTCTTTGCCATGAGGTCGAGAACCTCGCGCAGGGGCGCGTTGACATCCACCGCCACGAGGTCTTTCGTCATTATCTCCTTAACTGGGGTATCGTTCGGAAGGCCAGGAATGACGACGCGCCTTATGATGTCGCTCTTCGTGAAGAAACCAACCACCTTCCCGTCCTCCACGACGACGAGGGAGCCGATGTCGAAGTCCACCATTATCCCACAGGCCTTCTTCACCGTGTCATCGGGGCTGACCCCTATCAGCTTCCTGGTCATGTAGATCCTAACCGGGGCCTTCGTCTCCATAAACTCACCCCATAACCATCTTCGTTACGTCAAACCTCTCCTCTTCAGGTAGTATCTTGACGTGAAAGGCCGTCCCGTTGAGGACTGGCTTCCACTCCCCCTGGAGGTAGAGTTCCAGTGTGGAGGACGCAACTGCGAAGAGGCCTTTTTTTCTCAGAACCATCTGCTTCACGTAGTCCCAGTTCTTTGGGTTCATTATGTGAAGGGGCGTTGAGTAGGCCGTTACGAAGGCGGAAACTCCATCGGGGCGTAGGAACAGCGTTCCAGTGTTGAGGCTCGTGTTTGTTGCATCCATCATCCGCGAGTAGTGCTCTAGAACTTTTCCTGGTTCTGGAGACTCGAGCTTCCTGCACATGTAAGCGCCCATTGCGTAGCTGTCTGAGACCCCTTCGAAGCTCTCCCCCTCGAACTCGGCCATCCTTATTATCCTTCCTTTGTCAAGGTCGCCATTGTGATAGAGCCAGAAGGAAAAGCCCCTCCTAGTTGAGAAGGCGAAGGGCTGGACGTTAAAGAGGCTTTTCTTTCCCTGTGAGGCCGCCCGTGAATGGGCCATAAGAACGATGAAGCCCTCAAGGTTGTCCTTGAGCCGTTCAACGGCACTGCCGTCTTTAAAGACCGGCTTGAGCGAGCGGTAGTGGCTCACGCTCCCATCCTTTAGGAGAACGTAGCCCCATCCATCCCCGTGGTAAGGCTTCTTCCCACGGGCGGCCTTGTAAGGGTCGTTCTTGGAGGCCTTCACGAAGGCATCGACAAGGGGAGCCATCTCCTCCCCCATTCCAACTGCAAAGAGAACCCTGCACATCAGTTTCACCGCACTACCTTTGTTCAAAGCTCCCAAAAGCTTTTAGGTCACCCTCCCGATTATAGCCCAAGGGGATGCCCATGGAGGAACTCAGGGCCGCGGTTACGAAGGTCAGGAGGAGGATAGCCTCCCACAGGAATCTCTATGAGAAGAACGAGGAAGCGGTAAAACAGCATCTCATTGGGGAGATATTCCAGGCCCTCGGCTGGGACTGGAACAATCCAGAGGAAGTTCGACCGGAGGAGAGGACGGAGGACGGTCGGGCCGACGCCCTTGTGATCAACGGTTCGGTTTTCGCCTACGTTGAGGCGAAGAACCTCAGCGTCAACGTTCTCAAACGGGATGAGCCTCTGCGCCAGCTCGCTCGCTACTGCTTCAACTCCGGCGTTAAATATGGCATTCTCACAAACGGTGCCGTCTGGATAGCAATCAAGGCATTTGAAGAAGGCTCACCCCTCAGGGACAGGATACTCATCTCCACGGACCTTCTGAGTGAACCCACCGAGAGGGCCGTTTTGAAGCTCTCTCCCCTCGCTAAGTCCAGGATATTAGAAATCGAAAGGCTCTCATCCCTCCTGAAAGCTCTTGAACTGAGCTTCTCCGGGCTGAAGGCGGAGGGTTATTCTGAGGAGGCTCTGGTGTCATACCTCACGGCGAAGGGGGGCCTCAGCTTAACCCCCCTTGAAGAACTAGATGCTGGTGAAAGGCCAAGGGCCGTTTACGTTTACGAGGATGGTTGGAAGCTCCTTCCACTTCAGGAGCAGAGCATCAAAGGTGCCCTTTTGTCAGTGCTGCTCTACATCGAGAATCGTTCCTCCGGCCCCAAGAGGGAAGAGGCAAAGAGGGCCTACGAGCACCTCAGAAGGATACAACTCGATTCGGAGACGGCTCTTAGGGTTCTCAAAAAGCTCGGTGAAGAGGAAAACCTTAGAGTCTCCGTTGAGGTTTAAACCACCTTCCACAGCTCGTCGCTTTCGGGCCTCTTAAGCAACCTCTCCGAGCCGCCCTCAACGATCGCCCTTCTCGTAGGGTCTCCAACGAACTCACCTATTACGGAGGCGTTTATGCTCTTCTCAGCGAGCGCCCTTAGGATTTCGTTCGCCTTCTCTCGGGGGGAAGCTATGAGGAGCGCTCCCGAGCTTATCAGCGCAAGGGGGTTGAGGCTAAAGAACTTGCATATTCTAAGCGTCTCCTCCCTCAACGGTATCCTCTCACTGTGAATCACGAAGCCAAGGCCGGCTGAATCAGCCATCTCGTGGAGGCCGTTGACAACTCCTCCCTCCGTCGGGTCGTGCATCGCATGGACGCCTATTTCGGCGGCCGTTAGAGCATCCTCAACGACGCTTATCACCTCTATGAACGACTTCGCACTCTTCACGAACTCCCTTCCGAAGGCCTTCTCAAGCTCTCCACTTTTTTCGCTCGCTATTATGGATGTTCCCTCGAGGCCTGCCCACTTCGTCAGGATTATTGCATCACCTGGCTTCGCACCGTTAGAGGTTACCAGCTTACTCTTCTCCACCTCACCGAGCATCGTTCCAACGACTATCGGCCTCTTCAGGCCCGGTGTGACTTCGGTATGGCCCCCAACAATTGCAATCCCGAGCTTTGAGGCGCTCGCGTGGAGGTCGTCCATTATCCGCTCGAGCGTCTTCTCGTCGGAGTTCTCCGGAAGGAGGATGCTCACGAGAAACCACTTTGGTCTCGCGCCGAAGGTGGAAACGTCGTTCGCGTTTACGTTGACGGCGTAGAAGCCTACCCTTTCTTCCGCTCCCGTTATCGGGTCCGTTGAGGCAACGAGAACTCTTCCACCGAAGTCTATCGCAGAAGCGTCAATTCCAAGGTCGGCCCCGACTAAAACCCTCTCATCAGGGGTGCCGAGGCGGTTGAAGACTATCTCTTTGAGCTTTTCAGGGGGTATTTTGCCCGGTGCCAGCATGTCACCACCGGTTAATTGTCGAATCGTCCCTTAAGAAGCTTTCCGGAGGAACAAAAAAGGAAAAACAGGATAGGAGGGGGAAGGACTCATCTCACGGCATCCAGGGGTTTCCTCTGTGTTTTTTGCCAAGCGGGAAGACAATGTGATCGCGGAACTTGAGTTTCTCCGTGGCGTAGAGCTTCATTATCTCGAACCTTATCTTCTTCATGAGGGTTCTTGCAAGTTCATAGTTGCCTTCCTTTATTGCTTTGTCAAGCTTCTCTGTAAGGGCTTTTAGCTGGGTAACGTTTATTCCCGCCTTCTGCATGATCATAAGCTGGGCTTCAATGCGCACCAGGCCCATTCTAAGTCCCATTCCTGGGTCCACGCGGAGTTTCTCCATCCATCCATCGGATGCAATCCTCACCACGAAGTCGGCGTGTGCATCGGCTGCAATGGCAAGTCCATACGCCTCACCGTACTTGCCCTCGTTGAGCGCTTTTTCGGCGCGCTGAAGCTCCTCCTCGGAAATGTTGAGCATCTTCTCGGCCATGTGCTTTTCGTGCTGGCTTAGCGTTGCGTTCTTGAGGAGCTTTTCTGCATAGGCTATGCGCTCTTTGGTCTTATTTATCGCATTGAGAGCCATCTCCCGAGTGATGTTGATTCCTATCTCCGTGACTTTAACCATCGAGTCATCGCGCTTTATTTTCTGGATTATCTTCAGCATTGCTCCCTTCATTACTGCAGTTTGAACTACCGTTATGTTCTTTGGCGTGATCCCGAACCTTCCAAGTATCCTTATCGGGTCTGTGGTATTGTTGGCGTAGATTATTACTCCCCTTGCCTTAACGGCTTCCATGAAGGCCTTCTTTATCGCGGCGCTGTCGTTGCCCGGAGCGATTATCGCGTTCCCTTGGAACTTTAGGTGAAGCTTAACGGTAGCGTTGCCTATGACGGCCACATCCGTTTCATATCTGTTTTCACCCCACCAGCGCTCCACCGTTATGTTAAGGCTCTGGAGGTCCGACACGTACTGCTCGGGCACCGCCACTGGGCCACCTATTATGATGACCTTATCTGGAGCGTAGGCCATGACCTCAGCGGTAACGTTTGGGTTGTAAACACCCCAGGGAGTCGTCACGACGAAGGCTCCCGTCATGTTTGCTATGTAATTGGCGAGAGCGCTGTCGGCCACACTGTCACTGACGAGTATTACCGTAACGCTACTGCTTTTGGCCGCTGAAACATCGCTGAAGGCCATTCCCGTGGCAATCAGCATCAAACCAAAGAGCAGTGCTACGCTTTTTTTCCACATCATGGCTTTTCACCTCGGTTGTTTATCTCCAAAAACTCCTATTTAAGCTTTTTTCACGAAATCGTGTTCTTAAATTTTCTTTCGTTAAGCCGGAAGATTGACTGGTCCTTCCTGGAATTTCCTGCGTTAAAAAACGTTAGCCCTCGTTTAGCTACGTTTATACTGGGTTGAGACGGGAGATATAATGGTCTGGGATACTACAAAAGCGCAGGAAATAAAAAGATCAGAACTCAGGCGTAGTAGTACTCGCCCCTCTCCTTTTGCTCCCTGTCCTTGACCGAGCCTTCCTTGTTGGCCCTGGGCCTGCCACTGTCCGGATCCCTGCGGAAGGTTATACCCACTGAAGCAAGGAAGCGGTTCATGCCCTCGCGCATTCCCATTGGGGGCAGTGCCCTACCGTGCTTCCCAGGTTCACCCTCAAAGACGATGAGCCTATCGCTGAGGTAATCCACCATCATCACGTCGTGCTCGACTATTAGGGCCGTCTTCTCGTCCTTTGCCATAAGGGAGCGGATTGCCTTTGAAACGGCCAGCCTCTGCTCTGAGTCGAGATGCGCGGAAGGCTCGTCCAAGAGGTAGAGATCCGCGTTCCTTATCAGGCAGGCGGTTATCGCGACGCGCTGGAGTTCGCCTCCGCTCAACTCGCTGATTCTCTTGTCGTAGAGTTCTGGTATTCCTAGGGGGTTCAGGAGTTCGCTCTTGTAGAAACTGCTCACGAGTTTGCTCCCGTTAATCTTACTGAGGAGTTCGTAAACCGTCCCCTCATAGTCAGCTTTGATGTACTGCGGTTTGTAGGAGACCATCAGCGACCAGTCGACCTCCCCCTCAGTTGGCTTCTCAACCCCGGCGAGCATCTTGACAAAGGTGGTCTTCCCTATTCCGTTCGGTCCGACAATTCCAACGACCTCGCCGATGTAAAGCTCTCCCCCTTCGGCCTCGAGTCTGAATGAGTTGTAGTCCTTCACCAGCCTTGGATACTGGACGAGTATCTCACCCTCTTGGCTCTTCCTCTCGCTCTTCTTCGTGAAGCTGACCTCATAGGGTCTGAAGCGGACGTTCTCATCCTTGAGGTAACCCTTTAGGAACTCGTTTATCCCGTTTCTTGTGCTCTTTGGCTTGGAGAAGATACCGTAGGCGCCGGGTTTACCATAGACGACGTGTATTACGTCGCTGAGGTAGTCTAGGACGGCCAAATCGTGCTCCACCGTGAGAACAGCTTTCCCGGAGTCGGCAAGGCTTCTGATGATCCTCGCGACTTCAAGGCGCTGCCTTATGTCGAGGTAGCTTGACGGCTCGTCGAAGAAGTAAAAATGTGCATCCCTGAGGAGGGCCGCCGCTATCGCAACGAGCTGGAGTTCACCGCCGGAGAGCTGTCGTATGTCCCTGTCGAGGATGTTTTCAAGCTCAAGTCCCTTGACCACCTCATCAAACTTCCCACTTTCGTCGGCCTTCTTGAGGAGGTCGCGAACCTTGCCCCTAACGGCCTTCGGAATGAGGTCGATGTACTGTGGTTTAACAACGGGTTTTATCTCGCGGTTCTTCAGCCTCTCGAAGTAGTTCTGAAGCTCATTGCCGCGGAAGGCTTTTATAAGGGCGTCCCAGTCCTCGTTGTCGGAGCAGAGGTTCGGGAGAATCTGACCCGAGAGGATTTTGACGGCCGTAGTTTTACCGGTTCCGTTAGGCCCGAGGATTCCGACGACCATGCCGTCCTTGACGACAGGAAGGCGGTAGAGGACGAAGGAGTTTATTCCATAACGATGGACGCAGTCTTCATCCAGCTGCTCCGGGAGGTTGACTATTGTTATCGCGCCGAATGGGCATTTATGCACGCAGATTCCGCAGCCGGTACAGCTCGCCTCCTGTATAACCGGCCGGTAGTTCTCCTCATCTATGATTATCGCCTCGCCGCCCATTCGGTTGACCGGGCAGACTCGCTCGCAGAGGAAGTGCCCGCATTTATCCGGGTTGCACCTGTCGTAATCGATGACCGCTATCCTGCTCATCCTCACCACCGGGTTAGGCTGAGGGTGAGGGTTTTAAAGGGTTGCGGGGCCGATTCGTGGAGATAAAGATTATGCCCTTCTACCTGTTCTACGGTTACTTGTATAATCTGGCTCTTCTGCGTGGTGATTTGTATGTATGCACGGGATTTGGATTACTATATCTTCGAGTTAGAAACATCCGATGAAAAAACGACCCTTGAGCTTTACTTCGACGGCAACAGGGCCGTAATCTCCAAAGGCTCGATCATGTGGATCTTCAAGCTCACCCCAAAGAACCTCCTCGCGGTGACCTACGTTCTCTCGAGGTTCGTAGAGAAGACCCTGGGCGAGGGTGAAATAATGGCCCTGCTCGAATGATTTTTTCTTTTTGTCCCTTTGGGACGAGCACGGAAGGTGAGAAAATGGCCGTGAAGGTTTACAAGCGGTTTGAGGCCTTTGTTGAGAGCGAGGCCGGAATCCTTGAGAGGATCTGCACCGGAAAAGTTGAACTCGCCCTCTTTGATGACCGCGCCCGTTTCAGGCTTCCCATCGGCGAGGTGGAGCGGACATACACGAAGGCAAACGGCGAGATGCTCCTCTAGATAATAAAGCTTCTTTTGTGTTGGTGATTCCTTAACGTGCCGTAGAATGACATTAAGAGTTGAAATTCCTCACGGCCTTCCTGAGGAGCGGGTCTTCAATCCAATACTTTCTTTCAGAGGAGCGTATAAAGCCTGCCCTCTCGAGGGTCTCGATATATTTATAGACATGTTGAACCTCGTTGGTGCAGTCCCAAGTGACTCCAGTTGCCTGTAAACCTCAGCCCCTCTAAGCGCGCTGGGATATGCATTTGCCAGCACCTTGAGGACGGCCACGTAGATTGGACTGCTGTAAACGTTAAGGAAAGCCTTTATGTCCTTCTTCCACTCATCCAGTGCATATTTCCTGCTCTCCTCAAGGGCAAGCGGGAGGGCTTCTTCCACTCTCTTCCCCCCGCGGACTAGGTTCACGGCGGTTAAGCCGTAGTACGCTATGAAGCCGGGAACCCCTCCAAGCTCTTTCACCGCCCTTAAAAGCTCCAGTTCATCCCTTATAATGAGTCCATAGCTTTCAAAGCCCTCCTTATTCCAAGCCCTCCTCCGGGGTCCAGCGTCGGAGCGTGGGGATCTCAGCAGAGCGCATGAAGTTCGGCTTCTTCGAATTGGGGTTGAGGTAGTTCATCAGCATTCCGGGCATTGATCCGGTGAAGACGAGGGAGAGATGTTTGGATAGCTGTCGGTTATCTCCTGGAGCAGGCCGCGGAAGTCGAAGTTCTTCAGCCTCGCCAGCACATGAGCCTCGTCGAATATCAGAACGCCGAGCTTCGCGTTTTGAGAGAGAACCCTCACAAGGGCTGAAAAGTCCGAGGAGAACTCCTCGATGCTGGTCTTCCTGACCTCGACGCTCAGCCCCTTCAGGGACAGTGTGTAGCTTTTGCTGGTGATTATAAGCTTCAGAGACGTTCTCTTCGGTTCTATATCTGCTATTGAGATGGCTTTGGCGCCAAGAAAAGCGGGAGAAGTTGAAATAGACGTAGTGGTGTCTCCTCTGCTTTTGGAGCTTCTCAGCCATTACACTGGCCACGCTCGTTTTTCCGACGCGCCTTGGCCCGAGAAGGAGGGATGCGTTCCCCCTGTGAACTGGCATCTAAAAGGGAATCAACGGCCTTCCCATGCTCCGTTCCCCAGAGACATCCCCTTTCTATGGTGGCTTGGTCGTGAAGAACTTTTTACATACCATGTAAGTTACACCCCATGTAAATTACACGGGGTGTAAAAGATAAAAGCCACTCTCAAACTTCCTGCATAAACAGGGGCTTTAGCCTCGCCCTTCCCCTCGTTTTCTCGGTCAAAAGTGCCATCAGCTTTTCAGCTTCATCCTTCCTGACCTCGACCGTGAACTTTACCAGCTGGTTGTATTCCTCTCTGAGAACCTTTCCACCGGCATTTTCAACGGTTTCTTTAACCGCGTGAAAGAGGCTGTAGGGAAAGGCAACCTCAAAGCGCTCTGTTTCGTAAACCTCAACGACTCCTGCGTTCTCGATGGCTAGGCTTGCCGCGTCTCCATAGGCCTTGGCAAGGCCGCCGTAGCCGAGCTTTATCCCGCCGAAGTAGCGTGTAACAACGACCACAACGTTGCTTAACCCTCTATTCTGGATGACCTTGAGGACCGGCTTCCCTGCCGAGCCTTTTGGCTCACCGTCGTCATCGTAGCGAACGGCGAAGTTCCTTCCGTCGTTGATGATGTAAGCGTAGGCGTTGTGGTTGGCGTCGCTGTGGTGTGCTTTTATCTTCTCTATGAAGAGCTTTGCTTTCCCCTCCGTGCTGGCCGGTGAGGCGTAGCCTATGAAGACCGACTTTTTCACGACAAGTCTGGCCGTTCCAGTATCCTTCAACGTTCTGTAATCCACTCCTTCATCCCCTCAGCGTCGCGATGAGCCTCTTCTCGTCCAGGAGCATCGCTATCGCATCCCTAACGTCTCTCACCACTATGTCACTGGCAAGAAGGGTGTCAACTGACGCCCCCTCGGATCCAACCACGCAGAAGGCCAGTTCTGCCCCCTCGAGCATCGCCACGTCGTTGTTGCCGTTCCCCACGGCCGCGTAGGGAACGTACCCCTTCGCTATCTCGGCCTTATCGGCCCCGCTTGAGACCCTCTCAACCCTGACGGGAAGCCCTTTGAACTCCTCTTCAAGGGTCCCAAAGGTGTCTGCACTCAGAACTACTATCGTGTACCGTTCGGCGAGTTCCTTGAGGAGACGTTTCACTTCCTCGCTTACCCTTCCGTGTTCGCCCAGTGTCCCGTTCAGGTCGAAGAGAACCGCTTTAAACTCAACTTTCCCATAGTTTGGTATCTCCATGTTCTCACCGGGTTGTAGTTGGGCAATGGGTTTTTAAGGATTAAACAACTGCCCCATGAGAACTGGGCATCTGAGAAAAACTTATAAACCCGGCAGGGAGTTTAAAAACGGTGCCGGGGTAGCCTAGCTCGGTAGGGCGGCGGACTCGTAATCCGCAGGTCCCGGGTTCAAATCCCGGTCCCGGCTCCACAACCATCCTCCGCTTCTAAAAGGACCACTTTAGAAGAGAGCCCCGCCAAAATGACATCTTCTATGAGGCAAACTTTGAACCATTAAACCGCTTGGCGGGTTTCACCGGGGGTAAAAAGCCCTGTTTTAACCCCATTTTCACCCAAATATCATGTTCCGGGATGATTATGGGGTACATAAGGCCGTTTTTGAAAGGCATCAGACCTTCTCCACTTCGGTCACTCCATTCGCCATGAAAAAAGCACATGCTGTTATGTCCATTCTTCAGCATCTCAACACTGTAGATGTGTAGAACCCCCCTGTGGGCCGTAAAGGTCTGATTTAACGTTCTAGCGCTTCCCGTCACGTATGCTCCAATGTAGGCCCCGGCCAGCAGAACCACTGAGATTGCCATTGCAAACGTTGCAGTCCAAAGCCTTCTCTGATGCCGGGAGTTCAATGTCGCCACTAGTATTCTGGACACCCATTAATAAGTTCCCAGTTCTGTTATATAAACTTTACCAAAAATCCGGAGGATTGGTGGATTATCCACAACATATATCAGCGGATCGTTGTGTGTTTAACTATGGTGATGGGCGTTGGATAATATACTAAAGGATGGGTATACCAGCTGAATAACGTCTGTCTCAACCAACGGTATGATATCCCTCATGTAGTGGCTATCATTAGGGGTTATGAGAAAATCAAAATCTAACGTACGCATGGAGAAACCTGAGGATATCTCCAATTCCAAAACGCCCTTCTCGGTTGGGATCGTATATGAGTTCAACGGGCACTTCTTCTATCCGCGCTCCCATTTTGGCGGATTTGAAGAGCATCTCCGTCTCGACCTCATAGCGGTCGCTTTCTATCCCCGGCAGGAACTCCCGCCTGAACGCCCGAAAGCCGCTCTGTGTGTCATAAACGTACCTCCTCAACTTGAATCATATGAGCTTCGTCGTGATGATAGTCAGCCTCCTGTGGGGTGGGCGGGATTTTAAGTCTCCCTTCCGCGCCCCTATCACCACATCGGCCTTTCCATCTATGACGGGTTCGACGAGCTTGATTACATCCTCCGGCCTGTGCTGACCGTCGGCGTCCATGAAGACAACGACGTCCCCACTGGCGTATTTGATGCCTTCCCGCATTGCACAGCCCTTGCCGCAGTTCCTTTCAAGCCTGAAGGCCTTAACCTTTGAGTCTTTTTTGGAAAAGGAGAGTGCTAAGGGATAAGTCCCGTCCGAGGAGCCGTCATCGACCACTATCACTTCATCAACGAAATTCGGGATCTTCTCCAGCACCCCAGGGAGGAGTTTCTCCTCGTTATAAGCAGGAATGATAACGCTGATCTCCTTCCCCCTCAGCATCAGTCGTCCTCCAGCCTCTCAAGGGCCTTTCCGGCCTTTCTCCTGAAGTCGTCCTTGTCAAGGAACTCCCAGTAGTGTTCCTTCCCCGGGAACTCCCCTGTCTTGACCTCTTCACGGTAGTTTTCGAGGGCCAGTCTGATCATCCCCCCAATGTCCGCGTACTTCTTGACGAAGGGCGGGGTCTCCTCGTAGATTCCAAGAAGGTCGTGCCACACCAAAACCTGCCCGTCGACCCACGGACCGGAGCCGATTCCTATAGTTGGGACGGAGATTTCCTCGGTTACGAGCTTTGCAACGTCCGCCAATGTGAACTCCAGAACGACGGCGAAGGCACCGGCCTTTTCAAGGGCCTTTGCATCGCGGAGTATCTCCTCGATCTCTTCCTCTGTCTCGCCCATCAATCTATAGCCACCCAAGCGTAGGTAGCGTTGCGGTGTTAACCCGGTGTGACCCATCACAGGGATGCCCATGCGAACGAGCTTTCTCACGAGCTTTCTGTGGTCGTAGCCACCCTCTATCTTAACCGCATCCGCTCCGGCCTGGATTAACTTCACCGCGTTTTCCATGCCCTCGTCGGTGTCTATCTCGTAGCTCCCGAAGGGCATGTCCGCCAGAACGAGCGCGCGCTTTACCACCTTGGAGACGGCCTTCGTGTGGAATACCATCTGCTCCATCGAGACGTTCAGCGTGTTCTGCTCCCCGTAGACGACCATGCCGAGGGAATCACCGACGAATATTATGTCCATCCCGGCTTTGTCCGCTATCAGCGCCGATGGATAATCGTAAGCGGTCACCATCGCTATCTTTTCCTTCCCCTTCATCTCGATTATGCGCCTCGGCGTTATCTCTCTCATTTCACCACCGATGCCATTTCGACGTCGATCTAATTAACGGTTTCGATGGGTTTATATACCAATGCAGGTAATTACCGATGGTGGTACAATGGGGAAGGTGAAGACCAGCGTTTATCTGGATGAAGAACTGTGGAAGGAGTTTAAAGAGCTGGCCCAGCGGGAGAAGAGCGAGGTCAGCAAGCTCCTTGAAGAGGCGCTGATGAACTACCTCATAAACGAAGTTTTGAAGGACGTCGACGACTCCGAGGTGCCCCTGTGGTTTGAACCCCTGAGAGTCAAAGGAGAGAGCAGTGAGAAGCTTGTGAGGGAGATGAGAGATGACAGGGAGAAGCGTTTACTTGGATACTAATGCAATTCTGAAGAGATACCTGGACGAAGAGGGCAGCGATGTCGTAAAGGAGCTATTCAGGGACGCCTACAGGGGGGAGGTGAAGCTGGCCTTCAGCTTCTGGAACATCGGAGAGGTTATCGGCACACTCGATAAACGGCTGAGACGGGGACAGCTCAGCAGAGATGAGTTTGACTTCCTGAAAAAGGGCTTTTTAGCGGAGGTAAAGCGGTTCACGAGGCTGGGCGTCTTAGAGATGGTTCCGGTCCACTCCCTGATCTTGGCAGATGCCTGGAAGCTGATCGAGAGATACCATTTGTATCAAGCTGATGCCCTTCAGATAGTCTCGGCAAAGTACGTCGAGGCAAGAAGCTTCTATACTGCTGACAAGAGGCTCCATCGGGCGGCGATAGAGGAGGATCTAAACTCGGTACTCCTTGGGGGTGGCTGAGATGAGGGAATGGGAGCACTACGAGCACACCGCTGACATAGGCATCAGGGGGTACGGTTCAACGCTTGAGGAAGCCTTTGAGGCCGTTGCACTGGCGCTCTTCGACGTTATGGTTGACGTGAGGAAGGTTGACCCCAAAGAGTGCAGGGAAGTTGAGGCGGAAGGAGAGGATCTGATGGCGCTCTTGTATAATTTCCTTGAGGAGCTTCTCGTCATCCATGATGTGGAGGGACTTGTCTTCGGCGACGTTAGGATTGAGATCGAGAAGAGCGGAGATGGCTACAAGATCAAGGCGAGGGCCTGCGGTGAACTGCTGAGCGAGAAACAGGGGCCGAAGGAGGAAGTGAAGGCGATAACCTACCACGAAATGGAGATAAAACAGCTTCCCGACGGCAGGTGGATGGCCCAGCTGGTTCCTGACATATGAGGTGGTTCCATGAGCGCGAGGGACAGAGTCAGGGAGACAAACCCTGGATTCTATGAGCGCTACTCAAGGCTCGAAGACACCGACGAGTTCTGGGAGTTCTTGATAAGGTCGCTCAGGCAGAGCATAAGGGTGAACACGCTCAAGGCGCCGCTGGAGTCAGTGGTGGAGAGGCTGAGAGAAGAGTTTGAGCTTGAGCCAATTCCCTGGGTTCGCGAGGGCTTCTTCATCAACGTCGACAACCTCGTGGAAGTCCCAGAGCACAGTTTGGGACTGATATTCGGTCAGGAAGCGAGTTCGATGATTCCGCCGGTTGTTCTTGAGCCAAAGCCGGGCGAACTTGTGCTTGACATGGCGGCGGCACCCGGTTCCAAAACCGGGCAGATTGCCCAGTACATGGGAAACGAGGGGTGTATCATAGCGAACGACCCGAAACTGAGCAGGGCCAACGTCCTCATGGCAAACCTCAATAGGATGGGGGTTCTGATAGCGCGCGTGACCACGAGGGACGGTGCCTACTTCGCTCGCTTCAAGGATACCTTTGATAGAATCCTCCTCGACGCACCGTGCTCCTCGGTTGGAATGATACGGAAGAAGTGGAAGTTCTTGGAAGAGTGGAGAATGAAAACCGTCATCCGCTACATGAACATCCAAAAGAGGCTTATCAGGGTGGCTTACGGGGCCTTAAAACCGGGCGGGACGCTCGTCTACTCCACCTGTACGATAGACCCCCTTGAGAACGAGGAGGTCGTTGATTATCTCCTCAGGAAGACCGACGCGAGGCTCGAGAGGATTGACCTGCCCGTGAGGACGAGTGAACCGGTCCTCGAATGGGAGGGGAGAACCTACTCGCTCGAGCTAAAGAAGGCCCTGCGCATACACCCGAATGACAACGACACGGAGGCGTTCTTCATAGCGAAGATAGCCAAGCCGGAGGGAGGCGAATGAGCGAGGAGAGCAATGAAAAGGCTACCACTAACCCGAGGGAAGAGGTTGGAAGGACGGACGATATCGAGCTTGTGAAGAGGCTTCTCGTTGAAAACTACGGCTACGCACCCGAGCTGGTCTACGAGATACGGGGTAGATACCACAAGGTCTACGCTTGGAAGCCCTGCCCCTTTGAGGTTAAGGGACCGGACAGGCAGGGAATCTACTTTGCGAGGATTGAGAGCGACGGGATAAGGCTCAGCATTGAGGGGAGTTTCCTAGTAGGGCCAAAGGCGACGAAGAACGTCGTTGAGCTGGACGATGAAAGGGCGAGGCACTATTTAGCAGGAAAGAGCGTCGAGATCAACGAAAGCCTTCATGGCTGGATGATAGTAAAGTGGCGCTCCTATTTCCTTGGCTCCGCGAAGGCCAGAGAGGGAAAGCTGATAAACTACGTTCCCAAGGAGAGGAGATGCAGGCCTTCTAATGGATAGAATACCCATGCAGGGTAAACCTCTCCCCCTTTATCAACTCCCTGTACAGCAGGAAAAACGTCAGTAGGTACAAATTGTCGGCTAGATACGGCCTCGTTACCCCGTTCAGCCATGAGACAACGAGCCCTGTTGCTACCCACGCGGCACTTCCTATGGTCAAGTCCTTCCATATATCCCCAAGCGGAGACATCCAGCTAATAACATCGCGGAGGTAGTAGGCGGTGGTGATAAAAAAACACCACCTGACTCAGCACGGTACCGTAGACCGCGCCAAGGATACCGTACATTTTGATGAACACGAGGTTCAGGACGAAGTTCGTTGCGTTGGCAATGACCAGCGAATTCACGGCTTTCTTCTCCCTGTTTATTGCCACGAGCAGGTTCTGTCCAAGGAAGGCCGGGAAGTAGAAGAGGACTATCAGCGACATCGGCCCAATAATCTTCATCGCGGGGGAGTACTTGTCCCCGAAGAGCAGGGGGACGTAGTACGGCAGACTCGTTTGCGAGTACACTACGATGCCAATGGCAATTAGGAGGAGGGTCTTCGCCGATTCCAGCAGCAGATTGCGCACACCCCAGAGATTCCCATCGTGGTAGGCTTTACTTACCTTTGGGAGGAGAACCGAGCCGAAGGACTGGGGAAGGAAGTATATCGCCTTGAAAATCGTGGCACCAACGTTGTAAAAACCGGTCTCCATTGCCCCCAGTAGCTTTGAGACCATCATCACATCTACGTTCCAGAAGAAAAGGCCCGTCAGGGTCTAGAGTGAAAAGGGGAGGTTTTTCCTTAGGAGATTCCAGAGGTCGGGCTCCTCACCCTCCGAAACGGCCTTCAGCTCCCTGAGGCGTCCAGCACAAACACCCAGAACAGCGGCTAACACTACGGTATCCGCCACCGGGTATGAAAGCACGATCCTCATGAGGTTACCGTCGGCAACCAGCAAAACTAGCGCAAACAGGAGCGTCCGTCTCCCGAACTCCGCCAGGGGTACTATTCGGGTTCTCTCCTCTATGTAGCGAAGGGAGTAGAGGGAGTCAAGGAAAAAGCTCAGCAGGGGGTCGAAGGCGAAAATCAGGGTCAGAACGACGACGGCCTTGGGATACTCAAGCAGTGTAAGGGTGAGGTAGAGAATGACCTCCGAAAGGACAAAGAGCAGAACCCTCGCCTTGGTAACCCCCTTCAAGAGGGGGAAGAAGGCCTTGAGGTTCCGGCTGGCCTCCCGAGTAAGATAGGTGTCGAGCCCAAAATTCACAAAGGCCATGGTAATCGAGGAAAACGCGAGAACGGTTGAGTAAACACCAAAGTTACTGACGCTCGTTTCTCGGATTATGTAGAGGGTGAGCAGTGTCATCACGGTGCTCCTGGCAAAGTTCCCGGCTATCAACTGCTCTATGTTGCGGAACAGGTTTCCCATTTACCATCCCATCTGTCTTTTGGCAAGGTAATAAAAATTATATTGGTTGAAAACGACCGTAAGGAGGGTGAGAGCATGGTACCTCTGAGGAGGATAGACAGGATCCGGTGGGAGATACCGGAGTTTGATAAGAGAATGCGCGTCCCTGGGAGGGTCTACGCAGACGACCAGCTTATAGAAAAGATGAAGAATGATAAGACGCTTGAGCAGGCGGCAAACGTCGCTATGCTCTCGGGCATCTACAAGTACTCAATAGTCATGCCCGACGGACACCAAGGCTACGGCTTCCCGATAGGAGGAGTTGCCGCCTTTGACGCAAAGGAGGGTGTAATAAGCCCTGGAGGTGTGGGCTACGATGTGAATTGCCTTCACGAAGAGACTGAGGTTATAAGCGATTTGGGATTCAGGATTCAGGTAAAGGATCTTCCTAAAGCATTCAAAAGGATTCCACTAAAGGTCTATAACGCGAAGGAAGGTCACAACGATCACTCCAGAATAATGCTGGTCGCGGAGAGGGACAGTGATGAAGAAATATACGAGATAAAGCTCGCAAGTGGGAGGGTTCTTAAGGCCTCAGGAGATCATCCCGTACTAACGGAGAACGGGTACATAATGGCAAAAGATATAAGGCCCGGTGATTTAGTTGCCGTCTACCCATTCGAGGGAATCGAGTACGAAGAGCCTGAGGTGAGGGTCCTTTTAACTCGCAAGGATTTCAAAGACGAAGACAGACAACTGGTGAAGTACTTGGAAGAGAGGGGACTGCTCCCGCTGAGGATGGACGACCCAAGGATTGGAATTCTGGCAAGGATACTGGGATACTTCATAGGCGATGGATCCTTTGACATTTACAGCGAGAGTAACGGAAGGGAGAGGATAATCACCTTTTTCTATGGAGACGAAGGAGGGCTGGAATCCCTTAGGAAAGACATTAAGTTCTACTTTAACATCAGGGCTTCCAAGGTTTATAAGAGGACCAGAAAGGGAAATGTCAGGACTGCATGGGAAGAGTTTGAGACCACGGGAACCAAGTACTCAATAAAGACCACATCAAAGGCGTTTTCAAAACTCCTTATCAAGCTGGGTGCCCCAGTGGGCAAGAAAACTAACGTTGACTTCGATGTTCCGGAGTGGATTAAAAAGGCTCCCAAATGGGTTAAGAGGAACTTCCTGGCGGGGCTTTTCGGTGCAGATGGAAGCAAGCCAAGATTGATTTCAGATAAGCACAAGTACACACCAAATTCCATATCCCTCACTGCAGTTAAGACTAAAGAACTCGAAGAAAGTCTCGTGAGATTTCTAAATTCAATTAAGGAACTGCTGGCAGAGTTTGACGTCACCTCGCATGTAAGAAAAGTCAAAGAGTATGACAATCGGGTAATGTACAGGCTTGTAATATACTCCAACACAAGGGAGATATACAACTTCCTCTCCAAGATTGGCTACGAGTACACTGCCCAGAAACCCTACGCATTGATCTTCGCGGAATACTTAAGGAGAAAAATCGTGATAGGGGAGAACATCTCGGAGAGCAACTTAGTCCAGAGGAACAGAAAGATGAGAGAACTTCTACCCGACTTCCAGAGCTTCCTAAAAACCTATGGGCTCGAAGGTGGATTCGTGCTCGACCCGGTAATTGAAGTCGAGAGGATAAAAAGTGACTCCAAAAAGCTCTATGACATTGGTGTTTACCACGAGGCCCACAACTTCATAGCCAACGGTCTCGTTGTTCACAACTGCGGCGTCCGTCTCATCAGAACGAACCTAACGGAGAAGGAGGTCAGACCGCACATCAAAGAACTTGTTGACACGCTCTTCAAGAACGTGCCGTCTGGCCTTGGGAGCAAAGGCAGGGTAAGGCTCCACTGGAGTAAACTCGACGATGTTTTAGCGGACGGTGCAAAGTGGGCAGTTGAGAACGGCTATGGCTGGAAAGAAGACCTTGAGCACCTCGAGGAAGGCGGGAGGATGGAAGGGGCCGATCCCAACGCGGTTAGCCAGAAGGCAAAACAGCGTGGAGCGCCCCAGCTCGGCTCCCTCGGTTCGGGAAACCACTTCCTAGAGGTTCAGGTCGTTGATAAAATCTTCGACGAGAGAATCGCGAAGGCATACGGCCTCTTCGAGGGGCAGGTAGTTGTGATGGTTCACACAGGGAGCAGGGGGCTCGGCCACCAGGTTGCGAGCGACTACCTCAGGATAATGGAAAAAGCCAATAGGAAGTACAACGTGCCGTGGCCTGACCGCGAGCTTGTCAGCGTCCCCTTCCAGACCGAAGAAGGGCAGAGATATTTCAGTGCAATGAAGGCAGCCGCCAACTTCGCCTGGGCCAACAGGCAGATGATAACCCACTGGGTCAGGGAGAGCTTCGAGGAGGTCTTCAAGAGGAAGGCGGAGGACATGGAGATGAGCATCGTCTATGACGTCGCCCACAACATAGCGAAGGTCGAGGAGCACGAGGTCGACGGGAAGAAGGTTAAGGTGGTTGTCCACAGAAAGGGAGCCACGAGGGCGTTCCCTGCAGGACATCCGGACGTTCCCAGAGCCTACCGCGACGTCGGCCAGCCAGTCCTTATCCCCGGCTCGATGGGAACCGCGAGCTACGTCTTGGCTGGAGCAGAAGGCTCAATGCGCGAAACATTTGGCAGTTCGTGCCACGGTGCCGGAAGATTACTCAGTAGGAAGGCCGCAACGAGACAGTACCGCGGCGACAGGCTGAAGAACGAGCTCGCTCAGAGGGGCATCTACGTGAGGGCCGCCTCGATGAGGGTCGTTGCTGAAGAAGCGCCCGGTGCTTACAAGAGCGTTGACAACGTCGTCAACGTAGTCCACGAGGCGGGCATAGCGAACCTCGTTGCGAGAATGCGTCCCATGGGGGTTGCAAAGGGATAAATCTTTCCACAGGAGGTTTGGACCATGAGAGAACTTACCCACGTCGATGAGAATGGTGTCAAGATGGTTGAGGTCGGCCACAAGGGCGAGGTCTTCAGGAAGGCTATAGCAAAGGGCAGGATTCACCTAAGGCCTGAAACCATTGAGCTTATAAGGGCCGGAAAGACGAAGAAAGGCAACGTTATAGCAGCGGCCCAGATAGCCGGGATTCTGGCCGTGAAGAAAACGCCGGAACTCATCCCCCTCTGCCACCCGATACTACTGACCGGCGTTGACTTAACCTTTGAGTTTGGCGAGGATTACATAGAGGCCACCTGCGAGGTTCGCGCGGTTTATAAGACTGGCGTTGAGATGGAGGCCCTAACCGGAGTTAGCGTCGCTCTGCTGACGATATGGGATATGGTCAAGGCCGTTGAAAAGGACGAGAGCGGGCAGTATCCTGTGACGAGGATAGAGAACATCCACGTCGTTGAGAAGGTAAAGGCTCAAGTCCAGTAGTAGTTGAGGACAAGGAGGTCGAGAAACTTAACAATGTCATTGAGATGAAGGCTCTCCCACGCTTCAGCACGGGGACGAACTTCATTCCTACCAAACTTTTTCATTGAAACAATGTACCCCCTGTATTTCGACTTCAACAGGCGCTCGAGCATGTTTACCTTGCCTTTTATTGTTCTATTCACTCACTAAAAATCTTTCGAATTAGAAGTTGAAAATCTTTAGAAAAAGTTTATTGGTTCTGGCATCGAACTTTTACTTTTTTCTTTTGAAAGCCTAGTCCTTTAGGGCGGGGATGCAGTAAACCCCCCAACAACCATTAAGCGGGAAAGCAAACTATTTTAAAGCCAAAAAACCATACCCTACTTTGAAATGAAGCGGGTAGTAACAGTAAAACTCCAACCCTCAAAGGAACAAGAGAAAATTCTTTTCGAGTTAGCCGACACTGGAGCCAAAGCCTGGAACCGAGTGAACTATCTAAGACGACAAGAATTCTTCAAAGAGCAAATAGTGGACTTCAACAAAACCGAAAAGATAGTTTACGAAGAATTCAAGAAGGAAATCGGTTCCGCAACAGTCCAGCAAATAGCCAGAAAGAATGCTGAAGCTTGGCGGAGCTTCTTCTCGCTCTTAAGGAGCAAAAGAAACGAAGAACTGCCCAAGTGGCTCAAGCCGAAACCACCAAACTACTTGAAGGACGAAGTGAAGAGAAAACCCTTAATCGTCCTCAGGAACGACCAATACGAAATCAAAAACAACAAGCTAATCCTCAAAGGCCTTGGAAAGTTCAAACGCTTGGAAATCCAGTTTAAAGGCAGAATACACTTGAAAGGCAAGCATGGAAGACTGGAGATAACTTACGATGCGGTAAAGCGGAAGTGGTACGCTCACGTTAGCCTTACCG